>NZ_DASYGY010000009.1:928750-1238333 GCF_035999195.1 Pseudoxanthomonas sp.
CGTCCACCCGGGCCACCACGATCTGCCCGGAACGGGCGTCGCGCGTGCGGTGCACGCCGATCAGGTCGCCGTCGAAGATGCCTTCGTCGCGCATCGAGTCGCCCTTCACCTTGAGCAGGTAGTCCGGGGCAGGCGCGAAGAAGGCGCGGTCGAGCAGTACATAGTCGTGGTGGCCCGCGTCGGCGCCGATCGGCGCGCCCGCTGCCACCTGGCCCAGCACGGGCACGCGCAACCCGTCGTCGTTGGCGGACGGGAACGCCAGGTCGGGCTGCGCGGACGGCGGCGCCTTCAGCAGGCGGATGCCGCGGGCACGGCCGGGGACGCGTTCGATGACGCCCGCCTGCTCCAGGGCCTCCAGATGGTATTGCGCGGCACGGACGCCCTTGAAGCCGAAGGCCTTGGCGATTTCCGCCTGGGACGGCGGCATGCCCTCGGCTTCGAGCCGCTCGGCGATCAGGGCGAGGATGGCGTGCTGGGTATCGGTCAGGTCCATGGTTAGTAGTAATACTACTAACCCGGCCGACTGGCAACCATCCTGAGCGAATCAGTTGCCGCGGGGCCCTGGCGTCAGAGGTGCTCCAGCCCCTTCAGCGCATGCTCGACTGTCTGCCGGCGTACCGCATCGCGGTCGCCGCCGAACTGGAAGACCTCCGCCCGTGCATAGCCGCCGCGCCGCTTCCAGCCGATCCAGACCGTTCCCACCGGTTTGTCGGGACTGCCGCCCCCGGGGCCGGCGATGCCGGTGACCGCCACGGCCAGGCTGGCGCCGGAGTTCACCAGCGCGCCCGATACCATTTCGATCACCGTCTCCCGACTGACGGCACCATGCGTCTCCAGCGTCTGCGGACGCACGCCCAACAGCGCCTGCTTGGCCTCGTAGCTGTAGGCCACCATGCCGCTGTCGAACCAGTCCGACGATCCGGCGATGTCGGTGACGCATTTGGCGATCCAGCCCCCGGTGCAGCTCTCCGCCGTGACCAGATGGTCGCGCGCGTGCCGCAAGCGTTCGCCGACCTGCCGGGCCAGGATCTGCAGCGTTTCGTCGTCGGGCACGGACATCATCGGTTCCGGAAGGGAGGCGTGCGTGTTGTAGCCGATTTGTCTGGCGCTGTCGCCCTGCCCGGCGCCGCAACGAAAACGGCCCGCCTCGGGGGCGGGCCGTTCGCGACGACGTGCGGCAGCGATCAGTAGCGGACGCGCAGGGTCATGCCATACATGCGCGGCGCGCCGAGGAACGCATTGAAGGTGTTGAACGGATTGTTGGGCGCGGGCGACACGTTCTGCAGCGGACCGTCGAAACCGACCTGAACGTACTCCTCGTCGGTGATGTTTGTGCCCCAGAATTCCAGCATCCAACGCTGGTCCTGCGCGCCGATGCCGAAACGGGCATTGGCGACAGTGTAGGCGCCCTGCATCTTCTCCGGATCGAGGTCGGAGCCGGTGTTGTACTCGGACACGTACTTGGCGCCGATGTTGAAGCGCGCCAGCAGGCTGCCCACGTCCCATTCGTACGTCACCGAGGCCGAGCCGGACCACTTCGGCGCGAAGCTCATCTGCGCACCCGGCAGCTTGTACAGCGCGCCGGTCGGCGAGACGAAATCGCCGCCCGGGATGTTGTCGCCGTAGGTCGTATCGGCGTACATCAGGCCGCTCTGCAGCATCAGGCCGCGGATCGACTTCGGCTGCCACATCAGTTCGGCATCCAGGCCCTGCGAGGTGACTTCCGGAATCGAGCGCACCACGAAGCTGGTGCCGAGGAAGCTGTTGAGCTGGAAGTTCTCGTACTCCTGATGGAACAGGGTGGCGTTCAGCAGCAGGTTGCCGTCCAGCCAGGTGGTCTTGGCGCCCAGCTCGTAGCTGTCCACGAACTCGCCGGCGAACGAGGTGTCGAGGACCGGCTGGATGCCGTTTGCACTGCCGCTGCTCAGGCCGTTCGAGGACTGCACGCGATCCAGGTTGAAGCCGCCGCCCTTGTAGCCGCGTGCGAACGAACCGTAGGTCATGACGTTGTCGTTCCAGCGGTAGGCCGCCTTCAACGTGCCGGACCACTCCTTCTCTTCACGCGACTGCACGGTGTCGCGCGTGGGCGCGTTGTGCAGCGGGTTGGCCCACGGCAGGCAGCCATAGCCCACCACGGTCGGCGCCGCGGCGCTGGCCTGCGCGACGGTCAGGCCGCGCGCCACCAGGGCGGCGACCACCTGGGCCGGGTTGGCCAGCATCGACCCGCAGCCGGCACCGCCGTTCGGGTTGCTGTAGTTGGAGACCAGGGTCTTCTTCTCGCGGGTGTAGCGCAGGCCCAGGGTCAGGTCCAGCGCGTCGGTCGCGTGCCAGGTGTTGTTGGTGAACAGCGCCGTGCTCTTGGCGCTCTGCTGGTACGTGTCCAACGCCCCGAGGCCGGCGAACACCGTGCCGAAGGGACGGCCCGTCGCCTGCGAGAGGAACAGCGGCGCGGTCGGCGAGGTGCCCAGCGCCGGATTGATGATCGAGAGCAGGGCCACCGACAGGTAGGGCTCGTAGTGCGACCCGATGCGGTAGGTTTCCGTGCGGTCCAGATCCTCGTCGGTATAGAACGCACCCACCATCCAGTCGACGCGGTCGGTGGCGCCGGTCAGACGGAATTCCTGGCTGAAGGTGTCGAACCCGGTGAAGGATTCGTCCTCGTCCGCCACGCGATAGAGGATGTCGGCCGTGCTGAAGTCGTAGTCCAGGCCGTTGATGGCCTCCCACTGACGCTGCGCGGTGATCGAGGTGAGCGTGGCGCCGCCGAACCAGGACGAATCCCAGTTCACTTCCACCGCCACACCGTTTTCCTTGATGTCCTGCGTGGTGGGACGGTTGCTGTAGGCGACGCGGTCGAACGGATCGTCGCCCGGCGCCGCCACGGCCTGGCCGCCCGCCAGGCGGTTGAGGATGGCCGCGGTCGCACCGACGGTGGTCTGCACGGCGGCGCAGCAGTTCTCCTCGCGGCTGGTGAAGTCGCCGGACACCATGATCTCCAGGTTCTCGGTCGGCTCCAGCAGCACCTTGCCGCGCACGGTATGGAAGTTCTGGTCGTTGTCGTCGGTCTCGCGGCGCGGGCCGTTGCCGGTGCGCACGTCCATCCAGCCGTCGCGCTTGCGCTTGGCGGCGTAGATGTTGAATGCGCCGACTTCACCCAGCGCGTCGTTGTAGGCGCCGGACACGCCGATGGCGTTGTAGTTGCCGACCGTGACCTCGCCTTCCGCGCTCTGCGTGTAGCTGGGGCGGCGCGTGACCACGTTGATCACGCCGGCGGAGGTGTTCTTGCCGAACACGGTGCCCTGCGGGCCCTTCAGTACTTCGATCCGCTCGAGCTGGCCCAGGTCGCCGAAGCCGACACTGTTGCGCGGGCGGTAGACGCCATCGATCACTACGCCGACCGAGGATTCCAGGCCGACGTTGTCGCCGACGGTGCCGATGCCGCGGATGCGCGCCGTAGTGATCGCTTCGCTCTGGGTGCTGGTCACGGTGAGGCCGGGCACCAGGACCTGCAGGTCCTTGATGTCGCGCACGCCGGTGTCCTGGAGCAGCTGCTCGGAGATCGCGGTGACCGCGATCGGCACGTCCTGCAGGGCTTCCTCGCGCTTCTGCGCGGTGACCGTCATGGTCGCCAGCGTGGTGGGCTCCTCTTCGCCGGCCGGTGCGGCGGCCTGTTGCGCGTACGCGTGCGAACTGGCGCAGAGTGCGGTGAAGACCGCGAGCGAAAGCGCTTTGTGCCTGGGCGATGCATTAACCATGGTGTCCCCTCCCAAGGGTCCTGTAGTGCGACGGGTTCTGTTCTGGATGGCGAAGCAAAGGCGACCGCAGCCGCCGAAATGAACACGCAACTCCCCTTGCGTCAACGCGAAACTAACATCCGCTTCACATGGCGGCATTCTGCACTGCGTCGATACGCAGTGCGGGACTTTGGCACGGATAAGCCACTGATTTTCCGAACGATCGTGCGGAACTTCGATTACGCTCGTCACCCGGAACAGGTGCGATCCGCACGCGCAAGCGCGAGGGAACGCCTCCGCGACGACCCCCATCGGCGCCACGGACGCCTTCGCCCAGCCGCTACAATCAACGCCCTTTTGCCTCCCCCTCCCCGCTGGCCTCGTGAGCAAAGACAAGTCGGAACACACCCCCCTGATGAAGCAGTTCTTCGCCGCCAAGGCGGAGTATCCGGACCTGCTGGTGTTCTTCCGGATGGGGGATTTCTACGAGCTGTTCTACGACGATGCGCGCAAGGCCGCGCGGCTGCTCGACATCACCCTGACCCAGCGCGGCAGTTCCGGCGGCGCGCCCATCCCGATGGCCGGCGTGCCGGTGCATGCCTGCGAAGGTTACCTGGCACGGCTGGTGGCGCTGGGCGAATCGGTCGCGATCTGCGAGCAGATCGGCGATCCGGCGCTGGCGAAGGGCCTGGTGGAACGCAAGGTGGTGCGCGTGGTCACGCCGGGCACGGTGACCGACGAAGCGCTGCTCAACGAACGCCGCGACACCCTGCTGATGACCATCTGCCGCGGGCGCTCCGGCTATGGCCTGGCGTGGGCCGATCTGGCCGGCGGCCGCTTCATGGTCAACGAGGTGGACGGCGACGATGCGCTGGAAGCGGAACTGGCACGCCTCGAGCCCGCCGAACTGCTGGTTCCCGACGAAGAGGGCCTGCCCGCCTTCCTGCAGCAGCGCACCGGCATCCGCCGGCGCGCACCGTGGCTGTTCGATCCGGACAGCGGGCGGCGGCAGCTGCTGAACTTTTTCGGCCTGCACGACCTGACCGGCTTCGGTATCGACGACAAGGCCTTGGCCACCGGTGCCGCCGGTGCACTGCTCGGCTACGTGGAAGAGACCCAGAAGCAGCGCCTGCCGCACCTGACCGCGATCGCGCTGGAATCGGCCGGCGATGCCATCGCGATGAACGCGGCCACGCGCCGCCATCTGGAACTGGACACGCGCGTCGACGGCGACACCCGGCACACGCTGCTCGGCGTGCTGGACACCACCGTCACCCCGATGGGCGGCCGCCTGCTGCGCCGCTGGCTGCATCGGCCGCTGCGTGATCGCACGGTGCTGGGCCAGCGTCACCACGCGGTGGCCACCCTGATCGGGGCCGGTGTGGACCGCGACCTGCGCACCGGCTTCCGCGCGCTCGGTGATCTCGAACGCATCCTCACCCGCGTGGCGTTGCGCTCGGCGCGCCCGCGCGACCTGTCCACGCTGCGCGACGGCCTGGCGCTGCTGCCCGATGTGCGTGGCCACCTGCAGACGCTCGACTCGCCGCGCCTGCAGGCGCTGGCCGCCGAGCTGGGCGAACACGACGACACCGCCGCGCTGCTGCTGGCGGCCATCGCGCCGCAACCGCCGCTCAAGCTCACCGACGGCGGCGTGCTGGCCGACGGCTACGACGCCGAACTCGATGAACTGCGCCGGCTGAGCACGAATGCCGACCAGTTCCTGGTCGACCTGGAAGCGCGCGAGCGCGCGAGCAGCGGCATCGCCACGCTGAAGGTCGGCTACAACCGCGTGCACGGCTATTACATCGAGATCAGCAAGGGCCAGGCCGACAAGGCACCGGTGCACTACACGCGCCGGCAGACCCTGACCGGCGCCGAGCGCTACATCACCGAGGAACTGAAACAGTTCGAGGACAAGGTGCTGTCGGCACGCGAGCGCTCGCTGTCGCGCGAGAAGCTGCTCTACGACGCGCTGCTGGACACGCTCAATGCGCGCCTGGAACCGCTGAAGCGCTGCGCCGGCGCGCTGAGCGAACTCGACGTGCTGGCCGCCTTCGCCGAGCGCGCGCAGGCGCTGGACTGGACGCAGCCGGAGCTCGTCGAGGCGCCCGGCCTGTGCATCGAGCGCGGCCGCCATCCGGTGGTCGAGGCGGTGCGCAAGGAGCCGTTCGAGCCGAACGACCTGCGCCTGGACGAGGGCCGCCGCATGCTGGTCATCACCGGCCCGAACATGGGCGGCAAGAGCACGTACATGCGGCAGAACGCGCTGATCGTGCTGCTCGCGCATATCGGCAGCTTCGTGCCCGCCTCGCGCGCGGTCATCGGCCCGATCGACCGCATCCTCACCCGCATCGGCGCCGGCGACGACCTCGCGCGCGGGCAGTCCACCTTCATGGTGGAAATGGCCGAGACCAGTTACATCCTGCACCACGCCACCGCGCAGTCGCTGGTGCTGATGGACGAGATCGGCCGTGGTACGTCGACCTACGACGGCCTGGCCCTGGCCGACGCGGTCGCGCGCCACCTGGCTTCCAGCAACCGCTGCTACACGCTGTTCGCCACGCACTACTTCGAGCTGACCGCGCTCGCCGGCGAATCGGGGAGCGGGATCGCCAATGTCCACCTGGATGCCGTGGAACACGGCGACACGCTGGTGTTCATGCACGCGGTGAAGGACGGCGCCGCCGACCGCAGCTTCGGCTTGCAGGTGGCGGCCCTGGCCGGCCTGCCGAAGACCACGCTGCAGCAGGCGCGCCGCCGGCTGGCGGAACTGGAGCAGCGCGGCCGCGAGACGCATGCCTCCGACATGGGCCCGCAGGCACTGGATGCGCCACAGCAGTTCGGCCTGTTCGCCGCGCCTTCGGCGGCGCAGGAGGCCCTGGCGGCGATCGACCCGGACGAACTGACGCCCAAGCAGGCGCTGGAATCCCTCTACCGTCTCAAGGCGCTGCTCTGACGGCCACGGGGCACCCGGTACGGCGCCTGCGCTTTTTCATGCGGGTGCTGCCGTCGCCGCCTGCGCACGCATCTACAACATCTGCGTAACCTGCGCGGAGTATCGTGGCGCACGCTGCAGGCGGGTCCTGATGGCGCGACGCACCATTGAAGACCGCTATCGGACCCTTCACGACAAACGATTTTCATTGATCGTTCGCACTGCCTAGTCTGGTCGCCATCCGCCAACGCCCTGCAAGGACGTGAGCCATGCCAGTGCCTTCACCGTACCTTCGCCGGCCCCCGCCTTCCTGTCCGACACCCGCTCGCGACTGACGTCGCGTTGCGCTGCGTGCTGCCCGCCATTCGTTCGATCCTTCCTCTGCTCCACCACCGACCGCCAAAGGAAACCTGCCCATGACCACCGAATCGAAGTGCCCGTTCCACCAGACCGCCGGCGGCGGTACCGGCAACCGCGACTGGTGGCCCAACCAGTTGCGCGTCGACCTGCTGAACCAGCACTCCTCGCGCTCGAATCCGCTGGCGCCCGACTTCAACTATGCCGAGGCCTTCAACAAGCTGGACTACCACGCGCTGAAGAAGGACCTGCGCGACCTGATGACCGACTCGCAGGACTGGTGGCCCGCCGACTTCGGCCACTACGGCGGCCTGTTCATCCGCATGGCGTGGCACAGCGCGGGCACCTACCGCATCCAGGACGGCCGCGGCGGCGGCGGTCGGGGACAGCAGCGTTTCGCGCCGCTCAACAGCTGGCCGGACAACGTCAGCCTGGACAAGGCGCGCCGCCTGCTGTGGCCGATCAAGCAGAAGTACGGCCAGTCCATTTCCTGGGCGGACCTGATGATCCTCACCGGCAACGTGGCGCTGGAGACGATGGGCTTCCGCACGTTCGGCTTTGGTGGCGGACGCGAAGACACATGGGAACCGGACCAGGATGTGTACTGGGGCCGCGAAACCACGTGGCTGGGCGGCGATATCCGCTATGCGCATGGCTCGGAGGGCGTCGAGAAGCCGGGCGACGCGGGCGTGCTGGTCTCCGACGACAACGCCGACGGCGACGTGCATTCGCGCCGGCTGGAGAATCCGCTGGCCGCCGTGCAGATGGGCCTGATCTACGTGAATCCGGAAGGTCCGGACGGCAACCCGGATCCGCTGCTGGCCGCGCACGATATCCGCGACACCTTCGCCCGCATGGCGATGGACGACGAGGAAACCGTCGCGCTGATCGCCGGCGGCCACACCTTCGGCAAGACGCACGGCGCAGGCCCGGCCGACCACGTCGGTGCCGAGCCGGAAGCCGACGAACTGGAGGCGCAGGGCTTCGGCTGGCACAACACGTTCGGCAGCGGCAAGGGGGGCGACACCATCACCTCGGGCATCGAGGTCACCTGGACGCAGACGCCGACACTGTGGAGCAACAAGTTCTTCGAGAACCTGTTCGGCTTCGAGTGGGAGCTGGAGAAGTCGCCGGCCGGCGCGCACCAGTGGGTCGCCAAGGACGCGCCCGAGGACGTGCCGCACGCGCACGACAAGACCAGGAAGCAGCGCCCCAAGATGCTGACCACCGACCTGTCGCTGCGCTTCGACCCGATCTACGGCCCGATCTCCAAGCGCTTCCTCGAGAATCCGCAGGCATTCGCGGAAGCCTTCGCTCGCGCCTGGTTCAAGCTGACCCACCGCGACATGGGTCCGCGCGCGCGCTACCTGGGCCCGGAAGTGCCGAAGGAAGAACTGATCTGGCAGGACCCGCTGCCGAAAGCGGACTACGCGCAGATAGAGGCCGGCGACATCGACGCGCTGAAGCAGAAGATCGCCGCGTCGGGCCTGTCGGTGGCGGAACTGGTCTCCACCGCGTGGGCGTCGGCCTCCACCTTCCGCGGCGGCGACAAGCGCGGTGGCGCCAATGGCGCGCGCATCCGCCTCGCCCCGCAGAAGGACTGGGCGGTCAACCGGCCCGAGCAGCTGGCGAAGGTGCTGAAGGCGCTGGAGCGCATCCAGATGGAGTTCAACCTGGACGCAGCCGGCGGCAAGAAGGTCTCGCTGGCCGATCTGATCGTGCTGGCCGGCGGCGTCGGCATCGAACAGGCCGCGAAGGCCGGCGGCCATGACCTCACCGTACCATTCCGTCCGGGCCGTACCGATGCGCGCGCCGACCAGACCGACGTGGAGTCGTTCGCCGTGCTGGAACCGTTCGCCGACGGCTTCCGCAATTACCTCAAGGGCCACTCCGCCGTACCTGCCGAACACCTGCTGGTGGACCGCGCGCAGTTGCTGACGCTCACCGCACCCGAAATGACCGTGCTGGTCGGTGGCCTGCGCGTGCTGGGCGCCAACGCCGATGGTGGCGCGCATGGCGTGTTGACCGACAAGCCCGGCACGCTGAGCAACGACTTCTTCGTCAACCTGCTCGACATGCGCACGGAATGGAAAGCGACCGGTGCCAACCGCTACGAGGGCCGCGACCGCACGACCGGCGCGGTGAAGTGGACCGGCACGCGGGTCGACCTGGTGTTCGGCTCCAACTCGGTGCTGCGTGCACTGGCCGAGGTCTATGGAAGCCAGGATGGCCAGGCGAAGTTCGTCGGCGATTTCGTCGCGGCCTGGACCAAGGTGATGGAGCTGGACCGTTTCGACCTGCGTTGACGGCATGGTCGGCCTCGCGCCGCATGACCGGTCTCCGGCATGCGGCGCGGTCGTTTCCGCCGGTCGGTCCGGCTTATTGTGAGTCGGAGAATGCGGGGATCGGCGCTAGCATGGAGCGCCGATTTCCCACGCGTCCAGGAGGACGAACACGCCATGACCACCTCTTCCCTCGCCGAAGACCTGTTCGCGCAATTGCAGGGCGCGCCCTTGCAGCAGGTGTCGCAGCAGCTCGGGATCGGCCAGATGCAGGCCTCCAGTGCCATCGGCGCCGCGCTGCCGCTGCTGCTGGGCGCGCTGGGCCGCAACGCCGCGCAACCGCAGGGGGCCGAAGCCCTGTTCGGCGCCCTGCAGCGCAATCACAACGGGCTGGACCTCGGCAGCGTGCTGGGCGCGGTCCTCGGGGGCGCGTCGTCGCCGCAGGCCAACGGCGCCGGCATCCTCGGCCACGTCTTCGGCGGTCAGCAGAACCGCGCCGAGCTGGGTCTGGGCCAGGCGACCGGCCTGGGCGGCGAACGCGCCGGCCAGTTGTTGAAGATCCTGGCGCCGATCGTGCTGGCCTTTCTCGCCCAGCGCATGAGCCAGGGCAGCGCGCAGAACACGCCGCTCGGCCTGGCCGAGGTGCTGGGGCAGGAACAGCGCCAGGTACAGCAGCAGGGCGGCGTGGGCGGTGGGCTGCTCGGCGCGGTGCTGGACCAGGATGGCGACGGCCAGCTGGGCCTGGGCGATATCCTCAAGATCGGCAGCGGCATGTTCGGCGGCGGACGCTGATCCCGCCCTGCGCATCGACGCGGCAATGAAGAAGGGCGCCCTCGGCGCCCTTTCCCGTGCAGGCGACGCTGCATCGCGCTACATCGCGTCGATATCGCCCAGCGCGCGGATCAGGCGACGCGCCCGTTTGTCCGGGCGCGACTGCGGCGCCTGGTAACCGGCACGCTCGGCCTGCCGTGCCGCGAGCGCCGCCAGGCGGCGCGCCCTCGCCGCTTCCGGCTCCACATACAGCTGCTGCGCCACCGCCGCCGGACCGCGCTTGTCGCTGAGCGCGCGCACCTCGATCTCGAACACGTCGTGGCCCCGCGTCACCACCAGCGTGTCGCCGACGCGCACGGCGCGCGACGACTTGGCCCGCTGTCCGCCCGCGTCGACCTTGCCGGTCTCGATGGCCTGCTTGGCCAGGCTGCGTGTCTTGAAGAAGCGCGCCGCCCACAGCCACAGATCCAGGCGGACGGACGCATCGGCGGATTCAGTCATCGGAATACGGGAACAGTCGTTTCAGGGCGGGCGTGTCGGAACGACGGGACAGGGAAGCTCGGTCCTGTGCCGGGGCGCGCCGGCACGGGCTTCGTCCGCACGCACGCCAGGCGAAGGCGCGGCTGTGTACGGACGTTGACGCCATCGGCCCGCTCGCGCATGCAGGCCGCAGCGACGGGATTCGCGTCGGACGCATGGCGCTCTCTTCTCCATCGCGGTTGGCGCCAGTCTGCACCGAAACGCGCCCGCCGGAAACGCGAACGGCCACCCGGGGGGTGGCCGTCCGTGCGACGCGCGTGGGCCGGAATTACTCGGCGGCGGCAGCGGCGGCAGCGGCCTGGCGGGCCACCTTGGCGGCGGCGTTCGCGGCCAGGTCTTCCTTGATGCGGGCAGCCTTGCCTTCCAGCTCGCGCAGGTAGTACAGCTTGCCGGCGCGGACCTTGCCGCGGCGCTTCACTTCGACCGAGTCGATGGAGGCGCTGTGGGTCTGGAAGACGCGCTCGACGCCGTAACCGTGCGAGATCTTGCGGACGGTGAAGGCGGAGTTCAGGCCGGCGTTCTTCTTGGCGATGACCACGCCTTCGTACGCCTGCACGCGCTCGCGGTTGCCTTCCTTGACCTTCACGTTGACGACGACCGTGTCACCGGGGCCGAACGCGGGCAGCTCGCGCGTGATCTGGGAGGCTTCGAATTCCTGGAGGAGCTTGCTCATGTTGGCACCAATGCTTGTATGCGTGATCGTGTCTTGCGACAGCGGAAACTGATGCAGTCGCCGGATTGCGCTGCACGATATTCTTATGGGATCCCGGGCGAGAACCGCCCAAGGGTCGCGTATTCTAACGGATTCCGGCCCGGACTGGCTACCCTGCCGCCCCGTCCGCCGCCAGACCGGCCCGGAAGGCGTCCAGCAGGGCCTTGTCCGCCTTGGACAGGGCCGCCTCGTCCAGCAGATCGGGGCGGCGCAGCCAGGTCCGGCCGAGAGCCTGCTGCCGGCGCCAGCGGGCAATGGCGGCGTGGTCGCCTGAGCGCAGCACCGCCGGGACCTCGCCCAACGCATGCGTGGACGGGTGGGTGAAGTGGGGACAATCGAGCAGGCCATCGCCCTCGAAACTGTCCTGCACCGCCGAATCGGCATCGTTCAGCGCACCGTCCTGCAGCCGGCCGACGGCATCGATGAGGACGGCCGCGGCCAGTTCGCCACCGGACAGGACGTAGTCGCCGATGGAGATTTCCTCGTCGACTTCGGCCTGGAGAAAACGCTCGTCCACACCCTCGTAGCGGCCGCACAGCAGGATCATGCGCGGCAGCGCGGCGAGTTCACGGGCCTTTCTCTGCGTCAGCGGCGTCCCCTGCGGACTCAGGTAGATCAGCGGGGCCGGCGCCGCATCGGCGGCGCGAACCGCCGACAGGCAGGCCTGCAACGGCTCGATCATCATCACCATGCCCGGGCCGCCGCCGAACGGACGGTCGTCGACCCGCCGGTAGCCGCCGCTGGCGTAGTCACGCGGATTCCAGCCATGCAGCGACAGCAATCCCCGCTCCTGCGCACGCCCGACCACGCCCACGGCGGCAGCCTGGGCGATGAACTCGGGGAACAGGGTCATGACGTCGATGCGCATGGGGGAGGCGAGAAGTGAGTGAAGAGGAGTGAGGAGTGAGCGGAAGCGGGTACAGCGCACGGAGGAAGGCGACGCGGAACGATGACAGCAAGGCACGGCAAAGACGGCAGCGCCCCCACTCACTATTCACTCCTCTCCACTCACTCCTAGAATTCCGGATCCCAGTCCACCGTCACCACGCCCGCCTCGAAATCCACCGAGCGCACATAGTCGGGTTCCACGAACGGGATCAGCCGCTCCCGGTCGCCACGCGCGACGAGCACGTCGTTGGCGCCAGTGGAGAACAGGTGCGAGACGGTGCCGAAGTCGGTGCCGTCGGCATTGAGCACGCGCATCCCTTCCAGGTCGACCCAGTAGAACTCGCCGGCACTCGGCGGAGGCAACGCGGAGCGCGGAACGAGGATTTCCTGCCCGTGCATCGCCTCCACCTGATCGCGGTCCTCCACCCCCGGCAATGTCGCCACCAAGTGCTTGCCGGAGGCCTTGCCGCGCGCATCGCTCAGGGTCCGTTCGACACCCGCGGCATCGCGCAGCGTCCAGGGCTGGTAGCGGAAAATGGCGTCGCGCGGCTCGGTCCAGGATTCGATCTTGATCTGGCCGCGCACACCAAAAGCGCCCAGAAGCCTTCCCAGCAGAACCATTTTCTGCGGGGTCGGTGGGCGCTCGGTGTTCATGGGTACGGTAGGCCGCGCAGTACGCGCGGCCGGAGCCATCAGGCCGCGGGAGCGGCCTTCACTTCCTTGTACAGGTTGCGGACCTTCTCGGTCAGCTGGGCACCGTTGCCGACCCAATGGTCGACACGGGCAATGTTGAGCTCGACGCGCTTCTCGGCACCGGCGGCGACCGGGTTGTAGAACCCCACGCGCTCGATGTTGCGGCCGTCACGCGCGCTGCGCGAGTCGGTGACGATGATGTGGTAGAAGGGGCGCTTCTTCGCGCCGCCGCGGGTGAGACGGATCTTGACCATGGTGTTTTCCAGTGTTGCCCAGTCGCCAGAATGGCGAGGTAAGCCGGCTATTCTAAGCCATTGAATCGGTCAGGAAAACCCCGCCATGTCCATCAGGCGGGAGGTCGGGCCAGCGGCTCCCACCGCATGGCGTCCAGCGCCGCCTTCAGGCGGGCCATGAGGGCGGTATCAGTACCCCATGCGACCGCATCCACCGCCACGATCGGCTGCAACCCACTGGCATTGCAGGCAAATCCGGCCCGGAAGGCGCCCAGGTCCGAAAGCGCCACCGGCGCGGCGCGCTGCGGAATGCATGCCTGCTCCAGGCCAGCCTGCAGCAGTCGCTCGGCCGTTCCCCTCAGGGCCGGCCCTTCCGGCCACACCACGGACTGCCCGTCCCACAGGCCCAGATTCCAGATCGACCCCTCGACGATGTGCCCCGCGGGATCGACGAACAGCGCGTCGTCATAGCCGTCCGCCACCGCCTGCCGACGGTAGTGGAACAGCGGGAACGTACCCACGTGCTTGTACTGCGGCAGCGGGCGGACGAACGGGTACGACTTCACCCGCAGCGCCGGCTTGTCCGCCGACGCGGCTGGCGACAGGGTCACCAGCACATCCGGCACGATGCCGCGCGCGGGATCGCGGTAATCGAATCGGGTCGAGAACACGGTGATGCGCACGGAGGCATCGCCATGACCCGCCCCGTGCAATGCGCGTGCGGCCTGCTGCAGCGCATCGGCGCCATCCAACCGCGCGCCGAACAACGCGAACGTGGCGTCCTCCAGGCGTCGCATGTGCAATGCCCGCCCCTGCACGGCGCCATCGCGCACCTGCATCGAGGTGAAGTGGCCGTAGTTGGCCAGCGCGAGCGCGCGCAGGTCGTCGGCGGTGGCGGGACGTCCGTTGAGGAACGCGGAGGTCATGCGGGCGACTCCTGAGGCCACTGTAGGAGCGACGTGAGTCGCGACCGCGACAACGAACGCGCCTTGAACTCTGCAGGTGTAAGGTCGCGACTCACGTCGCTCCTACAGAAAAACAAAGCCTCACCGGAACGGCATGCCGCCACGGCCGCCCATCATGCTCTTCATGTTGCGCATCATGCCCTTCATGCCGCCGCCGGCCAGCTTGCCCATCATCTTTTCCATCTGCTGGTACTGCTTCATCAGCTTGTTGACGTCGGCCGGCGTCAGGCCCGCGCCCTTGGCGATGCGGGCGCGGCGCGAGCCGTTCAGCAGCGCCGGGTTGCGGCGCTCCTTCTTCGTCATCGAATTGATGATGGCGATCATGCGGGGCACTTCCTTGCCCTGCTGCACCTGCTGCTTCACGTGCTCGGGGATCTGGCCCATGCCCGGCAGCTTGTCCATCAGGCCGCCGATGCCGCCCATGTTCTGCATCTGCTCCAGCTGGTCGCGCATGTCGTTGAGGTCGAACTTCTTGCCCTTGATGACCTTGGCGGCGAGCTTCTCGGCCTTCTCGCGATCGACGTTCTGCTCGACCTGCTCGACCAGCGACAGCACGTCGCCCATGTCGAGGATGCGCGCGGCCACGCGCTCGGGGTGGAACACGTCCAGGCCGTCGGGCTTCTCGCCCACGCCGATGAACTTGATCGGCTTGCCGGTGATGTAACGCACCGACAGCGCCGCGCCGCCGCGCGCATCGCCGTCGGTCTTGGTCAGCACCACGCCGGTCAGCGGCAGCGCTTCGCTGAAGGCCTTGGCGGTGTTGGCCGCGTCCTGGCCGGTCATCGCGTCGACGACGAACAGCGTCTCCACCGGCTTGACCGCGGCGTGCAGCGCCTTGATCTCGGCCATCATGGCCTCGTCGATCGCCAGGCGGCCGGCGGTATCGACCAACAGCACGTCGACGAAGGACTTCTTCGCATCGTCGATGGCGGCACGGACGATGGCTTCCGGCTTCTGCCCCGCGTCGGACGGGAAGAACAGCACGTCCACCTGCTGGGCCAGCGTCTTCAGCTGCT
Organism: Pseudoxanthomonas sp.; assembly: GCF_035999195.1. Lineage (NCBI taxonomy): Bacteria > Pseudomonadati > Pseudomonadota > Gammaproteobacteria > Lysobacterales > Lysobacteraceae > Pseudoxanthomonas > Pseudoxanthomonas sp. The sequence continues at coordinate 943,877 of NZ_DASYGY010000009.1, forward strand.
CGATCGCGGCCGGACGGTAGACGTCGGCGCTGACCACCATCACCTTCTTCTTGCGCTTCTCGCGCAGGTGCTTGGCCAGCTTGCCGACCGTGGTGGTCTTGCCGGCGCCCTGCAGGCCGGCCATCAGGATCACGGCGGGCGCGGGCACGTTGAGGTTCAGGTCGCTGGCCTGCGAGCCCATCACCGCGGTCAGTTCGTCGCGGACCACCTTGATCAGCGCCTGGCCGGGGGTCAGCGACTTCAGCACTTCCTGGCCCACGGCGCGCACCTTGATGCGCTCGATCAGCGCCTGCACCACCGGCAGGGCCACGTCGGCCTCCAGCAGGGCGATGCGCACTTCGCGGGTGGCCTCGCGGATGTTCTCCTCGCTCAGGCGGCCGCGGCCGCGCAGGCGCTCGATGGTGCCGGAGAGTCGCTGGGTCAGGGATTCGAACATGGAAGCGGGCACGCCAGGGGAAAACGGAGGGCGATTATAGCGGTCCGGCTCCCCGTCTCCTCCCCGCGCAGCGTGGGCCGCCTTCGCCCCTGCGCCGGCGACGCCCGCTGTGCGACACTTCCCCGATGACAGTCATTCTCATCGCCGTTGCGCTGTATCTGCTCGCCGCCGGCCTGCTGGTCCGCTCCGTGGCCCGCGACACCGGCGAGGCCTCGCGGCCCTGGGTGTGGCCTGCACTGGGCGCCGTGGTGCTGCACGGCGCCTACCACCTGCTGGTGGCCTGGCGGACCCCCGGCGGTCCGGACATGCATTTCTTCGCCGCGCTCTCGCTGGTGGCGCTGGGCATGGCGGCGATGACGCTGCTGGTGGCCATCCAGGGCCGGATGGCCGCACTGGGCGTGGTGGCGTTCCCGCTGGCCGCCGTCCTGCTCGCGGCTTACCACGTCTACGGTCACCAGGCCTCCAGCGGATTGGATTGGCGCCTCCAGTTGCATGCCTGGCTGGCGCTGCTGGCCTACGCCGCGCTGGCGATCGCCGCGCTGCTGGCGGTGATGCTGTGGGCGCAGGAACGCGCCCTGCGCCGGCGCGAATTCCATCTCTGGCTGCGCGCACTGCCGCCATTGACCGAGCTGGAAGACCTGCTGTTCCGCACCATCACCGTCGGCTTCATCCTGTTGAGCGCCACGTTGCTGACCGGCGTGCTGTTCGTCGAGAACTTCCTCGCCCAGAAGCTCAGCCACAAGACGGTGCTCAGCGTGATGTCGTGGCTGGTCTTCGGCGGCCTGCTGGTCGGGCGCTGGCGCTACGGCTGGCGCGGCGCCAAGGCCGTGCACTGGACGCTTACCGCGATGGCGCTGTTGCTGCTGGCGTTCTTCGGCAGCAAGTTCGTGTATGAAATGGTGTTGAGGCGGGCGTAGATCTTTGCCCCTGTAGGAGCGACGTGAGTCGCGACCGCACGGCCTGCGCTTGCGCCGGCTTTTCATGACGAACCGATCTTGTGGTCGCGACTCACGTCGCTCCTACAGCAGACGCATGGCGCCCTACTCCGCTGCCGCTTCCAGCGCCTGCGACAGCCGCTCTACCGCGATGACCTCAAGACCCTTGAACGTACCCGACTTCGGCGCGTTGCCCTTGGGCACGATGGCGCGCTTGAAGCCGTGCGTGGCCGCTTCGCGCAGGCGTTCCTCGCCGTTGGGCACGGGGCGGATCTCGCCCGACAGCCCCACTTCGCCGAAGGCGACGGTCTTCTCGGCCAGCGGGCGGTCGCGCAGCGAGGACAGCACGGCCAGCAGCACCGGCAGGTCGGCGGCGGTTTCCTGCACGCGGATGCCGCCCACCACATTGACGAAGACGTCCTGGTCGCCCACCACCACGCCGCCGTGCCGGTGCAGGACAGCCAGCAGCATGGCCAGGCGGTTCTGCTCCAGGCCCACCGCCACGCGGCGCGGATTGGACAGGGGCGAGCTGTCGACCAGCGCCTGCACTTCCACCAGCAGCGGGCGCGTGCCCTCGCGGGTGACCATCACGCAGCTGCCGGGCTGCTGGGCGCTGCCGGACAGGAAGATCGCCGACGGGTTGGGCACTTCCTTCAGGCCCTTCTCGCCCATCGCGAACACGCCGAGTTCGTTGACCGCGCCGAAGCGGTTCTTGAAGGCGCGCAGCACGCGGAAGCGGCTGCCGCTCTCGCCTTCGAAATACAGCACGGCGTCGACCATGTGCTCCAGCACGCGCGGGCCGGCGATGCCGCCTTCCTTGGTGACGTGGCCGACCAGGAACACGGCGGTGCCGGTCTCCTTGGCATAGCGCACCAGCCGCGCGGCGCTCTCACGCACCTGGCTGACCGAACCAGGCGCGGCGGTCAGCGATTCGGTCCACAGCGTCTGCACGGAGTCGGCGACGATCAGCTTGGGCCGCGCGACCGAGGCGTGCTGCAGGATGGTCTCGATGCCGGTCTCGGCCAGTGCCTGCAGGTTGTCCAGCGGCAGGTCCAGGCGCACGGCACGGCCGGCCACCTGAGCCAGCGATTCCTCGCCGGTCACGTACAGCGCCGGCAAGTGGGCCGACATGCGGGCCACGGCCTGCAGCAGCAGGGTCGACTTGCCGATGCCGGGATCGCCGCCGACCAGCACCACGGCACCTTCCACCAGGCCGCCGCCCAGCACGCGGTCGAACTCGCCGATGCCGGTGCTCACGCGCGCTTCTTCGCTGTGGCGCACGTCCTTCAGCGCGGTGATCTTCGGCGCCTCGGCCTTGCCGGCCCAGCCGGAACGGCGCGCGGCAGCGGGTGCACCGGCGGCGGTCTCCAGCACGATCTCGCTGAGCGAATTCCACGCGCCGCAGTCGGCGCACTGGCCCTGCCATTTGCTGTGGTCTGCGCCGCATTCGGTGCAGACGTAGGCGGTGCGGGACTTGGCGGAGGTCTTGGCCACGGGGAACCTGTCGGGACGGCGAGCGGCTACTGTATCGGCCCGCCGTCTCCGCGGGCGAGACTCGGAAAAACAAAGCCCCGCCGGAGCGGGGCCTTGTCACGACTGGTGCCGGAAATAGGAATCGAACCTACGACCTACGCATTACGAATGCGCCGCTCTACCAACTGAGCTATTCCGGCGGAGCCGCGGATTTTAGGGGTTGGGGCGGGGGCGGGTCAATGTGGGGGTGTGGGGGGGTGGGGTGGTAAGCCGTTGGGAAGCCGGTGGCCTCACCGGCCCCTACCTCGCTTTGAACTTCGCGTTTTGCCGACCCGGAAAAGTATGAAGCATATGAATGCAAGCCCGGAAAGCGCCCAAGCCGCGCCGTAAACAACACTATAGGTAGCTTGCCCGACTAAGGACAGCAGCGCACTGTTGAAAGCGCAACTAATCCTACACGGACCCACGCCGTTCACCCCTTCCAGTATCGCGGCGATCCCAAAGGCAAGACACAAAGCGCCAACTGTCACGCCGAACACTTTGACGAACGTCATGCCTATCTCCTGTCCAGAAAACTAGTAACCAGCTGAAGAAGGTCCCCGTAACCGGCGGAAGGCTCTTGAAGGGGAGACATGTCACTATACGTCGGAGTGACGCACTGACACCCCCATAGCATTGACCTGAGCTACCGTAGGCGTTGGTCCTGTAGAAGCAGCAGCATCATTAGGTGAATCGCCCCGGGTCCAGTAGACATTTCCAAGCCCTACGTTACGGCAATCATTGCCGCGGACCTACGCGCTTCATCCCCACCTCACCGACGCTCCCTCAACGCACGCAAAGACCGGACGCTGGATGCCACCTCGGCGAACGATCTCCGGAACCCTGCATGTCATCCATCATGGGCCACGCAGCGGCCGGCATCACCGTTTTCCTGTCCTGCGCCCGCTGGCGTGATTCCCGCAGCCGGCGGGCACTCGTGCCCTGCGTGATCCTCGCCATCTGTGCCGACTTCGATTACTTCGTCGTCTGGGCCTTCGGCTACGCCGCGAAACCCCGCGTCACCCACAGCATGGTGTTCGCGCTGGCCGTCGCCGTTGTCGCCCGTGTGGCGATGCGTAGAGTCACCGCAACGTGGATTTCGATAACGGGTTTGCTGACCGCCAGCCTGTCCCACCCCGTACTCGACCTGCTGGTGGGCGCGCATACCGTACCGCTGTTCTGGCCACTCGGTGCCGAGACATCGATCTCCATCGGCGTACTGCCCAGTGCAGGTGCGCTCGATCCCGCCAACTACTATCTCTGGAAGAACCTGCTGATCGAGCTTGGCGTCCTGCTTCCCGTCTTCGCCCTGGTGATCGCGCTGGCGCGACACACGGCAGGCCGCGACATGGCGACACGCGCGATGCTGATCGCGCCGCTCTGGCTGGCCTTCGTCGCCTGGTCGATCAGCCTGCCAAGGTGACGCTCTCCTTCATTGGCCATCCCGGTCGCCGCGTCTGCCCGGCATCAGCGCGTGACGCATTCGCGCACGGCGGCGAACACCGTGAACCGCGAAGGTCTCGACGCGCCGCACACCGGGAGGGCGACCTCTCTCCGCGCCACACGCCACCCACGCCCGGATGTCCCATCCGTGCTGGTTTGCCTATCGGTCCACCACCTGATGGCGGCCGCACGCGACGCAGGTTCGATACCTGCCGAAGCGTCCGTCGCGCTCGCCGCCCAGCAGTCCGCCGCAGGCGCAGATCAAGGCGTCACCCGCCTCCCAGCGGCGCAACCGCAGGCTGGCCACGGTACCCAGCACGAGCGCGACGCCCGTCAGCGCATGCGGCAGCCATCGCAGCGCATTGAAGAACTCGCCTCCCTGAGGGGCCGGCGTGGCACCGGACAACACCCAGGTGGACGCAAACGCCAGCAACAGGCAGGCCAGCGTGGGCAAGTAGATACGCAACGCAATCCGGTGCATGCGGGTCATCGGCCATCCCCCTCGATTCGATGGCGGACACGATGGCAGGCGGTGGTCGCACGGCGTGATACGGCATGACACACGCGGCATGTCGAACGCGCCATGGAGGCCGGGCGACGACGGGTTGCTCCTGTCGTTAGGCGGAGCTTCGATGTCGTGGAGGCCGTGCGGCGCGTGGACGGAGAAGGCCACCGCGTGGAAAGCGCTCTCTGACGCCCTGCGCTGACATCGCCAACCCCGCCCTGCGTGCCATTACTGTGAGAAATCGACCCAAAAAGGTGCGCACGCAAGGCATTGAAGTGAGGCGACGAGGCTTTTTTCCTCGACGCCAAGGCATTCCCGGGACGGCGCCAAAGCATTTCGGGACGGCGCCAAGGCAAATTGCCTTGGCAGCGAACCTCAAAGGTGAGACGACAAGGCAATTCGCCTCGGCATCGGGATGCTTTGAGCCATGACGGCGAGGCAATTTGCCTTGTCGCCGACACTTTTCGCTTCGACCGCAAGGCTTTTTTCCTTGGCGTCGAACCACGTTGGTGCGTCGTCGAGGCGCGGAGGCTTGGCGTCGAGGAAAATTGCCTTGATGACCGGAGCGTGTGACACGGACGACGCCCGTTCCGTGCCGGCCGAATGACGTTCACTTTCCCGGCCGAACCAAAAAGAACCCCGGCCAAGGCCGGGGTTCTTCCCAGGGACAGAAGGCGGAGTGGCCTGCGCCCGCTTGCGGGCGTTCCCGACTCAGTTGACCAGCTGCAGCCGCAGTTCCTTCGGCAGCGCGAACACCATGTTCTCGGGTTCGCCGTCGAGTTCGCTGACGCCGGCGGCGCCGAGGTCACGCAGGCGCTGGATGACGCCGTCGATCAGCACATCGGGGGCGGAGGCGCCGGCGGTGACGCCGACCCGCTGCTTGCCTTCGATCCAGAGCGGGTCGATCTCGTGCGCGCCGTCGATCAGGTACGACTCCACGCCGTCGCGCTCGGCCAGCTCGCGCAAGCGGTTGGAGTTGGAGCTGTTGGGCGAGCCGACCACCAGCACCAGGTCGCACTGCCTGGCGAGGTCTCGCACCGCATCCTGGCGGTTCTGGGTGGCGTAGCAGATATCGTCGTTCTTCGGCCCCTGGATGGCCGGGAAGCGCTGCTGCAGCGCCTGGATGATGCCCACCGTGTCGTCCACCGACAGCGTGGTCTGGGTGGTGTAGAACAAGTTGTCGGGCTGGCTGACGTCCAGCGTGGCGACGCCGTCGATGTCTTCCACCAGGTAGATGTTGCCCACCCCACCCTCGCGGCTCCACTGCCCCATCGTGCCTTCCACCTCGGGATGGCCGGCGTGACCGATCAGCACCACGTCGCGGCCGGCGCGGCAGTGGCGCGCCACTTCGAAGTGCACCTTGGTGACCAGCGGGCAGGTGGCGTCGAACACCTTCAGGCCGCGGCGCTCGGCTTCGTGGCGCACCGCCTTGGACACGCCGTGCGCGCTGAAGATGACGGTGGCGTCGTCGGGCACTTCGTCCAGCTCTTCCACGAATACCGCGCCGCGTTGCTTCAGGTCGTCCACCACGAAGCGGTTGTGCACCACCTCGTGGCGCACGTAGATCGGCGCGCCCAGCGTCTCGATGGCGCGCTTGACGATCTCGATGGCGCGGTCGACGCCGGCACAGAAACCACGGGGATTGGCGAGCAGGACGTCCATAGAATCCGATAGTACCGAAGGCAGGAAAATGAAACGCTAAACGTGTTGCCGGTGCCGATCCCGCCTGGCGCCAACGCCCCTCGCCCGCCTGCGGGAGAGGGGAACAGGGTGAGGGCGAACCGCCGCGATGCCGTAGGGTGGGCCTCGGCCCACCGTCTTCACGCGTCACCGAGCGGTGGGCCAAGGCCCACCCTACGATCGCGCGGGGAAGCAGTCGGGTCAGCCAGCCTTCTTCTTGCCCTCGAACAGCCCGAACAACGCGATGCCGATGGCGCCGCCCACCACCGCGCAGTCGGCGATGTTGAACGCCGGCCAGTAATGGTCGCGCCAGTGCCACTGGATGAAGTCGATCACGTGGCCGTGGATCTGCCGGTCGATGACGTTGCCCAGCGCGCCGCCGATCACCAGCGCGTAAGGCAGCGCCTGGCGCCAGTCGCCGCGTGCGGTGCGCGACAGCCAGAAGCCGAGCAGGCCACTGATGCCCACGGCCAGCACGGTGAAGAACCACAACTGCCAGCCACCGGCATCGGCCAGGAAGCTGAAGGCCGCGCCGGTGTTGTAGGTGCGGTACCAGTTCCAGAAGCCCTCGATCACCGGGATGGCGGTGTACTCCGGCAGCGAGGCCAGCACCCACGCCTTCGACCACTGGTCCAGCACGATGACGACGACCGACAGCAGCAGCCAGACCAGCGCATTCGGTTTCGGCTTGGCGACCATCAGAACCACACCCGGTCTTCGCCGGCGCCATCGATGTTGCTGACGCAACGGCCGCAAAGTTCGGGATGCGCGGCATGCTGGCCGACATCGGCGCGGTAATGCCAGCAACGCACGCACTTGCTCTTGGTGGTCGGCTGCGCCAGCACGAAGATCTCGTCCGCGCTGACTTCGTTGACGGTGACGTCGCCACTGATGAAGAAGAAACGCAGCTCCTCGGCCAGCGGCTGCCACTTGGCGGCGGTCAGGGCATTCACCGACACGGTGATCTCCGCTTCCAGCGCGGCGCCGATCAGGCCGTTGGCGCGCATCGGCTCCAGCACCTTGGCCACCTGCTCGCGCAGGGCCAGCAGCTGGTCGAAGTCGGCGGCGTTCAGCGCCGCGCCTTCCGGCAGCGGCGCCAGGCCGTCGTACCAGGTGGCGAACAGCACGTTGCCGGTGCGCTCGCCCGGCAGATAACCCCACATTTCATCGGCGGTGAAGCTGAGCACCGGTGCGATCCAGCGCACGAAGGCCTCGGCGATGTGGAACATCGCGCTCTGCGCGCTGCGGCGACCGCGCGAATCCTCGCGCATGGTGTACAGGCGGTCCTTGGTGACATCCAGGTACAGCGAGCCCAGGTCGACGCTGCAGAAGTTCAGCAGCGCCTGCACGATCTCGGCGAAGTCGTAACGGTCGTAGGCGGCCTTGATCTTCTCCTGCACCTCGAACGCGCGATGCACGATCCAGCGGTCCAGCGCCACCATGTCCGCCGGCGCCAGCAGATCGCGCGACGGATCGAAGCCGCTGAGGTTGCTGAGCAGGAAGCGCGCGGTGTTGCGCAGCCGGCGGTAGGCGTCGGCGTTGCGCTTCAGGATTTCCTGCGACAGCGACATTTCGTTACTGTAATCGGCGCTGGCGATCCACAGGCGCAGGATGTCGGCGCCGAGGGTCTTCATGATGTCCTGCGGCTCGATGCCGTTGCCCAGCGACTTGGACATCTTGCGGCCGTGCTCGTCCACGGTGAACCCGTGGGTGAGGCACTGCTTGTACGGCGCGACCTTGTCGATCGCCACGCCGGTCAGCAGCGAGGACTGGAACCAGCCGCGGTGCTGGTCCGAGCCTTCCAGGTAGAGGTCGGCCGGCTTGCCCAGGCCGCGCTCCAGCAGCACGCCTTCGTGCGTCACGCCGGAGTCGAACCAGACATCGAGGATGTCGGTGATCTTGTCGTAGTCCTTCGCTTCCTCGCCCAGCAGTTCGGCCGCATCCAGCGTGTACCAGACGTCGACACCGCCCTGCTCCACGCGGTCGGCGACCGCGCGCATCAGCTCGACGCTGCGCGGATGCGGCTCGCCGGTTTCGCGGTGCACGAACAGCGCGATCGGCACGCCCCAGGTGCGCTGGCGCGAGATGGTCCAGTCCGGACGGCCATCGACCATGCCGGCGATGCGGGCTTCGCCCCACTGCGGGAACCAGCCGACCTGCTTGATCGCCTCCAGCGCATCGGCGCGCAGGTGGGCCTGTTCCATCGAGATGAACCACTGCGGCGTGGCACGGAACGCGATGGGTGTCTTGTGGCGCCAGCAGTGCGGGTAGCTGTGCTCCAGTTTGCTGAAGGCAAGCAGCGCGCCGCTCTGCTTGAGCACGTCGATGAGGGTGTCGTTGGCCTTCCAGATGTGCAGTCCGGCCAGTTCGACGCCATGCGCCGCCGGTGTGGACGGCAGATACACGCCGCGGCCATCGACCGGGTTGAGCTGCGCGGCGGTGTACTTGTCGAGCAGGCCGTACTGCTTGCTGACGACATAGTCTTCCTGGCCGTGGCCGGGCGCGGTATGCACGGCGCCGGTACCGTCTTCGGCCGACACGTGGTCGCCGAGCAGCACGGGAATATCGCGGGTGTCGTAGAACGGATGCGCGAACAGCGCGCCTTCCAGCGCACTACCCTTCACCCGGGCGTGCACGACCACGTCGGTGACGCCGTAGCGCTGCAGCGCGCGCGCGGCCAGCGCATCGGCCAGCAACAGCCAGCGGCGCCTGCCGTCGTGCGCGGGGCCTTCGACCAGCGCGTACTCGAGATCCGCACCGACCGAGATGGCCAGTGAGGCCGGCAGCGTCCACGGCGTGGTGGTCCAGATCGGCAGCGCCACTTCGACATCGACGGGTACGTCGACACCGAACGCCTTCGCCAGCGCCTGCGCGTCGCGCGCGGCATAGGCGACGTCCACCGCCGGCGACACCTTGTCGGCATATTCGATCTCCGCCTCGGCCAGCGCCGAGCCGCAGTCGAAGCACCAGTGCACCGGCTTCACGCCGCGCGTCAGATGGCCGTTGGCGACGATCTTGGCCAGCGCGCGGATCTCGTTGGCCTCGAAGCGGAAATCGAGCGTCTTGTACGGGTTGTCCCAGTCGCCGATCACGCCCAGGCGCTTGAAGTCCTTGCGCTGGATGTCGATCTGCGACTCGGCATATTCGCGGCACTTCTGCCGGAACTCGACCGCATCCAGCTTCGCGCCGACCTTGCCGAACTTCTTCTCGATGGCGATCTCGATCGGCAGGCCGTGGCAATCCCAGCCGGGGATGTACGGCGCATCGAAGCCGGCCAGGTACTTCGACTTGACGATGATGTCCTTGAGGATCTTGTTGACCGCGTGGCCAAGGTGGATCGCGCCGTTGGCGTACGGCGGGCCGTCGTGCAGCACGAACAGCGGACGCCCCTTGGCGTTCTCGCGCAGCTGCGCGTACAGGCCCTGGCGTTCCCAGCGGTCCAGCGTGTCGGGCTCGCGCTTGGGCAGGTCGCCGCGCATCGGGAAATCCGTGGCGGGCAGATGGAGGGTCGCTTTGTAGTCCTGGCTCACGCCGTCGCTCGTCGTTGGTGTTCGGAAAGGATCCCGCGTGCGTCGTCCGCGTCGCGGTGCATCTGCACGGTGAGGCTGGGCAGATCGGGGAATTTCAGTTCGTCGCGCAGCTTGGCGACGAATTCGACTTCGATATGGCGCCCGTAAAGGTCGCCGGCGAAATCGAACAGGTGGGCTTCGAGCAGCGGCTCGACGCCATCCACCGTCGGCCGCGTGCCGAAGCTGGACACCGACGGCCACGGACGGTCGCCGACGCCGTGCACCCAGGTGGCATAGATGCCGGACAACGCCGGCGTCTTCGGAAAGCGCAGGTTGGCCGTCGGGAAACCGAGCGTGCGGCCGAGCTGCTTGCCGCGCACGACGCGCCCGCCGATGGCATACGGCCGACCGAGCAGACGCGTGGCGGTGGCGAAGTCGCCGGCCTTGAGCGCTTCGCGGATGCGGGTGCTGGAGACGCGGTCGCCCTGGGCGTGGACGGGTTCGATCTCGCCGGCGCTGAAGCCCAGCTCGTTCCCCATCACCTGCAACAGGGCGAGGTCGCCACCGCGACGGTGGCCGAAGCGGAACTCGGGGCCGATCCAGACTTCGCGGGCATTCAAGCGACCCGCCAGCAACGTGCGGGCGAAGTCCTCGGCGGACATCGCGGAGAGCTTCGCATCGAAGCGCAGAAGGCCTACATGGTCGGCGCCGAGGTCCAACAGGCCTTCCACCTTGGCGCGCGCCAGGGTCAGGCGCGGCGCTGGATTGTCCCGGGCGAAGAATTCGCGCGGCAGCGGCTCGAACGTCACCACCACGGCCGGCACGCCCCGCGCGCGGGCACGGGCGACGGCATGCCGCACCAGCGCACGGTGGCCCGAATGGAGGCCATCGAAGGCGCCGATGCAGACCACGCTACCGTGCGGGCACAGAGACCCGCCATCGACGTCACGGAACAGCCTGCTCATGGATTCCTGTCAGGACGGATGCGCCAGCCGGCGGATCCGGGATGTTGCAAGACCTTGAAGTATAGCCGTCCCCGCCCGTCCTCAATGCCCACGCAGGTCACGCGGCCGGATGCCCTGCAGGTACAGCAGGCCGGCATACAGCCCGCCGCCGGCGCCGACCATGGCCGCCAGCCGCCAGCCGCGCTCCCACCAGGCCCACGACGTCCAGTCGACCCAGACGAAGCGGAAGGCCAGCACCACCAGCGTCATCGCCAGCGTGGCCACGACGATCTGGCGCAGGAAGCGTCCCCAGCCCGGCTGCCGGCGGTAGACGCCGGCCCTGCGCAGCAGCCAGGCCAGTTGCAGCGCATTGACCCAGCCCGCCACCGCGATGGCGAGGGCCAGCAGCGTGTGCGCGCCCTGCACCTGCCCCAGGGCGCGCATCGGGTTGCCGCCCGACGCTTGCAGCGCCTGTCGGCCCGGCTCGGTCCCATGCAGCAGCAGCGCGAAGAACAGCAGCAGGCACAGCGCATTCGTCAGCACCGACACCACGGCCGCCCTCACCGGGGTGCGGGTGTCCTGCCGCGAGTAGAACGCCGGCGCCAGTACCTTGACCAGCAGGAACGCCGGGACTGCCGCCGACTGCGCCATCAGGCTCCAGCTCGCCATCCGCACGTCGAGGGCAGCGAACTCGCCGTACTGGAACAGGGTGGACAACAACGGCTGCGCGCACAGGATCAACCCGGCGCAGGCCGGCAGGCCGATCAGCAGGCAGAGGCGGAAGCCCCAGTCCAGGCCCTTCGAATAGCCCTCGGGATCGGTCTCGGCATGCCGGCTGGACAGGTGCGGCAGGATCACCGTGCCGATGGCGACGCCGAACATGCCCAGCGGGAACTCCAGCAGCCGGTCGCTGTAGTACAGCCAGCTGACGCTGCCGCTGATCAGCAGCGTGGCCACCCAGGTGTTCATCAGCAGATTGACCTGGGCCACCGAGGAGCCGAACAGCGTGGGCACCATCAGCGTCATGATCCTGCGCACGCCGGCATGGGCCAGGTCCAGCCTGGGCCGCGGCAGCAGGCCGATACGGAACAGGGACGGCAGCTGGAATCCGAGCTGCAGCAGGCCGGCGATGAAGACACCCCAGCCCAGCACCATCACCGAGCTGCCGAACCACGCCTTCGCCGCCAGTGCGGCCGAGATCATCGCCACGTTCAGCAGGATCGGCGACAGGGCCGGGACCGCGAACCGCTGGTAGCTGTTGAGCACTGCGCCGACCAGCGACGCCAGTGAGATGAACAGCGCGTAGGGGAAGGTGATCCGCAGCAGATCGGTCAGCATCGCCGTCTGCGCGGCATCGAAACTGGGGGCGATCAGCCGGGCGATCGGACCCGCCAGCAGGATCACGATGGCGGTCAGTATCATCAGCGCCGCCGCCAGGGCGCCGGCGACGCGGTCGACCAGCGCCTTGACCTCTTCGGCCGTGCGGGTCGCCTTGTACTCGGCCAGCACGGGGACGAAGGCCATCGAGAACGAGCCCTCGGCCGACAGCCGCCGCATGAAGTTCGGGATGCGGAACGCCACGAAGAAGGCGTCCATCATCGCGCTGGCACCGAAGACATGGGCGTAGACCTGGTCCCGGACCAGCCCGGAGAGCCGGGACAGGAAGGTCATGGAGCTGAAGACCGCGGCGGACCGCAGGAGCCGGCCGCTCATCGCCGCTCCGTTGCCCGGGACGGACCCAGGTTGACGCAACCCATTGAATGCCTCATAATTTCCGGCTCAATTTACCCGTCTTCCGTTCACCCCCTGAATTCTCTCAGGTATTCACCAGGAATCCCACCGTGGCCAATATCAAGTCCGCCAAGAAGCGCGCCAAGCAGACCGTCGTGCGCAATGCGCGCAATGCCGGTCAGCGTTCGATGCTGCGCACCGCCGTCAAGAAGGTCCTGAAGGCGCTCGACGCCAACGACGCCGCCGGCGCCCAGGCCGCGTTCGTCTCGGCCCAGCCGATCCTCGACCGCCTGAGCTCGCGCGGCCTGATCCACAAGAACAAGGCAGCCCGCCACAAGAGCCGCCTGAACGCCCGCATCAAGGCCCTGCAAGCGGCCTGATTCACGGTGGTACGCAACGCGAAGACACGGGAACCCGCCGCAAGGCGGGTTTCTTTTTTGTACTCAGGCAGGACGATGCAGGAAACGGACGCCTGATCCGCCAACGGAAAACCCGCCTTGCGGCGGGCTGTTCGTCACGGGGCTTCGCGGGCGGCCTCGTCGGCCTCTTCCTTCTGCCGGTCGAAGAACGCCATGACGTCTTTCATGATCGGCCAGGTGCCTTCACGCGAGATGGCGGAGACCTGGTACCAGGGGTGAGTCCAGCCAAGGTCGGCGATGATCTGCTCCGCGCGCGCCTTCGCCTCGTCCTCGAACATCAGATCGGCCTTGTTGAGCACGAGCCAGCGCGGCTTCTGCAGCAGCTCGGGATCGTGCTTCTCCAGTTCGCGCTCGATGGCACGGACCTGCTCGACCGGATCGACGTCCTCCACCCCGCCTTCCATCGGCGCCATGTCCACCAGGTGCAGCAGGAGACGCGTGCGCTGCAGGTGGCGCAGGAACGTCGCGCCCAGGCCGGCACCGTCCGCGGCGCCTTCGATCAGGCCCGGGATGTCGGCGATCACGAAGCTGCGATGCGCTTCGACGCTGACCACGCCTAGGTTGGGATACAGCGTGGTGAACGGATAGTCCGCCACCTTCGGCGTCGCCGCCGACACGGCGCGGATGAAGGTGCTCTTGCCCGCGTTCGGGAAACCCAGCAGGCCTACGTCGGCCAGCAGCTTCAGCTCGAGCCTCAGCAGGCGCTCCTCGCCCTCCTCGCCCGGCGTTGCCTTGCGCGGCGCGCGGGTGATGGAACTCTTGAAATGCATGTTGCCCAGGCCGCCCTTGCCGCCCTTGGCCACCAGCAGACGGTCGCCATGCCGGGTCAGGTCGCCGATCACTTCGTCGGTGCTGACATTGGTCACCACCGTGCCCACGGGCACCGTGATGGTCAGGTCTTCGCCGGCCTTGCCGTACATCTGCCGGCCCATGCCGTTCTCGCCACGCTGGGCGCGGAACTGGGTCTGGTGGCGGAAATCGACCAGCGTGTTGAGGTTCTCGTCGGCCTGCAGCCAGACGCTGCCGCCGTTGCCGCCGTCACCCCCGTCCGGCCCACCCAGCGGAATGAACTTCTCGCGGCGGAACCCCACGCAACCGTTGCCGCCGTTGCCGGCGCCTACCAGGATTTCTGCTTCGTCTACGAGTTTCATGGGGGCGTGATTCGTGATGGGGTGATTCGTGATGGGGAAACGCCCCGACGGCGGGATGGCCACGTCGATGGGCGGCAATACGGTGCCGGGAGGCTAGGAACGGAACACGCTGGCGGATCACTCTTCACGAATCACCAATCCCGGCTTCATCAAACGAAAAGCCCCGCACGCGGCGGGGCCCTTCGCTCGGCGTGTGCGAAAGCCTCAGGCTTCCGTCACCACGCTCACGGTGCGGCGCTTCTTGGCGCCCTTGACCGAGAACTCGACCTTGCCGTCGACCAGCGCGAACAGCGTGTGGTCGCGACCCAGGCCGACGCCCGGACCCGGATGGAACTGGGTGCCGCGCTGGCGGATGATGATGTTGCCCGCATCGATCGCCTGACCACCGAAGACCTTGACGCCCAGCATCTTCGGATTGGAGTCGCGGCCGTTGCGCGAGGAACCTACGCCCTTTTTATGTGCCATGACTGCTTCTCCTTACTTGGTGATGCCGGTGATTTCGATTTCGGTGTAGTGCTGCCGGTGACCCTGGCGCTTCATGTGGTGCTTGCGGCGGCGGAACTTGATGATGCGCACCTTGTCGGCGCGGCCATGGCCGACCACCTTCGCGGTGACGCTGGCGCCCTTCAGGGCGTCGCCCAGGCTGATGGTCTCGCCATCGCCCAGCATCAGGATGTTGTCGAAGGTGATCTCGTTGCCGGCTTCGGCCTCGAGCTTCTCGACGCGGAGCGTCTCGCCCTTCATCACGCGGTACTGCTTACCGCCCGTGACTACGACTGCGTACATGTGGATTCCTTGGTTTCTGTAGTTATTTTCTGGAGCCTGTCCGCCATCGAGGCGAACAGAAGCGGAATTGTAGTGGATTCATGGAGTTAGGGTCAACCCTGCGCCTGCTCTTCTTTGGGCTTGCGGCCTCCCCGCCCCGGATTCCGGACAGGATCTGTCCGCATCGGAGTGCACACTGCTGCGCATGGCGCCCGCCGGCGGCGCCACTCGCCGGGGCGCTCCATTGTAAATCAATGACTTGAATCGATTCCTGTGGCGTCGTTTCCGCCTTCCGCTACCGGGGGGATATCCCGTCGGTCGGCCTGGCATTCGACGGCTGGCGACGCCAACGAGACTGACCGCCCACCCACCCGACCCCGCCGCTTCGCTGGCATTGCCGGTATTTGCCCCCACCTAGGCAGACCGCTACGCTTCCTTGTTCGCTTTCCGGACCCCCACCCGATGGCCATGGACTTCATCCGCATCCGCGGAGCCCGTACCCACAACCTCAAGAACATCGATCTCGACCTGCCGCGCGACAAACTGATCGTGATCACCGGCCTGTCCGGCTCCGGCAAGTCGTCGCTGGCGTTCGACACCATCTACGCCGAAGGCCAGCGCCGCTACGTGGAATCGCTGTCGGCATATGCGCGGCAGTTCCTGAGCGTGATGGAGAAGCCCGACGTTGACCACATCGAGGGCCTGTCGCCGGCGATCTCGATCGAGCAGAAGTCGACCAGCCACAACCCGCGCTCCACCGTCGGCACGATCACCGAGATCTACGACTACCTGCGCCTGCTCTACGCGCGCGTCGGCCTGCCGCGCTGCCCGGACCACGGCTATCCGCTGGAGGCGCAGACGGTCAGCCAGATGGTCGACCAGGTGCTGGCGCTCGATGGCGAGCAGCGCTTCATGCTGCTGGCGCCGGTGATCCGCGAGCGCAAGGGCGAGCACGCGCAGGTCTTCGACCAGCTGCGCGCGCAGGGTTTCGTGCGCGTGCGCGTGGATGGCGAGCTGTACGAGATCGACGCGGTGCCACCGCTGGCGCTGCGCCAGAAGCACACGATCGAAGCGGTGATCGACCGTTTCCGTCCGCGCGAGGACCTCAAGCAGCGCCTGGCAGAGAGTTTCGAGACCGCGCTGAAGCTCGGCGACGGCATGGCCCAGGTGATGTCGCTCGACCAGCCGGAATCCGCACCGCTGCTGTTTTCGTCGAAGTATTCCTGCCCGGTCTGCGATTACTCGCTGCCGGAACTGGAACCGCGGCTGTTCTCGTTCAACTCGCCGGTCGGCGCCTGTCCGACGTGCGACGGCCTGGGCGTGGCGCAGTTCTTCGACCCGTCGCGTGTCGTCGTGCATCCGGAACTGTCGCTGGCGGCCGGCGCCGTGCGCGGCTGGGACCGCCGCAATGCGTACTACTTCCAGCTGATCGCCTCGCTCGCGAAGCATTACCAGTTCGACACGGACGCCCCTTGGCAATCGCTGCCCGAGAAAGTGCAGCAGGCCGTGCTGTACGGCAGCGGCGAAGACGTCATCACGTTCACCTACCTCACCGAGTCGGGCGGCCGCACGCAGCGCAAGCACCGCTTCGAAGGCATCGTGCCCAACCTGGAGCGCCGTTACCGCGAGACCGAGTCGCCGGCGGTGCGCGAGGAACTGGCGAAGTACATCAGCGACCGTCCCTGCCCGGACTGCCTGGGCGCACGCCTCAACAAGTCCGCGCGCAACGTCTTCGTCGCCGACCGTCCGTTGCCGTCGCTCGTCGTGCTGCCGGTGGACGAGGCGCTGGCATTCTTCCGCAGCCTCGATCTGCCCGGCTGGCGCGGCGAGATCGCCGCCAAGATCGTCAAGGAAATCGCCGAACGCCTGGGTTTCCTGGTCGATGTCGGCCTCGATTATCTGACCCTGGAGCGCAAGGCCGACACGCTGTCCGGCGGCGAAGCGCAGCGCATCCGCCTGGCTTCGCAGATCGGCGCAGGGCTGGTCGGCGTGATGTACGTGCTCGACGAGCCGAGCATCGGCCTGCACCAGCGCGACAACGAGCGCCTGCTCGGCACGCTGACCCGCCTGCGCGATCTCGGCAACACGGTGATCGTGGTCGAGCACGATGAAGACGCCATCCGCCTGGCGGACTACGTGCTCGACATCGGTCCGGGTGCGGGCGTGCACGGCGGCGAGATCGTCGGCCAGGGCACCCTGCAGGACCTGCTGGAGGCACCGCGTTCGCTGACCGGCCAGTACCTGTCGGGCAAGCGCCGGATCGAGGTGCCGAAGGCCCGCCACAAGGCCAACCCGAAGATGACGCTGCACCTGCGCGGCGCCACCGGCAACAACCTGAAGGATGTGGACCTGGACATTCCTTCGGGGCTGTTCACCTGCATCACCGGCGTGTCGGGCTCCGGCAAGTCGACGCTGATCAACGACACGCTGTATACGCTGGCCGCCAACGAGATCAACGGCGCGTCGCACAAGCCGGCGCCGTACCGCGAGGTGACCGGCCTGGACCTGTTCGACAAGGTGGTCGACATCGACCAGTCGCCGATCGGACGCACGCCGCGTTCCAATCCCGCGACCTACACCGGCCTGTTCACCCCGCTGCGCGAACTGTATGCGCAGGTGCCCGAGGCGCGCGCGCGTGGCTATTCGCCGGGCCGCTTCAGCTTCAACGTGCGCGGCGGCCGCTGCGAGGCCTGCCAGGGCGACGGCATGATCAAGGTGGAGATGCACTTCCTGCCGGACGTCTACGTGCCCTGCGATGTCTGCCACGGCAAGCGCTACAACCGCGAGACGCTGGAGATCCTCTACAAGGGCTACAACATCAACGACGTGCTGGAGATGACGGTCGAGGATGCGCTGACCCTGTTCGAACCGGTGCCGTCGATCGCGCGCAAGCTGGAAACGCTGATGGACGTGGGCCTGAGCTACATCAAGCTGGGCCAGAGCGCGACCACGCTGTCCGGTGGCGAAGCGCAGCGCGTGAAGCTGTCGAAGGAACTCTCGCGCCGCGACACCGGCCGCACGCTGTACATCCTCGACGAGCCGACCACCGGCCTGCACTTCCACGACATCGAGCACCTGCTGGCCGTGCTGCACAAGCTGCGCGACGAGGGCAACACCATCGTGGTGATCGAGCACAACCTGGACGTCATCAAAACGGCGGACTGGGTGGTGGACCTGGGGCCGGAAGGTGGCCACCGCGGTGGGCAGATCCTTGCGACGGGTACGCCGGAAGACATCGCGGCGCACCCGGATTCGCACACGGGCCGCTTCTTGGCCAAGCTGCTGCCGGAATCGAAGACGCCCAAGGCCAGCAAGCCGGCGGCGGTCGCCAAGCCCGACGTGCTGCCGCCCCGCAAGTCCGCAAGCAAGACCGCCAAGAAGACCTCCAAGACCACGAGCAGGAAGGCCGCACGATGAGCGACACCCACGACCCCGGCCGCAAGCTGCTGGCGAAGATCCCGATCAGCGTGCGCTGGCGCGACATGGACAGCATGGGCCACGTCAACAACGCCAAGTACATCTCGTATCTGGAGGAGGCGCGCGTGCGCTGGATGCTGACCGTGCCGGACGTGTCGATGACCGACCGCATCGCTCCGGTCGTGGCGGCCAACAACATCAACTACAAGCGCCCGCTGACCTGGCCGAACGACGTGGTGGTGGAACTCTATGTCGACCGGCTGGGCACCAGCAGCGTCACCATCGGCCACCGCATCGTGTCGGCCAAGGACGACAGCGTGCTGTACTCGGACGGCAACGTCGTGGTCGTCTGGATGGACACGCAGACCGGGCACAGCGCGCCGTTGCCGGCGGCGATCCGGGCGGTGTCGGAGTAATCGAGTATTAGGTTCCCTGTAGGAGCGACGTAAGTCGCGACCGGAAACTCCAGCAGCCACGGACTGCCCGGCTATCCAGCCAACGTCGACCACACCGCCCATGCCCTGCTGTCCTGTCGCTTGTGATCTGCGGTCGCGACCTACGTCGCTCCTACAACAAGCTGACGGATCTCAGGGCGAGGATGTGCGCACTTCGAACTGCACCGGCAGCGAGCGGCCATCGGCCAGCTTGAGCGTGATCACCGGCTTCTCCCCGGCACTCAGCGGCTGGTAGGGACCGTGCAGCATCAGGTGCAGGCCACCCGGCTTCAGCTCGACCGCCTTGCCCGGCGCGATGGGCAACGCGGCCACTGCGCGCATGCGGCTGACACCGTTCTCTTCGCGCGTTTCATGCAGCGACACATCATCGAAGGCGAGGCTTTCCGCACCCACGATGCTGAGTGGCGCCTTGCACGGATTCTCGATCCGTACGAAGCCGGCCATCATCGGCATCGCGACCGGCGGCAGGCGGATCCACGCCGCCCTGGTGACCGGCAGGCATTCGGCAGCCTGGACGGCGCCCGCGGACATCAACAGCATCAGCGACAGGCACAGCGTTTCGATACGACGGTTCATGCGCCTATGATACCGGCCTGACTTCACGGAGCGGATGAATGACGGGCCTCATCGACACCCTCGACCACGGCGACATCCGCGAGATCCGGCTGGCGCGCCCGCCGGTCAATGCCCTCAATACCGAGCTGTGCCGGGCGCTGATCGACGCGCTCAGCACCGCGCTGGACCAGGGCGTGCGCGGCATCGTGCTGGCGGGCAACCCGAAGATCTTCTCCGCCGGCATGGACGTGCCGTACCTGTTGTCGCTCGGCGATGACCGTCGCGCACTGCTCGATGCCTGGCAGGCCTTCTTCGGCGCGGCACGCACCCTGGCAGAGTCGCGCGTGCCGGTGGTCGCCGCGATCACCGGCCACGCGCCGGCAGGCGGCTGCGTGCTGGCGCTGTGCTGCGACTACCGGGTGATGGCGCGCAGCCCTGACCCGGCACGGCCATTCGCGCTCGGGCTCAACGAGACGCAGGTAGGCCTGGTGGTGCCGGAGGGCATCCAGCGGCTGATGCGGCGCGTGGTCGGCCCCTACCGTGCGGAGCGGTTGCTGGTCGCCGGCGAGATGGTGCCGGCAGAGCGGGCGCTGGAGATCGGCTTGGTCGATGAACTCGCCGACCAGGACGACGTCACCGTACGGTCCATTGCATGGCTGCAGCAGCTGCTGCGTCTGCCCCACCAGCCGATGCTGCAGACGCGCGCCCTCGCCCGCCGCGATCTGGTCGAGGCACTGGATCCGTCATTGATCCAGCTGGAGCGCTTCGTCGATGCCTGGCATGCGCCCGATACGCAGACAGCCCTGCGCGCCCTGGTGGAAAAACTGAAGAAGTGAGGAGGGACCGCGTCACTCGCCACGTGCGACGGGACGCGACGGATCGCCGATCCAGCCACTCCAAGAGCCAGGATAGACGCGCGCGCCGTGCAGGCCGGCGTGCTCGAACGCGAGCAGCAGATGGCAGGCGGTCACGCCGGAACCGCACATCAGGACGGCATCAGCGGGAGATCGGCCCCGCAGCAATGCCGACAGTTCTCCATTCAACTCGTCTGCCGGCTTGAAGCGGCCATCCCGCAGGTTCCGGGCGAACGGCCGGTTGAGTGCGCCCGGTATGTGTCCGGCGACCGGATCGATGGGTTCGACCTCGCCGCGGAAGCGCTCCGCGGCCCGCGCATCGATCAGCCACCCGCTGTCTTCCGACAGCCGCTCGAGGATATCGCCCGCGTCGACGCAATGCCGTGCATCGAACCGCGAGGGATACGGTGCAACGGGCGGTCGCACAGGAACGAGCGACGTGATGGCGCCCTCCGCCGCGAGCCACGCGGCCAGCCCGCCATCCAGCACCGCCACCCGGGCATGACCCAGCAGCCTCAACAACCACCACAGGCGCGCGGCGGCCATGCTGCCGTCGCCCGCGTCGTAGACCACCACCTGGTGCGACGGCCCGATGCCCCACTCACGCAGCCTGCGGGCGAACGCATCGCGGTCGGGCAGCGGATGCCGACCTTCTCCGACTTTAGACAGATCCGAGAGATCGAGATTCAGGTCCGCATAGACGGCACCCGGAAGATGCGCGTCCGTGTAGGCGGTCCGTCCGGCATCCGGCGCCGCGTTGAGCATCACGAAGCGCGCGTCGACCAGCCGCAGGTCGGGATGGTCGAGCGCGGCGGCCAGGGCCGTGGCGTCGACGAGGGTGGTCCAGTTCATGCCAGGCGCTCCAGGCGTTGCCGCAGGTTGAACAGAATCGCCGCGGTCGCGCCCCAGATGCGCTGCCCCGGCCAGGCGTACTCCAGCACCGCGCGCCGGCGCCCGCGATAGTCCACCTCGACGCGGCGCAGGTTGTCCGGCGACAGCAGATAGTCGAGGGGCACCTCGAACACATCCGCAACTTCGTTGGGTTCGGGCACCGGCACGAAGGCCGGATCGATCAGGGCCACCACCGGCATCACGCGGAAACCGCTGATGGTGGTGAAGGGGTCGAGGAAGCCCAACGGCGTGACCTGCGAGGCCGGCAGTGCGATTTCCTCATGGCTTTCGCGCAGCGCGGCCGCGACCGCGTCGGGATCCGTCGGCTCGATGCGGCCGCCGGGAAAACTCACCTGTCCTCCGTGGTGACGCAGGCCGTCGGTGCGGCGCGTCAGCAGCACCTGGGTACCCTCGGCACGGGGAACAAGACCCGCCAGCACGGCCGCTTCGGCCAGCGGACCCGGCGGCAGCAGATCGACCAGGTCGTCGTGGTTCCAGCCCGCCGCACTCGGCACGGTATCCAGCGGATGCAGCGCACGACGCAGTGCGCCGCCTTCGCGCAACCGCTGCTCGAGTGGCAAGCGGGCATGTTCGCGCGCGGGCAGTACGTGCTCCATCAGACGCAGGCGTTCGTCATCGTTCATCTGCGACCAGCGCGCGATCTCGGATGTGGTACGGAGGCAGCCTTCGCACAGTCCATGGGTATCCAGTGTGCAGACGCCGATGCATGGACTCAACACGGCGCGGAATGCGGTATTCATGGCTTCGGGCACCTGCGGAGGGTAGCGCGGAAACGCCGCCCTGCGCTGGAAAGCACTGCGCCGGCACGAGGCCGGCGCAGGGGGAACAAAGTCACTGGATCCCCGCCTTCGCGGGGATGACGCAATGACAAAGGCGTCCGCGCGGTGCGCGGACGCGTCATTGCGTCACTTGACGCTGACCAGCTTGATCTCGAAGACGACGGCCACGTTCGGCGGGAAGCCGGTGCGCGGGTCGGCGCCGTAGGCCTTGTCCGGCGGCAGGGCGACTTCCCACTTGGCGCCGGCCGGCATCTGCAACAGGGCTTCGCGCATCGCCGGCATTTCGACGGCGCTGACCTTGAGGTCCTTCATCGGCTGCGGCGGACGGGCTTCGGCCGGACGCTGGCCGAACGGATAGGGACCGGACACCAGCAGTTCCACCGTGCTCGCCTGGGTCGGCTTGGCACCGGTACCGTTCTCCAGCACCTTGTAGGCGACGCCGCTGGCCAGCGTCTTCACGCCGGGCTGGCCCTTGAACGTGGCGATGAACTGGTCGCTCTTGGTCTTGTTCTCGCCGGCGACCTTGTCGTACTCGGCCTTGGCCTGCTGGGCGCGGGCCTGCTCGCGCTTCTGGAAGGCTTCCAGCGCGGGCTTGAGCTGATCGGCGGTCAAGGCAGGCTGCTTCTTGGCGTAGGCGTCCTGCAGGCCTTTCACCACGGAGTTGATGTCCAGCTGTTCGCCGCGTCCGGTCAGCTCGGCGAGGTTGTTGCCGTAGTCGTAGCCGAAGTAATAGCTCAGCTTGCCTTTCTCGGACGAGACGTCCTGAGCCAGGGCGCTACCGGCCATGGCGAATGCCGCAACAGCGACCGCAATCGAACGCAACTTCATCAACACACTCTCCGATATGGCGACGGCGGCATACCGCCTGGAATGGACGCGCTAGGATAGCCGCCGGGGCGCTTAACCGCCACTGACGACCGCCCGGTCTGACCTGGCATCGGCGGTCGAGTTCCCATTTCACTCAAATTTTACAAAACCCGCGGAAAACCCATGTCCGAACCTCTTGTTCTGGTTGCCGACGACGCCGGCATCCGTCGCATCACCGTCAATCGTCCCGACAAATTGAACGCCCTCAATGCCGCCACGCTGGACGCGCTGCAGGCGGCGTTCGACGATGCGGCCACCGACGACGGGGTGCGCGTGGTCATCCTGACCGGTGCGGGACCGAAGGCGTTCGTGGCGGGTGCGGACATCGCCGAGATGGCCGAGCTGCGCGCCACCGAAGGTCGCGACTTCTCGCTGCGCGGACAGAAGCTGATGCGATCCATCGAGCGGCTGCCGAAGCCGGTGATTGCGATGGTCAACGGCTTCGCACTGGGCGGCGGGCTGGAACTGGCGATGGGCTGCCACCTGCGCATCGCCGCGGATAGCGCCAAGGTCGGTCAGCCGGAAATCAACCTGGGCCTGATCCCGGGGTTCGGCGGCAGCCAGCGCCTGCTGCGCCTGGCAGGGCGCTCGGCCACGCTGGAGCTGTGCCTGCTGGGCACCCCGATCACGGCCGAGCGCGCATTGCAGCTGGGCATCGTCACCCGCGTCGTGCCCGCGGCGGACCTGGAAGCCGAAACCATGAAGATCGCCACCCAGCTCGCCGCGTCCGCGCCACTCGCGCTGCGCGCGACGCTCGACGTGGTCAACATCGGTGGCGAATGCGGCATCGAGGAAGGACTGCAGTACGAAAGCGCGCAGTTCGGCCTGATGTTCGCGACCGACGACATGCGCGAAGGCACGCGCGCCTTCGTCGAGCGCCGCAAGCCTGTCTTCACCGGCCACTGAAGCGTGGCGACCCGCGTGCGCAACCCGACCTGCCTCCAGTGCGACCAGGCGCGCGCACTGCATGCTCTGCTCGCGACCGGCGATGGCGATGCCGCCATCGAGGCGGGACTGATGGCGTTCCGGGCCTGCGATTGCGCGGACGGCAGCATCGCCGCCGTGATGCAGGCCCAGCAGCGCCTGCGCACGGCATGGGACGCGCGCGAACGCTACCGGCAGCGCGAGGCGCGGCTGGCGCGGCGCGCAGAGGAACGGGACGCGCGCCGACTGAAGGCCACCGAGGTGACGGACAGCGTCCAGCCGCCTCGCCCTGCCCTGCCGACCGGTGCCGCCGCCGTCCTTGCACGCGCCAAGGCCAGGGCCGCCGAGAGGATGAAACCATGACGGCAGCCCGCAGGCGCATTGCCTCGCTGAGCCGCGCCGAGGTGGTCGAGCTGTTCTCGCGCCTGCGCGAACTCAATCCCAGGCCGACCACCGAACTGGAGTACCGCACGCCGTTCGAACTGCTGGTCGCCGTGACGCTGTCGGCGCAGGCCACCGACGTCGGCGTCAACAAGGCGACGCGACGGCTGTTCCCCATGGCGAATACGCCCGCCGCCATCCTGGCGCTGGGCGAGGACGGGCTGAAGCGGTACATCTCCACCATCGGCCTGTTCAACGCCAAGGCGAAGAACGTCATCGCCACCTGCCGCATCCTGATCGACGAACACGGCGGCGAGGTGCCGCGTTCGCGCGAGGCGCTCGAAGCCCTGCCGGGCGTGGGCCGCAAGACGGCCAACGTGGTGATGAACACCGCCTTCGGCGAGCCGACCATCGCCGTGGACACGCATATCTTCCGTGTCGCCAACCGCACGGGGCTGGCGCCGGGCAAGGACGTGCGCGCGGTGGAGGACCGGTTGCTGGAGGTGGTGCCGGCGGAGTTCATGCAGGATGCGCATCACTGGCTCATCCTGCACGGACGCTACGTGTGCAAGGCGCGCAAGCCCGATTGTCCGCAGTGCGTGATCCGCGATCTCTGCCGCTTCAAGGACAAGACCGTCGCCTGACGTGGCGTGCGCCATGCGCACGTGCCTGCGACCGCACATCGGAGGTCGTGCGCGCAGCGCACGCTACGGTGCGTCGCGTTCGATGAAGGGCTTGCGCGGCAGCCGCTCGTCGCGCATCGCGGCGTGGTACGCGAACGAAGCGATGATGGCGGCCGCCTGCTTCAGGTCTTCCGGCACCACGTGGTCGTACGTGTCCAGATGCGTGTGGTGGACATGGGTGAAGTAGTCCGCCGGATCCTGCACGAACTGGAAGCCCGGCAGGCCGACGCGGTCGAACGAGATGTGGTCGGTGCTGCCGGTGTTGCGCGTAGTCACGATCGTGGCGCCGGTATCGTGGAATGGCTCCAGCCAGGCCTTGAAGATCGGCACCGCGGCGTGATTCTCCTGCGCGTAGATGCCGCGGATACGCCCCGTGCCGTTGTCGAAATTGAAATACGTCGAAAACCGCTCGTAGCCGCGCCGGCGCTGCAGCGGGCCGGTGCCGCGCTGATACGCGCGCGGCAACGCCTTCTGCTCGGGATCGGTCGGCGCGGGATAGTCCGCCAGGTACTTCGCCACGTAGCCGGCCGAGCCATGCAGGCCCTGCTCTTCGCCGCCCCAGAGCGCAAGCCGGATGGTACGCCGTGGCTTGGCGCCGACCGTCCTGAGGATACGCATGGCCTCCATCATCACGACCACGCCGGCGCCGTTGTCGCTGGCACCGGTGCCGGTGTGCCAGGAATCGAGGTGCGCACCGATCATCACCACCTCGTCGGCCTTGCCGCTGCCGGGGATCTCGGCGAAGGTGTTGGTGGCTGGCAGGTCCTGTTCGCTGGTGAACGTGGAATCCACGTCGATCCGCAGCCGCACCGGCTGCTTGCCCTGCACGGCGCGCACCAGGGGGTTGTAGTGCTCGGCGGGCAGCACCAGCTCGGTCACGCCGACCGGCTCGCCGGCCTTGCGCGCGCCGCCGCCGGTCGCGCGGATGATGCCGTTGTCCCAGGAGCTGATGGACAGCGTGGCCAGCACGCCTTCCTCGGCGAGGAAGGTATTCAACGCCTTGTTCAATTCGGTTCGCTTGCGGTACTCCTCCAGGCGCTTCTGCTGCGCATCGGGCGCGGCGTCCTCCGGCATCGGGAAGGTCTGCAGCTCGCCGAGCTCGGCTTCGCTGTAGCGACGGAAATCGGTCTTCTCGGACGGCTTGTAGGCGCGCGCCTCGTCCACCAGCACGATGCGGCCGCGCAGCTTGCCACGCTGCTTCTCGATGTCCTCCAGCGTCTTGAACGACGCCAACACCACCTCGCCCTCGACCGGGCCGTCGGTGCCGCGCGTCCACGCCTTGGGCAGGGCGTGCACGGGCAGTTGGCGCGGCGACAGCATTTCGACGCGGGACGCACGGAAGGCCCAGCCCCGACCGAAGGCCGGGTCGTAGACTTCGTCGTGCACGTTCGCCAATCCCCAGCCGGACAGCTTGCCGCGCGCCCAGGCGCTGGCCTGCGTGTAGTTGGGCGAATTGGTCAGGCGCGGCCCGATGGTTTCGGTCAGCTCCTTGAGATTGGCGGCCGCCTGCGAGCGGTGGAACGCCTCGCTGCGGATCTTCGCCACCATGTCCAGGTCGACCGGTTCGGCGGCCTGCGCCGGCCCTGCCATCGACATCCCCACCCACAACGCCACGCCGGCCACACACGCCAATCGCTTCACCACGCCCCCTGGATTCTTGAAGGATCCCCATCCCCGGGCACCGGGCCGCCCCGGATGCCGTCCCCCAGTGTCTCCACGCAGCGCACGACGGACCCCTGCCAATGGTCATGGTCGCCGGGATCCGGATGCCGGACACGACAAGGCCCGGGAGACGATCCCGGGCCCTGCGTCCGCGGTGCGTGCGGCGTGGTGCCGCGCGTCGCTTACCAGCTGAACTGCGTGCGCAGCGCGTACTGGGCGGTTTCGTCGCCGGTGACTTCGTTGTCGCCCTGCGTGTAGTTGAACATGAAGCGCAGGTTGGGGTTGACGTAGTAGTTCATGCCGAGGATCCAGCTGGTGACTTCGCGGTCCAGCGTTTCGTTCTCGACATAGTCGTAGCGCGCGGTCAGTTCCCACAGGCCCTTGTCCACGTACTTCGGCGAGGCGAACACGCCGGTCGCGGCCTTGTAGCCCTTGTGGCCGCCGTTGAGCATGAAGCTGCCCTGCACGTAGTAGCTGGTCACGTCCTGGTCGCGGCCGAGCGGCTGGCCGAAGGTCGCGTCGGCGTACTCGGCCTGGAAGAAGGCCGGGCCGAACGAGCCGGCGGCTTCCAGGGCGTACACGCTGACTTCGTTGCGGCTGGCGCCGGTGGTGGTGGCGATGGTCTGCGACGGACCGCGGCGGCCGGCGTAGTTGGACGTGGCGACCAGGTCGGCCGACCCGTTGTTGGCGTTCTCGTAGCTGTACCAGCCACCGAAGTGCAGCGTGCTGTTGTCGGTGTTGATCGGCGCCCAGGTCACGCGACCGGCATAGCCCATGCCTTCGTTGCGGGCCGCGGCGGCGCCGCGCAGGTTGAACACGCTCAGGCCGGCGGTGTAGTTCTCGCCCGCACGCTGGTAGCCCACGCCCTGCTGGAACTGGCGGTTGGAGAACAGGCCCGTCGCGGAGGCGAACGGACGCTCCATCATCAGCAGCTCGTTGGAGCTGGTCAGCTCCTCCATCGCGCGGTAGGGCTTGAAGTGGCCGATGGTGAACTTGCCGCCCAGCGCCGACTTGGCGATGTAGGCGTCACGCAGGCCGTCCAGGTTGGTGCCGGCACCGAAGTCCTGCTCCAGCTTGTACTCCCAGCCGTAGGCCTTGCCGCCCAGGGTCAGGCGCGCGCGGCGGAACTCGGTGGTGCCGGTGGTGCTGGCCAGGTCGCGGTCGAAGGCGTAGGTGTCGAAGTGGATGCGGCCACCGACGGTCGCCTCGAACTTGCCGTCGGCCGAGGTCACCTTGATGCCGCCCTTGGTGTCGATCTTCGGCGAGCCGGTGTTGAGCTTGTCCAGTTGCGCGGCCGTGTCGAGGTTGACGTCGGACTGCGCGTCGGTGCGCTCTTCCAGTTCCAGCAGTTTGGCCTGCATGGCTTCCAGCTGCGCCCGCAGTTCGGCGATCTGCTGGTCACGGGTGTCGGCGGCGGCGGCCGAGAAGCTGGTGCTGCCCATGGCGACGGCAAGTGCGGCAGCCAGGAGGGAATAACGCATGGTGACTCTCCGAGTGGAATTGGAAGTAAGAGCGCGAGCTTCGTGGGCGCCTTGCTTCGATCCCGAAAACCCTTCGGAAATCATTAAGCGCCCGTCAAAGATGCGCTAAAGGATGGGAGTGAAATCTTGCAGTCACATGTGATTTTCATGACCGAAGTGTGACAGCGCAGCAGAGGCCGCCCCTGCCGTGCGATTTCTCGGCGGCCATCCATATATATAGCTGCCGCCCCCTCGCCAACCCCTCTCCGAATGGCCACGCATGTTCCATGCGCGATGCCCGCCCCTCAAAACGGCTCAACGGCGGACATCGCGGTCGTCGCCGTCACGGGACTGTCGCAATGCCGACACCGCGCTGTCACACAAACGTCGTGGAATGGCCACCCAACGGGCGTGCCCGTACCTTCCACCCTGCCTTCTCCCAGGAGATTTCCGTGTTGAACTCGATCAAATCCCGCGTGGCGCTGCTGGCGCTCGCCTCGGCCTTCTCGGCGCAGGCCTTCGCCGCCGACGTGACCGGCGCCGGTGCGTCTTTCGTGTACCCGGTGATGACCAAGTGGTCCGCCGACTACGCCAAGGCCACCAACAACCGCGTCAACTACCAGTCGATCGGTTCGGGCGGCGGTATCGCGCAGATCAAGGCCGGCACGGTGGACTTCGGCTCGTCCGACGCTCCGCTGAAGCCGGAAGAGCTGGCCAAGTACGGCCTGGCGCAGTTCCCGTCGGTGATCGGCGGCGTAGTGCCGGTGCTGAATGTGGCCGGCCTGAAGCCGGGCCAGCTGAAGCTGGACGGCCCCACCCTGGCCAACATCTTCCTGGGCACCATCAAGACCTGGAACGACCCGGCCATCGCCGCGCTCAACCCGGGCCTGACGCTGCCGTCGCAGCGCATCACCGTGGTCCGTCGTTCGGACGGTTCGGGCACCACCTTCAACTTCGTCAACTACCTGTCCAAGGTCAGCCCGGAATGGAAGGCCAAGGTCGGTGAAGGCACCACCGTGCAGTGGCCGACCGGCGTGGGCGGCAAGGGCAACGAGGGCGTGGCCGCCTACGTGAAGCAGATCAAGGGCGGCATCGGCTACGTCGAACTGTCCTACGCGCTGCAGAACAAGATGTCCTACGCCAGCCTGAAGAACGCCGCCGGTGCCTACGTGCAGCCGAGCGACGAAACCTTCGCCGCCGCCGCGGCCAGCGCCGAGTGGGGCAAGTCCAAGGACTTCTACCTGGTCATGACCAACGCGCCGGGCGCGAACTCCTGGCCGATCACCGCCACCAACTTCATCCTGATGTACAAGGCGCCGAAGAAGGGCAACAAGGACGCGCGCGACTTCTTCCGCTGGGTCTACGCCAACGGTGACGCCCAGGCCAAGTCGCTGGACTACGTGCCTCTGCCGCCCGCGCTGGTGCAGCAGATCGAGGCCTACTGGAAGGCCAACCTGAAGTACTGATCGTCCCCCGCCGGCACGGCGCTCTCCCCGTGCCGGCCCGATGCGGCGTTCCTCCCGCGCCACATCACCGGGCGGGCCTTCGGGCCCGCCCTTTTTGTTTGGCGGGGGCGATGACAGTCGTCGCATGACAGCGCGAGACGCCCATGTCATCACGCTGTAACAAAAACATCATTTCATAGCGTGGATCACAAACGCCCCTGTCTGGAGACCCCATGCGCATCCGCACCGCCCGCCTGGCCACGCTGGCCGTGGCCACCGCTTTCTTCGCCGCTGCCTGCGGCGGCAAGACCGACGCCCCGGCCGCCGCGACCACCGGTGACGCCGCCGCCCCTGCTGCGGCCGGCGCACAGCAGATCTCCGCCGAACTGACCGGCGCCGGCGCCTCGTTCATCTATCCGCTGATGGCGCGCTGGTCGACCGACTACAACAAGGCCACCGGCGCCAAGATCAATTACCAGTCCATCGGTTCGGGCGGCGGCATCGCGCAGATCAAGGCCGCGACCGTCGATTTCGGCTCGTCCGACAAGCCGCTGTCGTCCGAGGAACTGGCCCAGGCCGGCCTGGCGCAGTTCCCGTCCGTCATCGGCGGCGTCGTGCCGGTCATCAACGTCGAAGGCCTGCAGCCGGGCCAGCTGAAGCTCAGCGGCACGGTGCTGGCCGACATCTTCCTGCACAAGATCACCACCTGGAACGACCCGGCCATCGCCGCGCTGAATCCGGGCGTTACCCTGCCGACCGGCAAGATCAACACGGTGCACCGCTCCGACGGCTCGGGTACCACGTTCAACTTCGTCAACTACCTGTCCAAGGTCAGCCCCGAGTGGAAGGACAAGGTCGGCGAAGGCACCTCGGTCAACTGGCCGGGCGGCGTGGGCGGCAAGGGCAACGAAGGCGTCGCCGCCTACGTGCGCCAGCTGAAGGGCTCGATCGGGTATGTCGAGCTGGCGTATGCCGAGCAGAACAACATGTCGTACGCCTCCCTGCAGAACGCGGCCGGCCAGTTCGTCAAGCCCACGCCGGAAACCTTCGCCGCGGCCGCCGCCAGCGCCGACTGGGCCAACGCCAAGGACTTCAACCTGGTCATCACCAACGCGCCGGGCGAAACGGCGTGGCCGATCACCGCCACCAATTTCATCCTGGTCTACAAGCAGCCGAAGGATGCGGCCAAGGCCAAGCACACGCTGGACTTCTTCAAGTGGGCCTACGAGGAGGGCCAGGCACAGGCCAACGAACTGGACTACGTGCCGCTGCCGCCGGAACTGGTGGGCCAGATCGAGCAGTACTGGAGCACCGAAATCAAGTTGTGATGCAGATCGTGCGGCGGGCCGTCCGGAAGGGCGGCCCGCTGTCATCACGCGGTAACCGCCTCCCCGTGCACTAGCGCCTCCCGCGTCACCCCGCCCCTTCCCCACTCCCCGGGTTGCATGAACGCCACCGCCCTTCCCGCTTCCCTGACGGACGTGCGCACTGCCAAAGACGCACGCGCCGACCGGTTGTTCCGGCTGACGCTGACCGGCGCCGGCCTGTTCGTCCTGATTTCGCTGATCGCCGCCGCGCTGTCGATGCTGTGGGGCGGCCGCGAGGCCCTGCAGACCTTCGGCCTGGGCTTCTTCACCAGTACCGAATGGAATGTCGGCACGCGCGAATTCGGCGCGCTGGTGCCGGTGTTCGGCACGCTGGTCAGCGCGGGTGTCGCCATGCTGATCGCGGTGCCGGTGAGCTTCGGCATCGCGGTGTTCCTGACCGAAGTGGCGCCGGCCTGGATGCGCGGCCCGGTCGGCATGGCCATCGAGCTGCTGGCCGGCATCCCTTCGATCATCTACGGCATGTGGGGCCTGTTCGTGCTGGCGCCGCAGCTGAGCGAACACGTCTATCCGTGGATCAACGACAACCTGGGCCAGCTGCCGCTGATCGGCGCGGTGCTGTCCGGGCCGCCGCTGGGCATCGGCATGCTGACCGCCGGCCTGGTGCTGGCGATCATGGTGATCCCGTTCGTGTCGTCGGTGATGCGCGAGGTCTTCCTGACCGTGCCGGGCCGGCTCAAGGAATCGGCCTACGCGCTGGGCTCCACCAAATGGGAAGTGGTG
Organism: Pseudoxanthomonas sp.; assembly: GCF_035999195.1. Taxonomy (NCBI): domain Bacteria; kingdom Pseudomonadati; phylum Pseudomonadota; class Gammaproteobacteria; order Lysobacterales; family Lysobacteraceae; genus Pseudoxanthomonas; species Pseudoxanthomonas sp. The sequence continues at coordinate 975,409 of NZ_DASYGY010000009.1, forward strand.
TGGGACGTGGTGCTGCCGTACACGCGCTCGGCGGTGATCGGCGGCGTGTTCCTCGGCCTGGGCCGCGCGCTCGGCGAAACCATGGCGGTGACCTTCGTGATCGGCAATGCCTACGCCATCAGCGCGGCCCTGCTGGAACCGGGCACCTCCATCGCCTCTACCATCGCCAACGAGTTCGCCGAAGCCACCGATCCGCTGCACAAGGGGTCGCTGCTGCTGCTCGGCTTCACGCTGTTCCTGCTGACCTTCATCGTGCTGGCGATCGCCCGCCTGATGCTGCGCCAACTGGCCAAGCGGGAGGGCAACTGATGTCCGCGTCCCTGTACACCTACCGCAAGGTCAAGAACGGCGTCGCGCTGACGCTGTCGATCGCGGCCGCGATCTTCGGCCTGATGTGGCTGGTCTGGATCCTCTGGACCACGATCACCAAGGGCATGAGCAGCCTCAACCTGGACCTGTTCACCCAGATGACGCCGCCGCCGAACGAGCCCGGTGGCCTGGCCAACGCGCTGTTCGGCAGCGTGGTGATGAGCCTGCTGGCCATCCTGCTGGGCACGCCCATCGGCGTGGCCGCCGGCACCTACCTGGCCGAGTACGCCAACAGGCACTGGCTGGGCGAGACCGTCCGCTTCGTCAACGACATCCTGCTGTCGGCGCCGTCCATCGTGCTGGGCCTCTTCATCTACACCGTGATGGTGGCGCAGATGGGCCACTACTCGGCGTGGGCCGGTGCGGTGGCGCTGGCGTTCATCGCGCTGCCGGTGATCGTGCGCACCACCGACGAAATGCTGCGGCTGGTGCCGCAGCAGATGCGCGAGGCCGCGCTGTCGCTGGGCGTGCCGCAGTGGAAGGTCACCACGCAGGTGCTGATGCGCTCGGCGTTGCCGGGCATCGTCACCGGTGTGCTGCTGGCGTTGGCGCGCATCAGCGGCGAGACCGCCCCGCTGCTGTTCACCGCGTTCAACAACCAGTTCTGGAGCACCGACCTCAACCAGTCCATGGCCAATCTGCCGATGGTGATCTTCCAGTACGCGATGAGCCCCTACGACTCGTGGAACTCACTGGCCTGGGCCGGCGCCTTCCTCGTCACCGGCATGGTGCTGGTGCTCAGCCTGATCGCCCGAACCATCCTTCTTCGAAACAAGGTGACCCATGAATGACGCCGCCCGCATCGCCGTGGTGACGCCGCAGCGCCACGACGACCCCGCCGCGAACGCCAGCGTGAAGCTGGCCGCCAGGGGCCTGGATTTCCACTACGGCGACTTCCATGCGCTGAAGAACATCAACCTGGAGATCCCGGAGAAGCGCGTCACCGCGCTGATCGGCCCCTCCGGCTGCGGCAAGTCCACCCTGCTGCGCGTGTTCAACCGCATCTACTCGCTCTACCCCAAGCTGCGCGCCACCGGCGAGGTGCTGCTGGACGGCGAGAACATCCTCGACGCCAAGTACCCGATGAACCGCCTGCGCAGCAAGGTGGGCATGGTGTTCCAGAAGCCGGTGCCGTTCCCGATGACCATCTTCGAGAACGTCGCCTACGGCATCCGCCACCACGAACGCCTGAACAAGGCCGACATGGACGTGCGCGTGGAACAGGCGCTGCGCCAGGCCGCGCTGTGGGACGAGGCCAAGGACAAGCTGAAGCAGAGCGCGCTGGGCCTGTCCGGCGGCCAGCAGCAGCGCCTGTGCATCGCGCGCGCCGTGGCGCTGCGCCCGGACGTGATCCTGCTGGACGAACCGACCTCGGCGCTGGACCCCATCTCGACCAGCAAGATCGAACAGCTGATCGAGGAACTGAAGCACCAGTACACCATCGCCATCGTCACCCACAACATGCAGCAGGCCGCGCGCGTGTCCGACTACACCGCCTTCATGTACCTGGGCGAGCTGGTGGAGCACGACGTCACCTCGACGATCTTCTCCAACCCCGGCAAGCAGCAGACGGAAGACTACATTACGGGCAGGTTTGGCTGATCGCCGTGATTCGTGGTGCGTGATTGGTGATTCGCAAGAGCGAGAATCCAAGCGCGGGCTTGCACCAATCACGAATCACCGATCACCCATCACGGCTTCCAACCATCACGAATCACCAATGACGGCCTCCCCATGAACATCCAACCGAACGACCATATCGTGAAGAGCTACGACGAAGAACAGCGACGCATCGTGGCGGAGATCGTGCGCATGGGCGAGACCGCCGTGGCGCAGCTGGAAGCCGCGCTGGACGTGGTCGAGCGTCGCGACGACAAGGCGGCCCAGCGCATCATCGCCAACGACGAGGCCATCGACGCCATCGAGCACCAGGTCAGCCATGACGTGATGCACCTGGCGCTGCGTGGCCCGATGGCGCGCGACCTGCGCGAAATCCTCGCCGGCCTGCGCATCCCGGCCGACATCGAGCGTATCGGCGACTATGCCGCCAATGTCGCCAAGCGTTCGATCGCCCTCAATGTCTCACCGCCGATGCCGCAGATCACCGGCCTGCGCGCGCTGGGCAAACTGGCGGCCCGCCAGGTGCGCGACGTGCTGGTCGCCTACCAGAACGGCGACGCCGAGCAGGCGGTGCAGGTGCGCGAGCGCGACGCCGAACTGGACGCACACTACACCGCGCTGTTCCGCGAGCTGCTGACCTACATGATGGAAGACCCGCGCAACATCACGCCCTGCACGCACCTGCTGTTCATGGCCAAGAACCTGGAGCGCATTGGCGACCACGCCACCAACATCGCCGAGAACATCTGGTTCCTGGTGCACGGCGAACAGCCGCTGCCGCCGCGCGACAAGCGCGACGAGACCAGCACCACCGGCGTGGTCTGAACGGCGCTTCTTCCGCACCGCAACACCGCCTGCGCCCCGCTCCCACGCGGGGCGCAGGCGTTTCCGGACCTGCATACGACCGGCTAACGGACTGCGTCTACACTGTCGCCACTTCCCGTGCGGCCCCCGCCGCACCTCACTGGAGAGCATGACGATGTCCAAGACCAACAAGCCCGCCGCAGTCGCCATCGCCCTGGCCGGCGGCCTCGCCCTGACCGGTTCCGCGTTCGCGATGGAGCCGCTGGCGCAGGGTTACCTGCTGGCGGCCGGCGAAACCGCCAAGGCCGGCGAGGGCAAGTGCGGCGAAGGCAAGTGCGGCATGGCCAAGGCCGATGCCGACAAGGACGGCAAGGTCTCACAGGCCGAGTTCACCGCCGCCCATCCCGACAAGGCGGCGAAGTTCGCCGAGATCGACACCAACAAGGACGGCTTCATCGACGCCGCCGAGCACAAGGCGCACGCCGGCACCAAGGGCGCCGAGGGCAAGTGCGGTGAAGGCAAGTGTGGCGAAGGCAAGTGCGGCGGCGCCAAGAAGACCGGCGACACCAAGTAAGCACGACGTCCGCGGATCCCGGCACCGTGCCGGGATCCGCATCCTGCGCCCATGACAACGTCCCTGCCCTCCGCCTCGGCCGGTCTCGGCCTGCGACGCGCCCTGCTCGATGACCTGCTGGACGCCCCGGCGGGCGCCTTCGACTTCCTCGAGTGCGCACCGGACAACTGGATCGGCGTGGGCGGCCGCCATGGCGAAGCACTGCATGCGCTGTCGTCCCGCCACCCGATCACCTGCCATGGCCTGTCGCTGTCGCTGGGCGGCGTGACGCCGCTGGACGACACCTTCCTCGCCCGCACCCGGCGCTTCCTCGACCGGTACAACGTGTCGCTCTACAGCGAACACCTCAGCTACTGCACCGACGACGGCCATCTGTACGACCTGATGCCGATCCCGTTCACCGAGGAGGCCGTGCACCACGTCGCCGCGCGCATCCGCCAGGCACAGGACGCGCTGGGCCGGCGGATCGCGGTGGAGAACGTCTCCTACTACGCCGCCCCGTACCAGGCGATGGACGAAGCCGACTTCGTCACCGCCGTGCTGGAGGAAGCCGACTGCGACCTGCTGCTGGACGTCAACAACATCTTCGTCAACGCGATTAACCACGGCTACGACGCACGCGCCTTCCTCGAGCGGATGCCGTCGGCGCGGATCGCGTCTTACCACATCGCCGGCCATTACGACGAATCCGACGACCTGAAGGTCGATACGCATGGCGCGCCGGTGAGGGACGACGTGTGGTCGCTTCTGTCGCAGGCCTATGCCACGCATGGCGTGCGTCCCACGCTGCTGGAGCGCGATTTCAACTTCCCGCCACTGGCCGACCTGTGCGCCGAACTGCAGCGCATCCGCCAGCTGCAGGCGGTGCACCACGCAGATGCCGCAGCGCAGGCCGCGCGTGGCTGACACGCTACGCGACCAGCAGTTCGCCCTGGCGCGCCACCTGCGCGATCCGTCATCGCACACGCCGCCGCCGGGTATCGAGGAACGGCGGCTGGCGATCTACCGCGACCTGTTCTTCAACAACATCGAAGGCCTGCTCGCCGGCAACTTCCCGGTGATCCGCAAGACCCTCGGCGAGGACGCATGGCGCGTGCTGGTGCGGCAGTTCTATGCCGGTCACCGCAGCCAGACGCAGCTGTTCCCGGAAATCGCGCGCGAGTTCATCCGCTACCTGGAAACGCGCCACGACGACGCCCTGCCTCCCTGGCTGCGCGAACTGGCGCACTACGAATGGGTCGAGCTGGCGCTGCAGATCGCCGACGATCCCGTGCCACCTCATGACCCGCACGGCGACCTGCTGGCGGGCGAACCGGTCGTCTCGCCCTTCGCGTGGGCGCTGGCCTACCGGTGGCCGGTGCACCGGATCGGTCCGGACTTCCAGCCCGACGCACCGCCGGTCGAACCGACGCTGCTGCTCGTGCGTCGGGATGCGGAACACCAGGTGCGCTTCGCGGCGATCTCGCCACTGGTCTACCGGCTGGTCGAACTGCTGAGCGAAGGCGGTCGCAGCGGTGGCGATGCGGTGCGGCAGCTGGCGGCGGAAGCAGGCGTGGACGACATCCCCGCCTTCGTCGAACAGGGCGCGGCGATGCTGTCGCGCATGCGCGAGGAAGGCACGCTGCTGGGTACCGCCCCCCGGATCTGACATGTGGGAGCGACGTCAGTCGCGATCGTCTGACAGCCTGCATTGCCCCGTCGCGACTGACGTCGCTCCCACAAGAAGAATCCGGATCGCGGTTGGGCTCCCAGCCGAGGAAGCACCCACGCCCTCTGCTACCCTTCCCCCCATGGAGAACGCCGCCGAACCCGTCCGCATCACCCCCATGGCCCAGCGCTTCCGCGGCTACCTGCCCGTGGTGGTGGACGTGGAGACCGGTGGCTTCGACTGGAACCGGCACGCCCTGCTGGAGTTGGCGGCCGTGCCGCTGGACCTGGACGAGAACGGTCTGCTGGTCTGCGGTACGACGTCCAGCGTGCACCTGCATCCGGCGCCGGGCACCGAGATCGATCCGAAGTCGCTGGAAGTCACCGGCATCGACCTGGATCATCCGTTCCGTTTCGCCAAGCACGAAAAGGACGCGCTCGACCACGTGTTCGCGGCGGTACGCGCGGCGGTGAAGAAGCACGGTTGCCAGCGCGCGATCCTGGTCGGCCACAACGCGCACTTCGACCTCAACTTCCTCAACGCCGCGGTCGGCCGCGTGGCGCACAAGCGCAACCCGTTCCATCCCTTCAGCGTGTTCGACACCGTGACGCTGGCCGGCGTGGCCTACGGCCAGACCGTGCTCGCCCGCGCGGTGCAGGCGGCGGGCTTCGACTGGAACGCCGACGATGCGCATTCGGCCGTCTACGACGCCGAGCAGACCGCGCGCCTGTTCTGCAACATCGTGAACATGTGGCCGAAGCCGCTGGGCTGATTCGGCGGGTCGATCACTCCCCGGGCGGTGCGATCCCGTGCCGCAGCAGGCTCTCCCGCACGCGATCCAGCGGAATCGCCTCGACGGTCTCGCCGTTGCCGCTGACCGTGGTCGCCATGAAGATCGCGTTGTAGATCGCCTCTTCCACCGCCTCCACGCTGGCCTGGAACACCGCGCTCATCTGTTCGTTGGCCAGCTCCGACGTCTGCAGCCGCGGCGCATCGAAGGCACGCCGCACCGCGTCCGCGGTGGAAAACGCGAGGATGTAGTCGCCGCTGCCGTTGGACGCCGAACTGCCGGTGCGGCCCAGGCCCATCATGGCGCGCGAGGCCACGCGACGCAGGTTGCGGTCGCCCAACGGCGCATCGGTAGCGATGACGATGATGATCGAGCCATCGCCGCGATCGTCCGCCGGACCGTGGTCGCCATCGGCCTGTGCGGCGAGCGCGTGCTGGAACGCGTACCGGTCCAGGTCACGCCCGACCGGCGCGCCCGACACCTGCAGCACGCCACCGAAATTGCTCTGCACCAGCACGCCGACGGTCCACCCGCCGAGCGAGGCCGGAAGCTTGCGCGACGACGTGCCGATACCGCCTTTCCAGCCGAACGCCACCGTGCCGGTGCCGGCGCCGACGCTGCCTTCCTGCACGGGGCCATCGGTCGCGGATTCGAGCGCGCGATGCACGGCGTCGGCGGTGACCGGACGGGCACGGATGTCGTTGAGCCCGCCGTCGTTGGTCTCGCCGACCACCACGTTGAGCGAACGCACCTGCTGCATGTCGGGTTTGGCCAGCATCCACTCCACCATCGCATCGGCGGCCTTCCAGACGCACAGGGTGCAGGTCAGCAGGATGGGCGTTTCCAGTTCGCCCAGCTCGTTGACCTGGGTGCTGCCGATGAACTTGCCGAAGCCGTTGCCGACATGCACGGCCGCCGGCACGCGCGAGCGGTAGACGTTGCCGCCGTGCGGCAGGATGGCGGTGACGCCGGTGCGTACCGTCTCGCCGTGCTTCAGCGTCACCTGACCGACGCGCACACCGGCGACATCGGTGATCGCGTTGTGCGTACCGGGGGAGAAGATGCCCGGCGCCACGCCGAGGTCGCGCGCCCGGACGCGCGCTTCGTCCTTCGCGAAGGCGGAGAACGAACACGCGATCAGCCACGCGGCGACAATGAGGCGGACGATCATGCGGCGTTCCCTGCTCATGCGGCGTTCCTGGTCACTGGCGCTGGCGGACGGCCTCGAACAGCGTGATGCCGGCGGCGACCGACACGTTGAGACTCTCGATGTCGCCGGGCATGGGGATCTTCACCAGTCCGTCGCAGTGTTCACGGGTCAGCCGGCGCAGGCCGTCCGCTTCGCCGCCCAGCGCCAGGGCCACGTTGCCGCGCAGGTCGGTGGCGTAGAGCGAGGCCGTGGCTTCACCGGCCAGGCCGTAGATCCACACGCCCATCTGCTGCAGGTCGCGCAGGCAGCGCGACAGGTTGGTGACCTGCACCACCGGAATGCGGTCGGCGGCGCCGGCCGAGGTCTTGCGCACGGTGGCGTTGACGCCGACCGACTTGTCCTTGGGAATGATCACCGCGGTGACGCCGGCCGCCGCCGCGCTGCGCAGGCAGGCGCCGAGGTTGTGCGGATCCTGCACGCCATCGAGCACCAGCAGCAGCGCCTTGCCTTCGGCGGCTTCCACCAGGCCCTGCAGTTCGTTCTCGTCCCAGGTCGGCGCGGCGGCATAGCGCGCGGCCACGCCCTGGTGGCGCAGCGAACCGGCCACGCCATCCAGCGCCTGGCCGGTGACGCGACGCACGTCGATACCCTTGCGGCGCGCGTTCTCCTCGATCTCGGTCAGGCGCGCGTTCTTACTGCCGCCCTCGACCAGGATCTCGCGCACGTTGTCGGCGTCGTTCTCGACGGCCGAGGCCACCGCGTTGACGCCGACGATCCACTGGTTCTGCTTGCTCATGCGCTCTACGGCCGCCCTGGAAAGGCCCGCATTATCGCACCGGGCGGCCGCTCAGCGCGGCGGCCACGCGCCCGTGTCATGGTCCGGGTGCTGGAAGGACACCACGCCGGCCAGGAACGCTGCGGCCGCCTCGTCCTCCTCGGTGCGCCGCTGCGGCAGTGCGGACAGGCCATCCACGTAGGGCAGCTTGCCCTCGATGCCGTACTGCACCCATGGCGCCAGCCCGGCCGGATCGTCGAAGGCTCCGGCCGCCAGTGCCACACCATCGGGCGCCTCGTAGGTCAGCGGCGTGCCGCAGTCGGCGCAGAAACCACGCTGCACCACGTTGGACGACCGGAACCGTTTCGGCTCACCGCGCGTCCATTCCAGCAGAGCGCCACGCGTGGACACCAGCGGCGCGTAGTACGCACCGAACGCCTTCTGGCACATGCGGCAGTGGCAGACCGACGCGTCCTTCAGCTCGCCGGTGACACGGAAGCGGATCGCACCGCATTGGCAACCGCCGGTGTGGATTTCGGAAGACATGCTCTCTCCCATCAGGCAAGGGAAAACAAGTAAACCAACGCCGTCATCCCGGCGAAGGCCGGGACCCAGCGACTTTCGTTTTCATTGCGATGACGCCTGTGCTCGGACACTACGATAGAAGCCGAAGACACTGGGTCCCGGCCTTCGCCGGGATGACGGATCTGAATCAATACTTCTTCTTCGTACGCTTCGCCGGCTGGCCGCGCGGCGGCGGCGGCAGGCCGCTGTCCGCGGTCTTGTCCTCGACCAGGCGGAAGTCGATCTTGCGCTCCTCCAGGCTGGCCTTCAGCACGATGATGCGCACCCGGTCGCCCAGACGGAACGACATGCCGCGACGCTCGCCCGACAGCGTCTTGCGCAGCGGATCGAAGTGGTAATAGTCCTGCGGCAGCTGGGTCACGTGGACCAGGCCGTTGACCTTGGACTGGTCCAGCTCCACGAACAGGCCGAAGCTGGTGACGCCACTGATGACGCCATCGAACTGCCCGCCGACGTGCTGCTCCATCCAGGCCGCCCGGTAGCGTTCGTCGACTTCGCGCTCGGCTTCGTCAGCGCGGCGCGCGCGCTCCGAACACTGCAGCGCCAGCGCCGCCATTTCGTGCGCCGAATACAGGAATTTCTCCGGCTTGCCCTTGGCCAGCGCGTGCTTGATGGCCCGGTGCACCAGCAGGTCGGGATACCGGCGGATCGGCGAGGTGAAGTGGGCGTAGGCGTCCAATGCCAAGCCGAAGTGGCCGGCGTTATCCGGCGAGTACACCGCCAGGCTCTGGCTGCGCAGCACCACCGATTCCAGCAGCGCGACGTCGGGACGCTCACGGATCTTCTTCAGCAACTGGGTGAAATCGCGCGGCTGCACCTTCGACCAGGCCGGCAGGCTCAGCTTGAACTCCTTCAGGAACTCGAGCAGATCCGCGTACTTCGATTCCGGCGGACGGTCATGCACGCGGTACGGGGCGGGCACGCGGGCACCCAACAGGTAGCGCGCGGCCTCGACGTTGGCCGCGATCATGCATTCCTCGATCAGCTTGTGCGCGTCGTTCCGTTGCAGCATGCCGGCCTGCGCAACTTCACCGCGATTGTCCAGCTCGAACCGGACTTCCGAGGTCTCGAACTCGATCGCGCCGCGATTCCCGCGGGCCTTCGCCAGCAGGCCGTACAGCTCGTGCAGGCGCTCGACGTGCGGCAGCAGCGCGCCGATCGATGCGCGCGACTCGGCGTCGTTCTCGCCCACGGCCTTCCACACCTGGTCGTAGGTCAGGCGCGCGTGCGAGCGCATCACCGCCTCGTAGAACTTCGACTGGGTGACTTCGCCCTCGCTGTTGACCTGCATGTCGCAGACGAAGCACATGCGGTCGACGTTCGGATTGAGCGAGCAGATGCCGTTGGACAGCGTCTCCGGCAGCATCGGAACCACGAATCCCGGGAAGTACACCGAGGTCGCGCGCTTCTGCGCTTCGTCGTCCAGCGGCGTACCGGGGCGGACGTAGTGCGACACGTCGGCGATGGCCACCACCAGGCGATAGCCGCTGCGGTTCTTCATCCGCAGGCCCTGGCGGTTGCTTTCGCAATACACCGCATCGTCGAAGTCCTTGGCATCGGCGCCGTCGATGGTCACCAGCGGCATCGAACGCAGATCGACGCGGTTGCCGATCATCGCCGGCTCCACCACCAGCGGCACCGCGGTGGCTTCGTCCAGCACTTCCTGCGGGAACTCGTGCGGCAGGTTGTGGCCGTGGATGGCGGCCTCGACCACCAGCGACGGGGTCAGGCTGTCGCCCAGCACCGCGATGACCTTGCCGATGGGCGGGCGGCGCGCATCGGGCGCCTGCGTCAGTTCAACGACGACGAGTTGGCCGTCGCGCGCACCGCCGGTGGCGTCCTGCGGGATCTGCACGTTGCGCTGGATGCGCTTGTCGTCCGGCGCCACGTAGGCGATGCCGACCTCGAAACCGAAACGCCCGATCAGGCGGGTGACGCCGCGCTCCAGCACGCGCGCGATGCTGCCTTCGCGGCGGCCGCGCCGGTCGATGCCGGTGACATTGGCCAGTGCGCGGTCGCCATGCATCACCTTGCGCATTTCGTAGGGCGGCAGGAACAGGTCGTCGCCGCCGCCCGCGTCCGGGCGCAGGAAGCCGAAGCCATCGGGATTGGCGATCACCGTGCCGGCGATCAGGTCGGTCTGCTGCACCGGCGCGAAACCGCCGCGGCGGTTCTGCACCAGTTGTCCGTCGCGAACCATGGCACCCAGCCGCTTGGTCAGCGCATCGAACCGGTCGGGCGCCTCCAGTCCGAGCGGGCCGGCGATTTCCTCCGCCGTCTGCGGACCGTCCGACGCCTCGAGGAAGCCCAGGATGGCCTCGCGGCTGGCGATCGGCTGGTCGTAGCGCTGCGCTTCGCGCTGCGCATGCGGATCGACGAAGCGTCCGGCCGCACGTGGCGCGGAGCCGCCGCCGTGCCGTCTTGACTGGGGCGCGCCCGCCGCCGGACGGGACGGACCGCGCGCGGGCACGTCCGGCATCCATGGCGGCAGGGGCTTCTTCGCGGGCTTGCCCGACTTGCCGCCCGTGCGGGAGCCGGCATTACCGCCCGGCTTGCTTCCTTTTCCTGCGGGCGTGTTGCCGCCGCTTCGTGGTGTTTTCTTGGTCATGGCGGCATGGTACACCCCGCCTGAACACCCCCATGCGAACGGACCGTTGACAATCCCCGGCCCTGTCCTCAAAATGCGCGCCTCGCTTACCTGCCCAGGTGGCGGAATTGGTAGACGCACTAGTTTCAGGTACTAGCGGGTAAAACCGTGGAGGTTCGAGTCCTCTCCTGGGCACCACGCACAACGAAGACCCTCGCGAAAGCGGGGGTTTTTCGTTTTCCCGTGCCGGCGAACCGCGCCGGAGGGGCCTCACACATCACTGCACGCGACCGCAGTACGCTGTTGAGCACGGGCAGTACGGCATTTCTCGACACGGGGCGCGCATGGAGTTCCAACAGATCCTCTTCCTGATCATCCTGGCGATCACGCTGGGGCTGTTCATCAGCGAGAAGCTGCGCGTCGACCTGGTGGCCATGCTCTGCCTGCTGGCGCTGTCGCTGACCGGCATCCTGGGTCCGAAAGAGGCGTTGTCCGGCTTCGCCAGCGAACCGGCCATCATCGTCGCTGCGGTCTTCGTGCTGTCGGCCGGCTTGTCCGCCACCGGCATCACCGAGCGGATCGGTGCCGGCATCGGGCGCGCGGCCGGGGGCAGCGAATGGCGCACCATCGCCGTGGTCATGCCGGCGACGGCGGCGCTGGCCGCCTTCTCGCACCATGTGATGGTCACGGCGATGATGCTGCCCATCCTGATGCGCATCGCGCGCGAGCAGAAGCTGGCCGCATCGCGCCTGCTGATGCCGATGTCGCTGGCCGCCTCGCTCGGCACCACGCTGACGCTGTTCAGCGCGCCGGCGTTCCTGTTGTCGAACGACCTGATCAAGCGTGCCGGGCTGCCCGCGCTCGACATCTTCGCCATCACCCCGATCGGCATTGCGCTGGTGCTGCTGGGCACCGTGTACATGCTGCTGGGGCGCTGGCTGGTGCCCAAGCGCGAAGGCGAAACACCACAGGGCGACTATCTGAAGCTGGATCGCTACTACACCGAACTGCTGGTGGAAGACGGGTCGCCGTGGATCGGCAAACCGCGCGGCGACTTCGAGAAGACCTTCGACGACCGCCTGCAGGTGGTGGACTGGCTGCGCCACGGCATGCGCCGCCGCAACCAGCGCCTGGACAGCACCCTGGCGGCTGGCGATGTGCTGCTGGTGCGCGCGTCGCCGGACGAGATCGCCTCGATCCGCGACGAGCCGGGGCTGGCGCTGCACGCGGTGGCCAAGTACGGCGAAAAGCGCGAGGACGGCAAGAGCGAGGCGTTGGGCGAGGAACAGCTGGTGCAGGCCGTGGTCGCGCCGCATTCCGAGTTCATCGGCCGCAGCGTGGCCGACATCGACTTCCTGCGGAACCTCGGCGTGGTGGTGGTGGGCCTGTGGCGCCGCGAGGGCTGGCTGCACGGCGAACTCTCGGAAATGGTGCTGCAGGAAGGCGACCTGCTGGTGCTCTGGGGCCAGCAGCAGAACCTGGAACCGCTGTCGACCCACCATGGCTTCCTGATGCTGATGCCGTTCCGTGGCCAGGAGAAGACGCGGCGGCGCGCACCGGTGGCGCTGGCGATCATGGCAGCCGCCGTGGCCGCGGCCGCGACCGAGACGCTGGCACCGCACATCGCCTTCCTCGCCGGCGCGGTGGCCATGGTGCTGACGCGCTGCGTGGACATCGAGCGCGCGTACCAGGAGATCGACGTGCGCATCTTCGTGATGATCGGCGGCGTGATTCCGCTGGGCATCGCCATGGAGAAGACCGGCACCGCCGCGCTGGTGGCCGACCTGTTGTTGAACCATGCGGCGCACTGGTCGCCGCTGGTGCTGCTGCTGGTGATGTTCGCCACCGCCGCGCTGCTCACGCAGATCCTGTCCGACGCCGCCACCACCGTCCTGCTCGCCCCCATCGCCCTGGCCCTGGCCACCGGACTGGATCTGAACCCGGTGCCGTTCGTCGTCTGCACGGCGATGGGCGCGGTGGCGTCATTCCTGACCCCCATCGGCCACCACGGCAACCTGCTGATCCTCAATCCCGGCCGCTACACGTTCGGCGATTTCCTCCGGGTCGGCGTGCCGCTGACCGCCGCGATCGCGCTCACCACGGCCTGGCTGGCGCGCTGGCTGTGGCTGGACGGGCCGTTGCTGCCGAGTATCGGCGGCTGAGACGGGGCGACGGGTAGAATGGGTGGGTTTTCCGACCCGTAGACCGTGCGCCCGCAATGACCGAGACGATCCGCCCCACCTTCCACGGTTTCGAACAGATCCCGCTGCGCGAGTACGCCGAACGCGCCTACCTCGACTATTCGATGTACGTGGTGCTGGACCGCGCCCTGCCCTTCATCGGCGACGGGCTGAAGCCGGTGCAGCGGCGCATCGTCTATTCGATGAGCGAGCTGGGCCTGAACGCCGGCGCCAAGCCGAAGAAGTCCGCCCGCACCGTCGGCGACGTGATCGGCAAGTACCACCCGCACGGCGACAGCGCCTGCTACGAAGCGCTGGTGCTGATGGCCCAGCCGTTCTCGTACCGCTATCCGCTGATCGAGGGCCAGGGCAACTTCGGCTCGCCGGACGACCCCAAGTCGTTCGCGGCCATGCGCTACACCGAATCCAAGCTCACCCCCATCGCCGAAGTGCTGCTGGGCGAACTGGGCCAGGGCACGGTGGACTGGACGCCTAACTTCGACGGCACGCTGGAGGAGCCGACCTGGCTGCCGGCGCGCCTGCCGCATCTGCTGCTCAACGGCACCACCGGCATCGCCGTCGGCATGGCGACCGACGTGCCGCCGCACAACCTCAACGAGATCGTCAGCGCCTGCATCCGCCTGATCGACGATCCGGACGCCACCGTCGCCGACCTGTGCGAACACGTGCGCGGCCCCGACTATCCGACGAAGGCGGAGATCATCACCGCGACGTCCGACCTGCGCGCGATGTACGAGAACGGCACCGGCAGCGTCCGCGCGCGCGCCGTGTGGCGCAAGGACAACGCCAACATCGTCATCGACGCCCTGCCCTACCAGGTGTCGCCGTCGAAGGTGATCGAGCAGATCGCCGCGCAGATGCGCGCCAAGAAGCTGCCGTGGCTGGAGGACATCCGCGACGAGTCCGACCACGCCAATCCGGTGCGCGTCGTGCTGATCCCGCGCTCCAGCCGCGTGGATGCCGAACAGCTGATGGGCCACCTGTTCGCCACCACCGACCTGGAGAAGAGCTACCGGGTCAACCTCAACATCATCGGGCTGGACGGCCGTCCGCAGGTCAAGAACCTGAAGATGCTGCTGACCGAATGGCTGGCGTTCCGCAGCGACACCGTCACCCGCCGCCTGAAGCACCGGCTGGACAAGGTCGATCGCCGCCTGCACCTGTTGGAGGGCCTGCTGGTCGCCTTCCTCAACCTGGATGAAGTGATCCGCATCATCCGCACCGAGGACGAACCGAAGGCCGCCCTGATCGCGCGCTTCGGGCTGAGCGAGGAGCAGGCCGACTACATCCTCGATACCAAGCTCAAGCAGCTGGCGCGCCTCGAGGAGATGAAGATCCGTGGCGAGCAGGACGAACTGCTGGCCGAGCGCGAGAAGATCGCCGGCATCCTGGAGTCCAAGGCCAAGCTGAAGAAGCTGATCAAGGACGAACTGACCGCCGACGCGAAGAAGTTCGGCGATGACCGCCTGTCGCCGCTGGTGCAGCGTGATGCCGCGCAGGCGCTGGACGAAACCGAACTGGTCGCCAGTGAACCGATGACCGTGGTGCTCTCGGAAAAGGGCTGGATCCGCGCCGCCAAGGGCCACGACGTGGACGCGTCCACGCTGTCGTACCGCGACGGCGACGGGCTGCTGGGCGCGGTGCGCTCGCGCAGCACGCAACAGGTGGCCTTCCTCGATTCGGAAGGCCGCAGCTATTCCACCGCGGTGCATACGCTGCCCTCGGCGCGCGGCAACGGCGAGCCGCTGACCGGCCGTTTCTCGCCGGCTGCAGGCGCTTCGTTCCAGGCATTGGCCAGCGGCGACAACGACAGCCGCTTCGTACTGGCGTCGTCGCACGGCTACGGCTTCGTCACCCGCTTCGAGAACCTCACCGGCCGCCAGAAGGCCGGCAAGGCGATGCTCAACCTGACGCCGGGCGCCAACGTGCTGCAACCGGCGCAGGTGCCCAACACCGCGACCGACCGCATCGTCGCGGTCACCAGCGCCGGCCACCTGCTGGCCTTCCCGGTCAGCGAACTGCCGGAACTCGACAAGGGCAAGGGCAACAAGATCATCGAGATCCCGAAGGCCAAGCTGGGCACCGAACGCGTGGTCGCGATCGCCGCGGTGTCGCCGGGCGCGACATTGCTGGTCAGGAGCGGCCAGCGCACGATGAGCCTGTCGTTCAAGGACCTGGACGAGTATGTCGGCGCGCGGGCGACGCGGGGTGGGTTGTTGCCGCGCGGGTGGCAGAAGGTCGACGGGCTGGAGGTCCAGTAGTTCACCAGACGGGCGCGCTGCGGCGCGTTCGTCATCGCCACCGCCCGTTTTTCAGGGGGCGCGGCAGAAGGTGGATGGACTGCAGGTGCAGTAGCGGGACGTGCAAGGCGCACGTTCAGAGCAGCGTTTGCGCCATCGGCTTGCCGCAGAAAGCCGTAGAGCGGAGCTTGCTCCGCTGCATCGCACGGCATCAGGGGCGCCAGAGTCGGGCAAGCTCGACCCTACGCTTTGGTTTCATCCTTCTTTTTCCTGCGGAGTGAGCGCTGATGGACGCCGATTTCTGGTTGCAGCGGTGGCAGGAAGGCCAGATCGGCTTCCACCGTCATGACGTGATGCCGCTGCTGCAGAAGCACTGGCCGTCGCTGCAGTTGCCGGAAGGGTCGCGCGTCCTGGTGCCGTTGTGCGGCAAGTCACTGGACATGCACTGGCTGGCGGCGCAGGGCCATCGCGTGCTGGGCGTGGAGCTGTCGCCGCTGGCGGTGACGCAGTTCTTCGACGAGGCCGGGCTGGAGCCTACGCGGACGACCAGCCGCTACGGCGAGCACTTCAGCACCGGCCCCATCGAGATCATCCTGGGCGATGCGTTCGGCCTGGAGCCGGCGCTGCTGGCGGATGTCGCCGGCGTCTATGACCGCGCCGCACTGATCGCCCTGCCGCCCGACCTGCGCCGGCGCTATCGCGACACGGTCTATGCCGCCCTGCCGGCCGGCTGCCAGGGCCTGCTGATCACGCTGGAGTATCCCCAGGAGGAAAAGGCCGGGCCGCCGTTCTCGGTGGCGCAGGCCGAAGTCGAAGGCCTGTTCGCGGCGCCATGGCGGCACACGCTGCTGGAGCGGCGCGACATCCTGGACCAGGAGCCGCGCTTCCGGGAGGAAGGGCTGAGTGCGTTGGAGACGGCGGTCTACCGTCTCCGCCGTTCGTAGAGCGGAGCTCGCTCCGCTGCTTTTCATCCGAGCGGCATCGCTATCGTGCAAAGCCGAGCAAGCTCGGCGCTACGGGAAGCGGTTATTCGGCGGCGGGTTCGCCGTCGAGCTTGGAGGTCAGGTACAGCTCGATGCCGAGGCGCTTGATCAGGCCCAGCTGCTGTTCGAGCCAGTGCGCGTGGTCTTCCTCGGTGTCCTTCAGCTGGGCCAGCAGGATTTCGCGGCTGACGTAGTCGCCGTGCTGCTCGCAGATGCCCACGCCCTTGGCTAGGTTGGCCCGCACCGCGTACTCGACCTCGAGGTCCCGCTGCAGCATCTCCTCCACCTTCCTGCCGGCCACGAACGGCTCCGGCCGCATGTCCGGATCGCCTTCCAGGAACAGGATGCGGCGCAGCAGCGCGTCGGCGTGCTCGGTCTCCTCCTGCATCTCGTGGTCGATGCGGTGGAACAGGGCCTTCAATCCCTGGTCCTCGTAACGGCGCGAATGGATGAAGTACTGGTCGCGGGCGGCCAGTTCGCCGCGCAGCAGGAACTTGAGGTAATCGACGACGTCGGGATGGCCTTTCATGGGCGCGGCTCCGGGGGCGAGGCGCGCATGATGCCCCATCCTTCCGGACGATGACCGAATCGGAATCAGTCTCGTTCGTCGCTGCAGCGCGACAGTGGCGGTCATGGCTTCCGTGGAATAATCCGGCCACCCCGCCACGCCCTCCCCGCAAGGATTCCGCAATGCTGAAGTGGACCCGGCGCATCGCGCTGCTGCTGTTGGCCCTGGTTGTCGTGGCATTGCTGGCGGCGTGGTGGTCGATGCGGGGCAGCCTGGCGGCCCTGGACGGCGAGCGGCCACTGACGGGCCTGTCCGCGCCGGTCACCGTCCAGCGCGATGCGCTTGGGGTGGTGACCATCGACGCCGCCAGCGAAACCGATGCCGTACGCGCACTCGGCTTCGTGCATGCGCAGGAACGCTACTTCGAAATGGACCTGATGCGGCGCAGCTCCGCCGGTGAACTGTCCGAACTGTTCGGCCCCGTCGCGGTGGACCTGGACAAGGCGCGCCGGATGCATCGCATGCGCGCACGCGTGGACGCGTCGCTCGACGGATTCGCCGGCGACCGGATGCCGCAGCTGCAGGCCTACGCCGATGGCGTGAACCAGGGATTGGGCGCCTTGAAGACGCGCCCCTGGCCGTATCTGCTGCTGCGGCAGTCGCCGCGTCCGTGGGAAGTCGCCGACTCCGCGCTGGCCGGCTATGCCATGTACTTCGACCTGCAGGATGCGGACAACGTGCGCGAGCTCGGCCTGTGGAAGATCCGTCGCCAGGTGCCGCCCGAGCTTTATTCGCTGCTGACCCATGACGGTACCGAATGGGATGCGCCGCTGCAGGGCGAGCCGCGCGGCAACGCCGCCTTGCCGACCGCCGACCAGCTCGACCTGCGCACGTTGCCCATGCCGAAGGGCGACTCGCACCAGCGGCTGGCCGACAAGGGTACGCCGGGCAGCAACAACTGGGCGGTGGCCGGCGCACTGACGGCGGATGGTCGCGCGATCGTCGCCGACGACATGCATCTGGGCCTGCGCGCGCCCAATCTCTGGTTCCGCGTGCGCCTGCGCTACCCGGACCCGCACGCGCCCGGCGGCACGGTCGATGTGTCCGGCTTCAGCCTGCCCGGCCTGCCGGCGATCATCGTGGGCAGCAACGGTCACGTGGCATGGGGCTTCACCAACAGTTACGCGGACACGGCGGACTGGTATCCGGTGAAGCCCTGCGGCCAGGACGACGCGAGCGAAACCTGCGATGCCGTCGAACACCACGCCGAGACCATCCGTATCGCCGGCGACGATCCCGTGACACTGGACGTGCCGGAAACACGCTACGGCCCGATCATCCACGCGGCGGCAGGCGGCCAACCCGCGCTCGCGTTGCGTTGGGTCGCGCATCAGCCGGGCGCGCTGAACTTCGGTCTGGCCGACTTCGCCACCGCCGGTGACCTGTCCGCCGCCTTGTCGGTGGCCCAACGCACGGCGACCCCCGCGCAGAACCTGGTCATCGCCGACCACAACGGCCGCATCGCCTGGCGCATCCTGGGACCACTGCCGTCACGGGCCGCGTCGTGTGCGCACACGCTGGAACGGGCGCCGGCCGCACCCGCCGACGATGCCTCACCCCAGGCGCCCGGCAGCTGCAGTCCCTGGGTGATTTCCAGCCAACTCTCGCCGGTGCTGACCTCGCCGGCCAACCATCGCCTGTGGACGGCGAACGCGCGTGTGCTGGACGGCGCGGCCCTCGCCCGCGTCGGCGATGGCGGCTACGCACTGGGCGCACGTGCGAAGCAGATCCGGGACGGCCTGCTGGCCAACGAACAGTTCACCGAAAAGGACCTCCTGGCCATCCAGCTCGACGACCGCGCCCTGTTTCTCGAGCGCTGGTGGCGGCTGCTGCAGGACGAAGCCAAACGACAGCCGGCGAACGCATCGATCAAGGCGCTCGCCGACGCCGGCAAGACCTGGGAAGGCGTCGCCAGCGTCGATTCGGTGAGCTATCGCCTGGTGCGCGCGTGGCGTCTGGCGGTGCACGCGCGCATCGCCGACGGCCTGACCGCGCCTGCGCAGGCGGCGTTGGGCGACGCCTTCGTCATGCCCGACCTGCCGCAACTGGAAGGCGTGGCGTGGCCGCTGCTCGAACAGCGTCCGCCGCATCTGCTGTCGCGCCGCTACACGACCTGGGATGCGCTGCTGGAGGATGCGGCGAAGGAAGTCCGCGACGACCTGGCCGGCCAGGGTCCGCTGGCCGAGCGCCGCTGGGGCGAACGCAACACCGCCAGGATCTGCCACCCGCTGGCCAACGCCCTGCCCGCCATCCTCAAGCCGAGGCTGTGCATGCCGGGCGAAGCGCTCGCGGGTGACGGCGCCATGCCGCGCGTGCAGGGTCCGTCCTTCGGTGCCTCGCAGCGCATGGTGGTATCACCCGGCCACGAGGCCGACGGCATCATCCACATGCCGGGCGGCCAGAGCGGACACCCGATGTCGCCGTTCTGGGGCGCCGGACACGACGACTGGGTGCACGGGCGGCCGACGCCGTTCCTGCCGGGCGATGCGCGGCATACGCTGACGCTGCGCCCCTGATGCATCTCGGCTCCCTCGCACGCGATGGGTAGGCAGCGTCCGGCGCATGCCCGATGCCTGATGCGGGGTGGATGAAGGGGGCTCCGGCACTCCGCTCGGTCCGTGGAAGACCGCAGCGAACTCGCAGCGCTCGCCCCTCATCCGGCCTGTCGGCCACCTTCTCCCCGCAAGCGGAGGAGAAGGCGAATGGCTACAGCGCCGCGTTGTGTACGCCGGACACGGCACGCCCGGACGGATCGGCCATCTTCGCGAAGCTCGCATCCCACGCGATGGCGGCCGGCGACGAGCAGGCGATCGACTTGCCGCCCGGCACCGTCTCGGCGCAGGCCTGGCCCGGATAGTGCTGCTCGAACAGCGTGCGGTAGAAATACGCTTCCTTGGTCTGCGGCGGATTGACCGGGAAGCGCTTGTCGGCGGCGGCCAGTTCGCGGTCACTGACCTGCGCTTCCGCATGCGCCTTCAGCCCGTCGATCCAGCCGTAGCCGACGCCATCGCTGAACTGCTCCTTCTGCCGCCACAGGATCGACTCCGGCAGATAACCCTCGAAGGCCTCGCGCAGCACGCCCTTCTCCATGCGCTGCGCGCCGGCGCTGCCCTTGTCGATCATCTTGTGCAGGGCGTCCATCTTCATCGCCACGTCGAGGAACTCGACATCGAGGAACGGGACGCGCGGCTCCACGCCCCAGGCCATCATCGACTTGTTCGCGCGCAGGCAGTCGTAGTTGTGCAGTGCATCCAGCTTGCGCACCAGTTCCTCGTGGAACTCGCGCGCGTTTGGCGCCTTGTGGAAATACAGGTAGCCGCCGAAGATCTCGTCGCTGCCCTCGCCCGACAGCACCATCTTCACGCCCATCGCCTTGATCCGGCGCGCCAGCAGGTACATCGGCGTGGACGCGCGGATGGTGGTGACATCGTAGGTCTCGATGTGGCGGATCACCTCCGGAATCGCGTCGAGCCCTTCCTGGAAGGTGTAGGTGAAGCCATGGTGCACCGTGCCCAGCGCCTTCGCCGCGACCTCGGCGGCGGCCAGGTCCGGCGAGCCTTCCAGGCCGATGGCGAACGAGTGCAGCCGCGGCCACCAGGCCTCCGTCGTATCGTTGTCTTCGATGCGATGGCGTGCGTAGCGCGCGGCCACCGCCGCGACCAGCGACGAATCCAGCCCGCCGGAGAGCAGCACGCCGTACGGCACGTCCGTCATGAGCTGGCGATGCACGGCACGCTCGAAGGCCTCACGCAGCTCCTGCTTCGCCACCTCGACACCTTCGACCGCAGCGTAGTCGCGCCACGGCTTCTCGTAGTACTTCCGTAGAGCGGGCCTTGGCCCGCCGTCCGTCGCATCCGTCGAGACCTCGTAGTAATGCCCCGGCGGAAACTGCGCCACGTCCGCGCAGATCGGCGCCAGCGCCTTCATCTCCGAGGCCACGCACAGGCGGCCCTCGCGGTCGTGCCCCCAGTACAACGGGCAGACGCCGATCGGATCACGCGCGATCAGGACGCGTCCTTTCGCCCTGTCCCACAGCGCGAACGCGAAGATGCCGTTGAGCCGGTTGAGGAACGAAGCCGGCATGTCTTCCCGGTACAACGCGTTGATGACCTCGCAGTCCGAGCCGGTCTGGAACGCGTAGTCCTGCGCCAGTTCCGCCTTCAGCTCGCGATGGTTGTAGATCTCGCCATTGACCGCCAGCACCAGTTCACCGTCGGACGAACGCAAGGGCTGCGAGCCGCCGGCAGGATCGACGATGGCCAGGCGCTCGTGCACCAGGATGGCCCCGTCGTCGTGGTACACGCCGCTCCAGTCGGGACCGCGATGGCGCTGCTTCTGCGAAAGCTCCAGCGACTGCCGTCGCAGCGCCTGGATGTCGTCGCCGGGCTGCAGCCCGAAGATGCCGAAGATGGAACACATGGGTGGAAGCTCCTGGTAGGGTCGGTGGCGGAGGCCCGAAACGAAGAAACCCGCATCTCGCGATGCGGGTTTCTGGTATCCGGCAGGTCTTTCCTTGCCTAGTCGCAGAGCCGCATCGCCCGCGTCCGATTGTTCGGGCGCAGGTTGTTGCGGTTGTTGTTGATGGCGGTGCGGCACGGCATGAAGCGACCGTAACCGCTTAGACCGGCACTTGGCAAGCTCCGTAAAAGTTGCGCCTGCAACCACCAAGACCCTGTAGGAGCGCCCTCGGGCGCGATGCTTTTCAGGAACGGGCGTGAAAGGCATCGCGCCCGAGGGCGCTCCTACAAAGCAGCGCGAACCGGCAGCATCAGCCGCTCAAGCAGCTTCTGGTACAGGCCAGGCAGCGCCTCGAGATCCTTCACGCGGATATTTTCGTCGACCTTGTGGATGCTGGCGTTGACCGGCCCGACCTCGATGCACTCCGCACCCAGCGGCGCGATGAAGCGCGCATCGGACGTGCCGCCGGCCGTGCTCTCTTCGGGCGGCGCGCCGGTGAATTCGCCCAGCACCGCGCGCGCGGTGGCGCGCAGGTGGCCTTCCGGCGTGTAGAACGGCTCGCCACCGCGCAGCCACTGGATGCTGTACTCCAGACCGTGCCTGCGGAAGATGCCCTCGATCTCCCGCTCCAGTCGTTCCGCCGTCCAGCTGGGATTGAAGCGCAGGTTGAACACGACCTGCAGTTCGCCCGGGATGACGTTGCTGGCGCCGGTGCCCGCGTTGATGTTGGAGATCTGCAGGCTGGTCGGCGGGAAGCTCTCGTAGCCGTCGTCCCACTGGCGCGCCGCCAATTCGTCCAGCGCCGGCAGGGCCTTGTGGATGGGGTTGAGCGCCTTGTGCGGATACGCCACATGCCCCTGCACGCCATGCACCTGCAGCGTCCCGGTGAGCGTGCCGCGGCGACCGACGCGCAACAGGTCGCCCAGCTGCTCCTTCGACGACGGCTCGCCGGTGATGCACCAGTCGATCTTCTGCCCGCGCTCGCGGAACAGCTCGGCGACCCTCTTCACGCCATCGTGCGCAGGCCCTTCCTCGTCCGACGTGACCAGCAGGGCGACCGTGCCCCGATGGTCCGGATGCGCATCGACGAAGCGCTCCAGCGCGATCGTGCACGCGGCCACGCTGCACTTCATGTCGGCGGTGCCGCGCCCGTAGAGCACTCCATCGCGCACGGTCGGCACGAAGGGATCGCTGGTCCACGCGGACAGCGGCCCCGGCGGCACCACGTCCGTGTGGCCGAGCAGCACCAGCACCGGCGAGCCGCTGCCGTGCGTAGCCCAGAGGTTGTCGGTGTCGCCGAAGCGCAGGTGTTCGCACTGGAAGCCCCATTGCGCCAGCCGTGTCGCCAGCACCTGCTGGCAGCCCGCATCGTCCGGCGTCACCGAATGACGGCGGATCAGTTCGCTGGAAAGCTCGACCACATCGCTCACGACTCGGCTCCGAACTGCTTCTTGAAGCCATTGTCGCTGAAGCCCTGTGAAAAGCCCGCGGCGCCGCCGATGACGACAGGCCGGCGGATCAGCTGCGGATATTCCTTCAGCAGCAGCGTCCACTCCGCATCGGAACCCGGCGTCTTGCGGTTCTCCGGCAGCTGCCGCCAGGTGGTCGACGACTTGTTGATCAGCGCATCCCAGCCGCCCGCCTTCTCCGCCCACGCCTTCAGCGTCTCGGGCGTCTGCCGGTCATCGCGATAGTCCACGAAGGTGTAGGCGATGCCGAAGCGGTCCAGCCATTTGGTCGCCTTCTTGCAGGTGTCGCAGTTCTTCAAACCATAAAGGGTGGTCATGCGTGATCGATTCCGCAATATCGTGAGCCGTCGTCCCAGCGCACGCTGGGACCCATCTTGATTCTGAGCTCGCTCCACGCATCCTGGAAGAGCGTTGAACGGGCATCGACGCGAGACAGCGGCGGCAACGAGCCGCTGCCCAACCGGCAATGGTCGCGTCAGTCCGCCAATCCGCGCAGCAGTTCGTTGACGCTGGTCTTGCTGCGCGTCTTCTCGTCGACCTGCTTGACGATCACCGCGCAGTACAGCGAGTGCGAACCGTCGGCGGCCGGCAGCGAGCCGGAGACGACAACGCTGCCCGGCGGCACGTAGCCGTAGGTGATTTCCTTCGTCGCGCGGTTGTAGATGCGCGTGGACTGGCCGATGAACACGCCCATGCCGATGACGCTGTGATGGCCGACCACCACCCCCTCGACGACTTCCGAACGCGCGCCGATGAAGCAATGGTCCTCGATGATCGTCGGGCTGGCCTGCAGCGGCTCCAGCACGCCGCCGATGCCGGCGCCGCCGGACAGGTGGCAGTGTTTGCCGATCTGCGCGCACGAGCCGACGGTGGCCCAGGTGTCGACCATCGTGCCTTCGCCGACGTAGGCGCCGATGTTGACGAAGCTCGGCATCAGCACCACGTCCTTGCCGAAGTACGTGCCGCGGCGTGCGATCGCACCGGGAACGACGCGCACGCCGAGCTTGCGGAAGTCGTTCTCGTCGAACGCGCCGAAGCGCGCCTCGACCTTGTCCCAGAACGGCGCAGGATAGGCTTCCACCAGTTCCATCTCGTTGACGCGGAAGTACAGCAGCACGGCTTTCTTCAACCACTCGTTGACCTTCCAGCCGCCCTTGCCGTCGGGCTCGGCCACGCGCAGCTTGCCGCTCTCCAGGCCTTCGATGGCCAGTTCGACCGCAGTGCGGGTGGAACCTTCGATCTCCGCCGGCGTCAGTTCGGCGCGGCGCTCGAACGCGCTCTCGATGGTGGACTTCAGTTCTTCGGTCTTGCTGGCTTTGCGGGTCATCGAACGATCCAGATGCGGGTCAGGGGGGAGTGTCGAGGCCGGCACGCAACGCGTCGCGCAGCGCGTCCTGCAGGGAGGGGACGGTGAGCGGACGGTCGTGCTCGTCGGTGATCTGGAACACGTCCTCCGCACGCTCGCCGAAGGTGGCGATACGCGCGTCGTGCACGCGCAGCCGCTGCCGGCGCAGCACCTGGGCGACGTCCGACAGCAGGCCGGGACGGTCGGGTGCGACCAGGCCGAGGATGGTGCGGCGACCATCCGGCGTGGTGCCGAACTCGATGCGCGGCGCGAAACGGAAGTGGCGCAGCTGGCGCGGCACCGCGCGACGCGAGGTGCGCACGCTGTCCAGGGGGCGCGCCAGCGCGTCGCCCAGCGTGCGCTCGATGTCGGCCGGGTCGCGCGGCGCATACGTGTCGGCCGGCAACAGCTCGAACGTATCGAAGATCGTGCCCTGCGGACCGACCAGCACGCGCGCCTGGTGGATGGCGAAGCCCATGCGGTCGAGGGTGGCGAGGATGGCGGCGAACAGGCCGTCGCGGTCGGGCGAATGCACGAACACCTCGATGGCATCGGCATCGTCGGCGATGCGCCGTGCGCGCACCCGCGTTTCGCCGGGGGCGACGCCACGGATGGCCTGCGCCTGCCAGGCGAGCTGTTCCGGACGGAAACGCAGGAAGCTTTCCTCCGGCATCGCGGTGAACAGCGCATCGGCCTGCGCCGCCGTCATGCCCTGCAGTTCGAGCAGCGCGCGCACGCTGCCGCGTGCCTCGTCGAGGCGTTCCTCGACCGCCACCGGGTTCTCCAGCCCCTCGCGCAGCACCCGGCGCGCGGCGAAGTAGAGGTCGGCCAGCAGGCGGTCCTTCCATGCGTTCCACAGTTTGGGACTGGTGCCCGCGATATCCGCGCACGTCAGCAGGTACAGGTAGTCCAGCCGTTCGCGGTCCCCCACCAGGGTGGCGAACCGATGGATGACCTCGGGGTCGGCAATGTCCTGCTTCTGCGCCGTCACCGACATGCGCAGGTGCTGTTCCACCAGCCATGCCACCAGCGCGGTATCGCCCTCGCTCAGCGCATGCGCCGCGCAGAACTCGCGTGCGTCCACCGCGCCCAGTTCGGAGTGATCGCCGCCGCGCCCCTTGGCGATGTCGTGGAACAGGCCGGCCAGCAGCAGCAGCTCCGGCTTGCGCAGGCGCGGCCACACTTCATGCGCGATGGAAAAGCGCTCGTCGGCACGGCCGCCGGCAAATGCCGCGATGTTCCGCAGCACCATCAGCGTGTGCTGGTCGACGGTGTAGACGTGGAACAGGTCGAACTGCATGCGCCCGGATACGCGCGCGAAGGCGGGGATCCACTGCCCCAGCACGCCCAGGCGCGCCATGCGGGTGAGACTGTCCACCGCGCGGGGCGCGCGCAGCAGCGCCATGAAGGCATCGCGCTGCGCACGCGTGGCGTCGGGATACGGCGACAGCTTCGGCAGCGACTCGGCCAGCGCGCGCGCGGTGCGCGAATGCAGGCCGCGCATCTGCGGATGGGCTGCCCAGACCGCGAACAGCGCGAACACCCGGCCGACATCGTTGGCCGGCCAGTCGCCGTGCCGCGCGGCCAGATAGCCGCGGCGCGACGCGAACTGGTCATCGAGCGGCTCGGCCAGCGCTTCGCCGTCGAACTGCTCCTCGAAACGCTGCAGCAGGCGGTCGCTGATCCGCCGCACAATGGCAGCGCTGCGGTAGAAGCCCTGCATCATCTTCTCGACGCCCAGGCTCCCGGCGTCGTCGGCGAAACCCAGCCGCTGCGCGAGGGTCTTCTGGTAGTCGAACCGCAGGCGCTCCTCGGGCCGGCCCGCGACCCGGTGCAGGCCATAGCGCAGTCGCCCCAGCGCGCGCCGTTCGCGCGCCAGCGCGCCGGCTTCGTCCTGCCCCAGATGGCCCAGCCCGACCAGCGCCTCCAGGTCGCGCACGCCGAACGTGCGCAGCGCCATCCATCCCAGCGTGTGCAGGTCGCGCAGGCCGCCGGGACCTTCCTTGATGTTGGGTTCCAGGTTGTCGGAGGTGTCGCCGAACCGCGCGTGGCGGATGCGCAGTTCCTCGCGCTTGGCCACGAAGAAGTCGCGCGCGGGCCAGACGCGTGCCGGACCGATGGCATCGATCAGCAGGCCCTCGTCGACCGGTTCGCCGACGATCAGCCGCTCCTCGATCAGGGCCGTGAGCACGCTCTGGTCGGCCGCCGCGGCCGCCGTGCACTGCACGGCCGAGCGCACGCTGTGGCTGATCGGCAGGCCGGCATCCCACAACAGCGCGAACAGGCGCGCCACGGCATCGTGGTGGGCCTGCTGCGCGTCCGCCGGTGCCAGCACCAGCACGTCCACGTCAGAATGCGGAAAGAGTTCGCCGCGGCCGTAGCCGCCCACCGCGAACAGCGCCATCGGCGCCTCGGCCGGAATGCAGCGGGCCCAGGCTTCCTTCAGCAGATGATCGACCGCCCGCGCGCGCAGCGCGAGGAGGCGGTCCATGCCGTCGTCCTGGTCGAAGCGCCTGTCCAGCCGGGCATCGGTGTTGGCCAGCGACGCCCGCGCCGCTGCCGCCCAGTCCGCGTCATCGGCGACGTCCGGGCCGATGTCCGGAAGCCGCGTCGCCTGTCCGTTCGCGGCTGTCGTCGTGCTCACAGGTCGTTGTCGTCGCCCGGCACGCGGGTCAGGATCTCGACGCCGTCCTCGGTCACCGCCACCGTGTGCTCCCACTGCGCGGACAGCTTGCGGTCCTTGGTCACCACGGTCCAGCCGTCGGGCAGCACGCGGGTGTGGCGCGCGCCTTCGTTGATCATCGGCTCGATGGTGAAGGTCATGCCCGGCTTCAGCACCACGCCCTCGCCCGGCCGGCCGTAGTGCAGCACCTGCGGCTCGTCGTGGTAGACCTTGCCGATGCCGTGCCCGCAGTACTCGCGCACCACGCTGAAACGCTCGCTTTCGGCGTACTGCTGGATCGCATGACCCACGTCGCCCAGGGTGGCGCCCGGCTTCACCGCACGGATGCCGCGGAACATCGCCTCGCGCGTGGTGTCCACCAGCCGCTTCGCCATCACCGACGGCGTACCGACCATGTACATGCGGCTGGTGTCGCCGTGCCAGCCGTCCTTGATGACGGTGACGTCGATGTTGAGGATGTCGCCATCCTTCAGCACCTTGGCCTCGCTGGGGATGCCATGGCAGATGACGTTGTTGACCGAGGTGCATACCGTGGCCGGGAAACCCTTGTAGCCCACGTTGGCCGGGATGGCTTTCTGCACGTTGACGATGTGATCGTGGCAGATGCGGTCCAGTTCGGCGGTGGTGACGCCCGGCTTCACGTACGGGGCGACCACCTGCAGCACTTCGGCGGCCAGTCGGCCGGCGATGCGCATCTGGGCGAGGTCTTCGGGGGTCTTGAGCTGGATGGCCATTGGCCGATTATCCCCCATTTGGCGCGCGGGCTGAACGGCCGGGGCCGCCAGGCCCTGTCCGCCCGGGCGGGTCGGTTTGCGGCGGCACGCGAAAGACCGCTATACTCCCGCGGCTTCGCGCCCGGGGTCCGCCCGGCCGGACCGCCCACGTCGGGCGACACCGACGAATCCACACCTGCTGCCCCAACCCGTGCCGGGGTGCCCTTCGCTGAAGGGTTCGGACACGGACGCCGCAGGGAGGCCCAACCCCGGAACCCCGCCCTCACCGGCGCCGTCCTCCATTGAACCGGACGGTGGGTTCCCTTCGATGGAGTCACTGCAATGCCCCAAGTCACCATGCGCCAGATGCTGGAAGCCGGCGTCCACTTCGGCCACCAGACCCGCTACTGGAACCCCAAGATGGCGCCGTACATCTTCGGTGCCCGCGGCAAGATCCACATCATCAACCTCGAGAAGACCGTTCCGCTGTTCAACGACGCGATGAACTTCATCTCGGGCGTGGCGCAGAAGCGCGGCACCATCCTGTTCCTGGGCACCAAGCGCAGCGCGCGCGAGGCCGTGAAGGAAGAAGCCGAGCGTTGCGGCATGCCGTACATGACCCAGCGCTGGCTGGGCGGCACGCTGACCAACTTCGCCACGGTGAAGAAGTCGGTCGCCCGCCTGAAGGAACTGGAAGCCGCCGAAACCGACGGCACGTTCGAGAAGCTGGTCAAGCACGAAGTGCTGGGCCTGCGCCGCGAGCGCGAGAAGCTGCTGGCCTCGCTGGGCGGCATCAAGGAAATGAACCGCCTGCCCGACGCCCTGTTCGTCATCGACATCGGCCATGAAGACATCGCCATCAAGGAAGCCAAGAAGCTCGGCATCCCGGTGATCGCGGTGGTCGACTCGAACTACGACCCGGCCCTGGTCGACTACGCCATCCCCGGCAACGACGACGCCATCCGCGCCGTACAGCTGTACGCCCGTGCCGCCGCCGACGCCGTGCTGGAAGGCAAGGCCGCCCAGCCGAACGCCGCCACCGTGCGCGAGGAAGAGTTCGCCGAAGGCGGCGACGACAAGGGTGCCCGCCGCGCCCCGGCCAAGAAGGCCGCCGGCAAGAAGTCCGACGAAGCCGCCGCCGAGTAATCCGGCTGCAACGCCGCCGCGCCATGCTGCGCGGCGGCCCATGTTCTTCCTTCTCCCCCGGGAGAAGGGCCTGCCCCCGCGAAGGCGGGGGTGCCCGAAAGGCGGATGAGGGTACGGGAAGCACGCTGGCGTTCAACGCGTCGCGACTCCACCGGACCTTCACCCCAACCCCTCTCCCGACGGGAGAGGGGCTTTGCCAAACCAAACAGAGGTAATCCCGTGGAAATCACCGCTTCCCTGGTCAAGGAACTGCGCGAGCGCACCGGCGCCGGCATGATGGAGTGCAAGAAGGCGCTCACCGAGAACAACGCCGACATCGACGCCGCCGCCGAGTGGCTGCGCAAGTCGGGCCTGGCCAAGGCCGACAAGAAGGCCGACCGCGTCACCGCCGAAGGCCGCGTGGCCGTGGCCCAGGACGGCGGCAAGGCCGTGCTGGTCGAGATCAACTCCGAGACCGACTTCGTCGCCAAGGACGCCAACTTCATCGCCTTCACCGATGCCATCGCGCAGGCCGCGCTGACCTCGGGCGCCGCCGACGTCGAAGCGCTGAAGAGCGCCCAGCTGGCCTCGGGCGAGACCGTCGAGGAAGCCCGCGCCGCCGCCATCGCCAAGCTGGGCGAGAACATGCAGATCCGTCGCCTGGTCGCCATCGACAGCGCCAACAACGTGGCGGCCTACGTGCACGGCGGCAAGATCGGCGTGCTGGTCGAGGTCAAGGGCGGCGACGCCGAACTGGCCCGCGGCCTGGCGATGCACATCGCCGCGATGAACCCCCCGCACAACAAGGCCGCCGACGTGCCGGCCGAGTTCGTGGCGAAGGAGAAGGAAATCGAGCTGGCCAAGATGTCGGACAAGGACAAGGCCAAGCCGGCCGACATCCTGGAGAAGATCATCTCCGGCAAGATCAACAAGATCGTCAACGAAGTCACCCTGTACGGCCAGCCGTACGTGCTGGACAGCGACAAGTCGGTCGAGCAGGTGGTCAAGGCCGCCGGCGCCGACGTGATCGGCTTCCAGCGCCTGGTGGTCGGCGAAGGCATCGAGAAGGTGGTGGAAGACTACGCCGCCGAAGTGATGAAGCAGGCCGGCCTGGCGTAAGCCGACACGCCCTGCGCTGCACCGGCAAAGCCGCGGGAAACCGCGGCTTTGCTGTTTCCGGCATGTGCGAAGCCATGGGAAGGCGCCGGCGTCGACCGTTCGTCGCCGCCGGCTAAAGTTCCCGCGGTCCGCGCCGACACTTCCTACAAAGCTGACACTCCGTCACGCCTTGCCGGCATCCCGCCCGCCCACCTGCTGCGTACCGCACCCGGATGCGTCCCGAACTCGAATCCCAGCTGTTGAATTGCCGCAACCTGCCGAGCCCGCCGGGCGTGGCATTGCGCATCATCGAGCTGGCGCAGGACCCCGAGGTGGTGATGGCGACCGCCGCCGACACCATCGGCCTGGACGCCGCGCTCAGCGCGCGCATGCTGCGCATCGCCAATTCACCGCTCTATGCCAGCCGTCGCCGGGTCGAGAACCTGTCGCAGGCGCTGACCGTGCTCGGCCTGAACGCCACGCTGACGCTGGCGCTGGGGTTTTCGCTGGCGCGCTGCGGCAGCGGCACCCACCCGGCCGCGCAGGAACGCGTCTGGCGCCGCAGCGTGATCGCCGCGCTGGCCTGCCGCCTGCTGGGCCAGCACGCCGGCATGCGCAAGGCCGAGGAACTGATGCTGGCCGCGCTGCTGCAGGACATCGGCATGCTGGCGCTGCTGGAAGTGCTGGGCGAGGACTACGCCCGCCTGGTCGAGCGCACCCAGAACAACGCTGCCCTGCTGGCGGCCGAACGCGACTGGCTGGGCTGCGACCACGCCGTCGTCGGCGGCTGGCTGGCGCGGCAATGGAACCTGCCGGCCCTGCTGCGCGAAGCGATCCTGGAGAGCGAAGCGCCCGCATCGGACACCACCTTCAACGCCTGCGTCGCGGTGTCCGGCCAGGTCGCCGACATCTGGATCGCCGGCACCGACGAAGCGCGCACCGAGGAGGCGCACCGGAAGGCCGCCCTGCAGGTCGCCACGCGACTGGGCATGGACTACGCCGCCTTCCTCGCGCTGACCGAGGACATGATCGCCGCGCTGCCCGAGGTCTGCGCGATGTTCGACGTCCCGCCCGCGCCGCCCGCCCGCATCCAGGCCCTGCTCGATCAGGCACGCGAACTGCTGGTGGTGCGCAACCTGCGCGAGATCCAGGAAGCCGCGCGTGCGCGCAAGGAGGCCGACGCGCACGAGGACCGCGCGCGCCGCCTGGCCGAGGAGGTTCGCCGCGACCCGCTGACCGGCGCCTACAACCGCAGCCAGTTGGAGGAAGTGCTGGAGAAGGAGTTCGACGCCGCCACCCGGCACGGCTGGCCGCTGTCGATCGCCTTCATCGACCTGGACGACTTCAAGCAGGTCAACGATCGCTGGGGCCACCTGGTCGGCGACGAAGTGCTGCGCAATTTCGCCAAGTCGCTGATGCGCCACGTGCGCAGCAGCGACATCGTCGCCCGCTATGGCGGCGAGGAATTCCTGGTGGTGCTGCCCGGCATCAACGAAGACGCCGCCATCCAGGTGGTGCGGCGCATCCTGTCCGAGGTCGCCGGCGCCGCGATGGCCCACGTCAACGGCCAGCCGTTGCACATCACCTTCTCCGCCGGCCTGGCCACGCAGGGCGCGCTGGAACAGTTCCGCCACGTCGACGACCTGCTGCGGGCCGCCGACGAGGCCCTGTATGGCGCCAAGCGACAGGGCCGCAACCGCGTCTCGGTGGGCGCCGTCGGCACCTGACCGCGCGACGGCTACTGCCGCGGCTGCAGCGCGACTTCCTCGTACGGCTGCACGACCACCCAGCCCTCCCCCGCGAACCGCAGCTGGATGCTTTCGCCGGATCCGCGCCCCAGCAGCGTGCCCAGCGAGATGTCGGTGATGATTTCCGGCGTCAGGCCGCCCGACCACGCCACCGTCGCATTCGGATCGGTGAACACGGGCCCGGTCTGCGCGTTCACCGGCAGCGTCAGCGGCTCGTAATGGGACGTGATGGCGACGATGCCGTGCCCGCTCAGGCGCACGTTGAACAGGCCGCCCGACAGCATGCCGGCGACCTTGCGCATCATCGTGATGCGGCTTTCGATGCCCGACTCGGTGGCCAGAACGTCGTTGCCGTTGACGAAGATGGCCTCGCCGGCCAGCCGCAGCAGGGTGATCCGCTTGCCGGCATCGGCCAGATAGACGCGCCCCTGGCCCTCGATCTTCATCAGCTGCATGCCCTCGCCGCTGACCGCCTTCTTCAGCAGGTTGCCAAGCCCCTGTTCCAGCACGCCTTGGCGGGTGAACTTCACCGCACCCTTGCGCGCCACCATCGCGCCGGCCTTGGCCCAGACCAGTCCGTTCAACCGCACTTCAAGCAGGTGCGGGCTCTCCAGCTCGAAGGCTTCCGGGCTGGCGTCCTTTTCGCGGGAGGACGCGAGGAATTCCTGCAGGGTGCGCACGCTCATGACCGTTCCTTGATGGCTGCCGATGGGGACGGCCATGATAGCGGCCCCGACCCGAGGTGCCGCCCATGCCCCGCATCGTTCCCGTGCCGCACACGCCCGACGCCGCCACGCGCGCACCGGTCGCCGCCGATCGCCTAGTGGCCGGGCAGCCGACGCAGGCGGTCGGCAACGCCTACTCGTCCGGGGACGAGCGGTTCCATTGCGGCGTCTGGGAGGGCGATGCGGGCGCGTGGCGGGTGCGCTACACCGAGCACGAGTTCTGCCACCTGCTCAGCGGCCGCGTGCGCCTGCGCGATGATGCGGGCGACGAGGTGACGGTGCTGGAAGCCGGCCAGAGCTTCGTGGTGCCGGCCGGTTTCAGCGGCACGTGGGAGGTGCTGGAACCCGCGCGCAAGCTCTACGCCATCTACGAACCCGGCGACTGAGGCGACGCGCTCGGCTAGAATTGCCGCGTTTGCCCCCACGCCGAGAATCCCATGCCCGCTCCCCTCACCTATCGCCGCATCCTGCTCAAACTGTCCGGCGAGGCGCTGATGGGGGCCGAGGACTACGGCATCGACCCGGCGGTGATCACGCGGATCGCGCGCGAGATCATCGAAGCACGCGATGCAGGCGCCGAGGTGGGCCTGGTGATCGGCGGCGGCAACATCTTCCGCGGTGCCGGCCTGGCGGCCGGCGGCATGGACCGCGTCACCGGCGACCAGATGGGCATGCTGGCCACCGTCATCAACGCGCTGGCCATGCAGGACGCGCTGGAAAAGCTGGGCGCGAAGTGCCGCGTGATGAGCGCCATCAAGATCAACGACGTGTGCGAGGACTACATCCGCCGCCGCGCCATCCGCCATCTGGAAAAGGGCCGCATCGCGATCTTCGCCGCCGGCACCGGCAACCCGTTCTTCACCACCGACTCCGGCGCCGCGCTGCGCGCGATCGAGATCGGCGCCGACCTGCTGCTGAAGGCCACCAAGGTGGACGGCGTGTACGACAAGGACCCCAGCAAGCATGCCGATGCGGTGCGCTACGACCAGCTGACCTACGATGAGGTGATCGCGCGCGACCTGCAGGTGATGGACACGGCCGCGTTCGCGCTGTGCCGCGACAGCGACGTGCCGCTGCGCATCTACGACCTGTCGGTGCCCGGCAACCTGATGCGCATCCTGCGCGGGGAGCATGTCGGCACGCTGGTGAAAGGCCGCGGCTGACAGGTCGCGCCGCGCATCTTCCAGGCCGAGATACCGCCCGCTCCGGCGGGAATAGACCGGCGGAAGACCGAGGTGCGCCCGCATCACCGCTGTAATAGTGTTCGGTGGCGCAGGCGGGCACCCTAGCCCGCCATGGGACACGGACACCACCACGGCCACGGCGCGCACGCGCATCCACAGGCATCGGCCACACGCACCTTCGCGTGGGTCACGCTGATCAACCTGGCCTACACCGTCGTCGAGGCCGGCTACGGTTTCCACACCAACTCGCTGGCGCTGCTGTCGGACGCGCTGCACAACCTCGGCGACGTGCTGGGGCTGGCGCTGGCCTGGGGCGCGGCTGCGCTGGCCGGCCGGCGACCACGCGGCCGGCATACCTATGGCTGGCGGCGCGCCACCCTGCTGTCGCCGCTGGCCAACGCCGTGCTGCTGATGCTCTTCGCGGGCGCGCTGAGCTGGGAGGCCTTCCGTCGCTTCAGCGCACCGCCGGAGATCCCCGCCACCCCCGTCATCGTGGTGGCCTCGCTGGGCATCCTGGTCAACCTGGGCGCCGCCTGGCTGGTCAGGGATGGCCATGCGCACGACCTCAACAAGCGGGGCGCCTTCCTGCACCTGGTGGCCGATGCCGCCGTGTCCCTGGCGGCCGTGCTGGCCGGCGTGGGCATGGCCACGCTGGGCTGGGCGTGGCTGGATCCGGCCACGGCGCTGCTGGTCGCGGTGGTGGTGGCCCTGGGGTCATGGAGCCTGTTGCGGGACAGCTTCGACGCTGCGATGGACGCCGTGCCGGCCAGCGTGGACCCGGAGGAGGTGCGGGCGTTCCTGCAGGAGCGACCCGATGTCACCGCCGTACACCACCTGCACATCTGGCCGTTGGGCGCCAACGAGATCGCCCTGACCGCGCATCTGGTGCGCGCGCGGGAAGACGACCACGACGCCTTCCTCGATGCCACCGTGCACGCCCTGGACGCGCGATTCGGCATCAATCACGCGACCCTCCAGATCGAGCGCGGCGCGGGCTGCGGCCATGACCGGCACGATGCGGCGCCGCATCATTCGCACTGAACCGCCTGCGGACGGTCGGCAACGGCCCCGAATCGCCCTATAATCGGCCGTTTACAGGCTTTGCAACGGAAAGGGCGATGCTCAACGACATCAAGAAAGACGCGCAGGCGCGCATGACCAAGAGCATCGAGGCGCTCCGCCACACCCTGGTGAAGGTCCGCACCGGCCGTGCCTCGACCGCTCTGGTCGAGCACCTGAAGGTCAACTACTACGGCTCCGACATGCCGCTGAGCCAGGTAGCGACGGTGACGATCTCCGACTCCCGCTCGCTGACCATCACGCCGTGGGAAAAGCAGATGGTCGGCGCGGTCGAGAAGGCCATCCTGGCGTCCGACCTGGGCCTGACCCCCAACACGGCCGGCACCACCATCCGCCTCAACCTGCCCGCCCTTACCGAGGAGCGCCGCAAGGAACTGTCCAAAGTGGTCCACAGCGAAGGCGAGGATGCCAAGGTCGCGATCCGCAACATCCGTCGCGATGCCAACCAGCAGATCAAGGACCTGCTGAAGGACAAGCAGATCACCGAAGACGAAGAACGCCGGACCGAAGACGAAATCCAGAAGCTCACCGACAAGGCCATCAAGGATGTCGACGACGTGGTGAAGGCCAAGGAACAGGAACTGATGGCGGTCTGAGGACTGCCATGTCCTCCACCGTCCGCGTGTCCGTGCCACGCCACCTGGCCGTCATCATGGACGGCAACGGGCGCTGGGCAGAACGCCGTCGCCGTCCGCGCGTGATCGGCCATCGCGCCGGCGCGCGCGCGGTCAATACCTGCATCGACTTCTGTCTGGAACGCGGCATCGGCGCGCTGACCCTGTTCGCGTTCTCCAGCGAGAACTGGGGCCGGCCCGAAGAGGAAGTCGGCGCGCTGATGAAACTGTTCCTCAACGCGCTGGACCGCGAAGTCGAGGAACTGCACCGGCGCCAGGTGCGCGTGCGCTTCATCGGCGATCGCACCCGGTTCTCGGCCGATATCCGCTCGCGTATGGATGCGGCCGAAGCACTGACGCGCGCGAATGCGCGCCTGCACTTGGCCATCGCCGCCAGTTACGGCGGCCGCCAGGACATCGCGCACGCGGCGCGTGCGCTGGCGGCCGACGTCGCGGCCGGCCGGCTGCGGCCGGAGGACATCGACGAGGCGGCGCTCGGCGCCCACATCGCGCTGGCCGACCTGCCGCCGCCCGATCTGTTCATCCGTACCGGCGGCGACCACCGCGTCAGCAATTTCCTGCTGTGGCAGCTGGCGTACACCGAACTCTGGTTCACCGACGTGCTGTGGCCCGACCTGGACGCCGCGCTGCTGCAACGCGCGCTGGACGACTTCGCGCAGCGCGAGCGCCGCTTCGGGCTGACCAGTGCCCAGGTCGCCGGCAGCGCCACCGAGGATTCATCCGCATGAGCGCCACCCGTACCCGTGTCATTGCAGCGCTGGTGATGGCGCCGTTCGCGATCGGCGCCATCCTGCTGCTGCCCACGTCCTGGCTGGCCATGCTGGCCGCGCTGGTGTTCCTGGTGGGGCTGTGGGAATGGTTCAAGCTCGCCGAGATCGACGACACCCTGCAGCGCACCGTGCTGCTGACCGCCAACCTGCTGGTGATGGTGGCGCTGGTGTGGGCATCGAGAGGATCCGGCGACGCCACCGACCTGGTGCCGTTGCGCCTGATGGCGCTTGCGGGCGTGGTCTGGTGGCTGCTCGCGCTGCTCTGGCTGCGCTTCTTCAGCTTCGCGTCCGATCACGAGACCTGGGCCCGCGTGTTCAAGCTGGCGGCGGGTACGCTGGCCGTGGTCCCGGCCTGGTGCGCGCTGGGCCTGATCCACGTCTCCGAGCCGAATGGGCACATCTGGCTCTTCGTCGCCCTGGCCATCGTCTGGGCCGCCGACAGCGGGGCCTACTTCGCCGGCCGGCACTTCGGCGGGCGGTGGTTCAAGGGCCGCAAGCTGGCGCCGCGGATCAGCCCCAACAAGACCCTGGAAGGCCTGCTCGGCGGCCTGGCCGCCGGCATGCTGGTGGCGGCCGTTGGCGGACTGATCGCCGGAGCCGGCGCCGGCCAGCTCCCCGGCGTGCTGGTGGTGGCCGTGTTCACGGTGCTGTTCTCGGTGGTCGGCGACCTGTTCGAGAGCCTGCTCAAGCGACATGTCGGCGCCAAGGACTCCGGCGACGTCATCCCGGGTCACGGCGGCGTGCTCGACCGCATCGATGGCGTGCTCGCTGCGCTGCCCATCTTCGTGCTGGGCAAGGACGTCTTCGGATTCTGAGCATGACGGCGCATGTCCCCCGCAACGTGGCGGTCCTGGGCGCGACCGGCTCGATCGGCGCGTCGGCGCTGGATGTCATCGCACGCCATCCCGACCGCTACCGCGCGGGCCTGCTGGCGGCCGGCGGCAACGTGGAGGCCCTGCTCGCCCTCTGCGTCGCGCACCGGCCCGACCATGCGGTGATCGCCGACGAGGGCCTGTATGCGCGGCTCCGCGACGGCCTGTCCCAGGCCGGCCTGCCCACGCGTGCCCACGCCGGCACGGCCGCGCTGGATGCGCTGGTGGCGGAACCGGATTGCGGCATCGTGGTAGCCGCCATCGTCGGGGCCGCCGGGCTGTCGTCGACGCTCGCCGCGGCACGCGCGGGCAAGCGCCTGCTGCTGGCCAACAAGGAATCGCTGGTGCTCGCCGGCGAGCTGGTGACGGCCGCTGCGGACGCGGCAGGCGCCGAGATCATTCCGATCGACAGCGAGCACAACGCCATCTTCCAGTGCCTGCGTTCACGGCAGGCTCAGGCCGAGGTCAGCCGCATCGTGCTGACCGCGTCGGGTGGCCCGTTCCGGGGCCGCCGCCGCGCCGAGCTGGCGCAGGTCACGCGCGAGCAGGCCGTCGCGCATCCCAAGTGGTCGATGGGGCCGAAGATCTCGGTGGATTCGGCCACGCTGATGAACAAGGGATTGGAGCTGATCGAAGCCCACCACCTGTTCGGCGTCGGCCGTGAGCGGCTGGACGTGCTGGTGCATCCGCAGAGCCTGGTGCACTCGCTGGTGGAATTCGTCGACGGCTCCACGCTGGCGCAACTCGGGCTGCCCGACATGCGGACCTCGCTGGCGGTCGGCCTGGGGTGGCCGGAACGGATCGGCTCGGGCGTAGGCGGGCTCGACCTGTTGCAGCATCCGCGACTGGAGTTCGAGGCGCCGGACACCGATGCCTTCCCTTGCCTGCGACTGGCCTGGGAGGCGATGGCGGCGGGCGGTACCGCGCCGGCCGTGCTGAACGCGGCCAATGAAGTTGCGGTTTCAGCCTTTCTTCAGGGCCAAATCGGTTTCCTATCCATCCCCGCGCTGGTCGAGGATGCCCTCGCTGCGCTGCCTGCGGCACCGGCCGATTCGCTGGACGCGTTGCTGGCGGCGGATGTCGAGGCACGCCGGTTGACCGACCGCAATCTCGCAAGCCACCTCTCCGCATGAGCACCGACATCCGATGAGTGAAGTGCTGGGCTCAATCTGGTGGATGATCGTGGCGCTCGGCGTGCTGGTCACGTTCCACGAATTCGGCCACTACTGGGTGGCGCGCCGCTGCGGCGTGAAGGTGCTGCGCTTTTCCGTGGGTTTCGGCAAACCGCTGTGGTCGCGCCGCGACCGCCACGGCACCGAGTTCGCGGTCGCCGCGATTCCGCTGGGCGGCTACGTGAAGATGCTGGACGAAGCCGAGGGCGACGTCCCCGCCGCGCAACTGGACCAGGCCTTCAATCGCAAGTCCGTCTGGCAGCGCATCGCCGTGGTCGCCGCCGGCCCGCTGGCGAACGTGCTGCTGTGCGTGATCCTGCTATGGGCGATGTTCGTGATC
This sequence comes from Pseudoxanthomonas sp., assembly GCF_035999195.1. Lineage (NCBI taxonomy): Bacteria > Pseudomonadati > Pseudomonadota > Gammaproteobacteria > Lysobacterales > Lysobacteraceae > Pseudoxanthomonas > Pseudoxanthomonas sp. The sequence continues at coordinate 1,013,720 of NZ_DASYGY010000009.1, forward strand.
GGCAAGCAGGATTACTCGGCCACGCTGGGTAGCGTCTCGGGCATCGCCGCCGACGCCGGTTTCCAGCGCGGCGACCGCATCGTGCGGGTCGGCGACCGGGCGATCGATACGTGGACCGACGCGTCGATGGTGCTGACCAAGGCCGCCATCGACCGCGACGACGTGCCGCTGGACGTCGAAACCGCAGACGGTTCGACGGTGACCCGCACCCTGCCGCTGTCCCGGCTGCCTGCAGATTTCGACCAGGAGAACGCGACCGGTGTGATGGGACTGACCTGGCAGTACGCGATCATGCCGGCGGTGATCGGCAAGGTCACGCCCGACTCGGCCGCCGATGGCGTGCTGAAGGTCGGCGATACGGTGACGGCCGTGGACGGCCAGCGCGTACATGGCTTCGACGACATCGCCCGCCAGGTCGATGCGCTGGGCAAGCGCGGTGGCGCGGCCATGGTCGAGGTGGATCGCGAAGGCCAGCGGCTGGCGTTCGAGCTGACCCCGCGCTGGACCAGGCACCCCGAGGCCGGCAAGGGTCATTACTGGGCCCTGGGCCTGGCTCCCCCCGAGAAGGTGCAGATGCCGGCCTACGACGCCCGGCTGCATTTCGGCCCCCTGGCGGCCGTACCGGCCGCCCTGCGCGAGACCGGCAAGCTGACGGCGGACTCGCTGGGCATGATCCGCCGCATGCTGACCGGCGACGCCTCGCTGAAGAACGTGTCCGGCCCGATCACCATCGCCCAGGTCGCCAATGTTTCGGCCCAGCGGGGGCCGGACTGGTTCCTCTGGTTCCTGGCGGCCATGTCGCTGAGCCTGGCCATCATCAACCTGCTGCCGATCCCCGTCTTGGACGGCGGCCACCTGCTGTATTACCTTATTGAATTGGTCAAGGGCAGCCCCTTGAGCGAACGCCACATGGTGGCCGGACAATACGTGGGCCTGGCGGCACTGGCGGGCCTGATGGGACTGGCGTTCTACAACGACATCCTGCGTCTGATGACGCGTCTGGTGACCTGATGCCCCTGAACTTCCACGGGCCGGCCCGCTCCAAGGTGGCCGCTCCTCCCCTTGCTGCACCCCGGACCGCCGCCCTGCAGTCCACTCCTGCGCCGCAGGAACCACTCCAACCGGACGTAATGATGACGCGACTGCCTTCCCGCCGCCTGCTTGCCCTCGCCCTGGCTTCGGCCATCGCCATGCCGGCACTGGCCCAGACGACGGAACCCGCTGCCGCGCCCGTGGCCGCCGCGCCGCTGAGCAACGCCTCGTTCACCGCGACCGACATCCGCATCGATGGCCTGCAGCGCATCTCGACCGGCACCGCGCTGACCTACCTGCCGATCGAACGCGGCGACGTGGTCACCCCGACGAATGTCGCCGAATCGATCCGCGCGCTGTACAAGACCGGCTTCTTCGAGGACGTGAAGCTCGACCGCCAGGGCGACATCCTGGTCGTCACCGTCACCGAGCGCCCGGCGATCAACAAGCTGACGCTGACCGGCAACAAGGACATCAAGACCGAAGACCTGATGACCGGCCTGAAGGACATCGGCCTGGCCGAGGGCGAAACCTTCGACCGCCTGAGCCTGGACCGGGTGACGCAGGAACTGGTCCGCCAGTACAACAACCGCGGCAAGTACAACGTCGAGATCACGCCCACCGTCAGCCCGCTGGACCGCAACCGCGTGGACGTGGCCATCGCGGTGAAGGAAGGCAAGGCCGCCAAGATCAAGCACGTCAACGTCGTCGGCGCCGAGAAGTTCGAGACCGAGGACCTGCTGGAGAACTGGGAATCCAAGGAAACCAGCTGGCTGTCGTGGTACCGCCGCGACGATCAGTACTCCAAAGAGAAGCTGTCCGGCGACATGGAGCGCCTGAATTCCTGGTACCTGGACCGCGGCTACGTGGACTTCAACATCGACTCCACGCAGGTGTCGATCAGTCCCGACAAGCGCGACATGTTCATCACCGCCGGCATCACCGAAGGCGAGCAGTACAAGATCTCCGACGTGAAGGTCACCGGCGACACGGTGCTGCCGAAGGAAGAGATCGAGAAGCTGGTGATCGTCAAGCCGGAGCAGACGTTCTCGCGCGTCCTGCTGGAGATGACGGCCGACTCCATCACCGCCACGCTGGGCAACATCGGCCACGCGTTCGCGCAGGTCAATCCCATTCCGACCGTCGACCGCGAGAACCGCACCGTCGCGATCAACCTGCAGGTGGTGCCGGGTCCGCGCGTCAACGTGCGCCGCATCGTGTTCAAGGGCAACACCCGCACCTCCGACGAAGTCCTGCGTCGCGAGATGCGCCAGTTCGAGGGCAGCTGGTTCTCGCAGGTCGCCGTGGACCGTTCGCGCGTGCGCCTGCGCCGGCTCGGCTACTTCGAGACGGTCGACGTGGAGACCAATCCGGTCCCCGGCACCAACGACCAGGTCGACGTGGTCTTCAACGTCAAGGAAACCACGTCGGGCAGCTTCGTGTTCGGCCTGGGCTACTCGCAGCTGTCCGGCCTGACCACGTCCATCCAGCTGTCGCAGAACAACTTCCTGGGCGGCGGCAACCGCGTGTCGGTCGAAGCGCAGCGCAGCGACTACCTGCAGCGCTACTCGTTCTCGTACACCAACCCGTTCTTCACCGACGAAGGCATGTCGCTGGGCTACAACCTGTGGTGGCGCGAGTTCGACTACTCGGACTTCAACACCGCCCAGTACTCCACCACCAGCGCGGCCGCGCAGGGCATCCTGGGCCTGCCGATCACCGAGAACGACACCGTCTCGCTGCTGTTCGGCATCGACAGCAACGAGATCCTGACCTTCGGCGGCTCCACGCCGCAGACGATCATCGATTACATCGATGCGGTCGGCCAGCGCACCTTCCACGCCTGGCGTGCCGAAGTGGGCTGGGCGCGCGACACGCGCAACGACTACTTCATGCCCACGGGCGGCACCTACCAGCGCGTGTCCGCCGAAGTCGCGCTGCCGGGATCCACGGTCCAGTACTACAAGCTCAACTACGAGTTCTCCAAGTACTGGTCGCTCAGCCCGGCCTTCGTGCTGAACACCCGCGCCGAACTCGGCTATGGCGACAGCTACGGCGACGACCTCTACCGCTACATCTGCGTCGTGAACGGATCGGACCCGCAGATCCCCGGCCAGCCGAACACTGGCACACCATCGGCCGACGGCACCTGTGCCGATGGCGGTACCCTGCAGCGGACGCTGGTGGCCACCGGCCTGCCGTTCTTCGAGAACTTCTACGCCGGCGGCACGCGCTCGGTGCGCGGCTTCCGCGACAACACGCTGGGCCCGCGCTCGGAGGTCATCTCCGGCTTCCGTGGCCAACCGCTTGGCGGCTCGCTGAAGACCACCGGCTCGGTGGAGCTGATCTTCCCGAAGCTGTTCGATTCCAATGCGGCGCGCGTGTCGGCGTTCTTCGACTTCGGCAACGTGTTCGACGGCGTGGACAACTTCGACGCCGGCGAGCTGCGCGCATCCGCAGGCGTGGCGCTGCTGTGGCGCGCGCCGGTCGGCCCGATCTCGATCAGCTACGCCTTCCCGCTGAGGAAGGAAGACGAGGACGAGGTGGAACGCCTGCAGTTCACCTTCGGCGGCGGCTTCTGACCGCAGCGCAGGGCGATCCGGATGGCACGAAGGGGGGCGAAAGCCCCCTTTCTGCTGTCCACCATACGCCCCCGTGGAAGCGGTTCTGCGGCGGCAGGGGCTAAACTACGCGCCTGATGACCGCCCCCTCCTTCACCTCCGGCGAACTCGCCGACCGCTTCGGCCTGGCCCTGCGCGGCGACGGCGACCTGCGCATCGACGGCGTGGCCACGCTGGCGCGCGCCCTGCCGGGGCAGCTCGCCTTCCTCGCCAACAGCCGCTATCGCGCGCAGCTCGCTGACAGCCGCGCCAGTCTGGTGGTGCTGCGTGCCGAGGATGCCGCGGAAGCGACCGGGGCCGTGCTGATCGCGAAGGATCCGTACACCGCCTTCGCCAAGATGGCGGCGCTGTTCGAACGCAAGCCCACCCGCGACGCCGGCATTCATCCGAGCGCCGTCATCGATCCGACAGCCCGCATTGCCCCGGGCGCGCATGTCGGCCCGTTCGTCGTGGTCGGCGCACGCAGCGTGATCGGCGAAGGCAGCGCGATCGGCCCGGGCTGCGTGATCGGCGACGACTGCATGGTCGGCGACGGCTGCGAACTGGTCGCCCGCGTCACCCTGGTCACGCGCGTGCGCCTGGGCCAGCGCGTGCTGGTCCATCCCGGCGCGGTGATCGGCGCCGACGGTTTCGGCCTGGCGATGGACAGCGGGCACTGGATCAAGGTGCCGCAGCTGGGCGGCGTGGTGATCGGCGACGATTGCGAGATCGGCGCCAACACCACCATCGATCGCGGCGCGCTCGATGACACCGTGCTGGAAGAGGACGTTCGCCTCGACAACCAGATCCAGATCGGCCACAACGTCCGCATCGGCGCGCACACGGCGATGGCCGGCTGCAGCGCCGCCGCCGGCAGCGCGCGCATCGGCCGCTACTGCCTGATCGGCGGCGCCGCCGGCGTGCTCGGCCACCTGGAGATCTGCGACCGCGTGGTGGTCACCGCCATGTCGCTGGTGACCAGCTCGATCACCGAGCCCGGCGAGTATTCCAGCGGCACGCCGCTGACCGACAACCGTACCTGGCGCAAGAACGCCGCCCGCTTCAAGCAACTGGACGCCTTGGCACGACGCGTGCTGGCGGCCGACAAGGAAACCCGATGACCCTGGACCTGCAACTGCCCGTCGACGCGGCCACGATCCGCAAGCTGCTGCCGCACCGCTATCCGTTCCTGCTGGTGGACCGGGTGGTGGAATTCGAGAAGGACAAGCGCGTCCTGGCCTACAAGAACATCACCCAGAACGAACCGTTCTTCACCGGCCATTTCCCGGACCGTCCGATCATGCCGGGCGTGCTGATCATCGAAGCGCTGGCGCAGGCGGGCGGCCTGTTGACCCAGCTCTCGCACCAGGGCGACACGGCGGGACGCATGTTCTACATGGTGAAGGTGGAGAACGCGCGCTTCACCCGCATGGTCGTGCCGGGCGACCGCCTGGACCTGGACGTCACCCTGAAGCGCCTGATCCGCAACATGGCCTTCTACACCGGCGTGGCCTCGGTCAACGGCGAACAGGTCGCCTGCGCCGACGTGCTGTGCGCCGAGGACACCCGCTGAGATGAGCGCCCCCACCGCCATCCATCCCAGCGCGGTCGTCGACCCCGGTGCGGTGCTGGGCGAAGGCGTGCGCATCGGTCCGTTCGCCTACGTCGGTCCCGACGTCGAGATCGGCGACGGCACGGTGATCGGGCCGCACTGCACGGTCACCGGCCCCACCCGCATCGGCCGCGACAACGTGTTCACCGGTCACGCCGCCATCGGTGGCGATCCGCAGGACAAGAAGTTCAAGGGCGAGCGCGTCGAGCTGGTGATCGGCGACCGCAACCAGGTACGCGAGTTCGTCACGCTCAACCGCGGTACCGGGACCGGCGGCGGCATCACCCGCATCGGTAGCGACAACATGCTGCTCGCGTACACGCACGTGGCGCACGACTGCATCGTCGGCAACCACTGCGTGTTCTCCAACAACTCGACGCTGGCGGGCCACGTCACCATCGAGGACTGGGTGATCATGAGCGGCTTCGCCGGCGTGCACCAGTTCTGCCGCGTCGGCGCACACGCCTTCATCGGCATGGGCGTGCTGCTGAGCGGCGACGTACCCCCGTTCACCATGGTCGCGGGCGACGCCGCCGGCCGGCCGCGCGGCATCAACAGCGAAGGCCTCAAGCGGCGTGGGTTCGATGCCGACCGCATCGCCGCCATCAAGCGCGCCTACCGCACGCTGTACGTCGCCGGCCTGCCGCTGGCCGAAGCCAAACAACAGCTCGCCGAACAGGCCCAGGCCAGCGACGACGTGAAAGCGCTGCTGCAGTTCATCGAAAGCGGCGAACGGCCGTTGCAGCGGTGAGTGCCGGGAATCGGGAGTCGGGAATCGGGATTGGGCAGGCCGGCTCTCCGTCGGCGCTCCTCGCCTCCTCCCTCACTCATTCCCCCTTCCCGATTCCCGCCACGCGTGGTGTACGCATCGCGCTGTGCGCCGGCGAGGCCTCCGGTGATGGCCTCGGCGCAGGAGTGATGGCTGCGCTGCGTGCGCGCTTTCCGAACGCCGAATTCGTCGGTATCGGCGGCGATGCGATGCGTGCTGCCGGCTGCGACACCTGGTTCGACGCGAACGAACTGGCCGTGATGGGCCTGGCCGAAGTACTGCGCCACCTGCCGCGGCTGCTGCGCCTGCGCAAGGACTTCCGGCAGCGCGTGCTGGACTGGAAGCCCGATGTCTACGTCGGCATCGATGCACCCGACTTCAACCTCGGCGTCGAGCGCTGGCTGAAGGAGCGCGGCGTGCGCACGGTCCACTATGTCAGCCCGTCCGTCTGGGCGTGGCGCGAACAGCGTGCCGCGAAGATCGGCCGGAGCGCCGACCGCGTGCTCTGCCTGTTCCCGATGGAGCCGCCGATCTACGCGAAGCACGGCGTGGATGCGCGCTTCGTCGGCCATCCGATGGCGGACGAGATCCCGCTGCAGCCGGACCGGGCCGCCGCGCGTGCCGCACTCGGGCTGCCCGCGGACGCGCCGGTGCTGGCCGTGCTGCCTGGCAGCCGGCTCGGCGAGATCGGACGGCTGGCGCCGGCCTTCTTCGACGCCGCGTGCCTGGTCGCCACGCAGGTTCCCGGGCTGCAGATCGTCGTGCCGGCCGCCAATGCCGCCTGCCGGCAGGCGCTGGAGGCGCAGTTCGCCGCACATGGCGCCGACGCCGCGTGGCGCCTGCTCGACGGCCGCGCACGCGACGCGATGATCGCCAGCGATGCCGTCCTGCTCGCCTCCGGCACGGCCACGCTGGAAGCCATGCTGTGCAAGCGCCCGATGGTGGTGGGCTACCGCATCGCGCCGCTGACGTACCGCATCGTCAAGGGCCTGGGGATGCTGAAGGTGGAGCGTTACGCGCTGCCGAACGTGCTGGCGGGCGAGGACATCGCGCCCGAGCTGATGCAGGACGACTGCACGCCGGACAAACTGTCTTCAGCCGTCCTGCGCTGGTTCCGCGAACCGGAGGCCGTCGCCGGCCTTCAGCCCGTCTATCAGCGGCTGCATGCGCAGCTGCGCCAGGACGCCTCGGCGAGCGCGGCCGCGGCAGTCGCGGAGTTGATCGTTCCCCCTGTAGGAGCGACGTAAGTCGCGACCGAGAACCCTGCCTGCCGTGAAGTCATCACCGTCCGCCAGACAACGCTCTTCGTCACCCGTTCACGCCAAGGGACGAGCTTCCGTGGTTGTCATTTGCACGGTCGCGACTTACGTCGCTCCTACAGAGGGCACTGTGCGATGACGTCGGCCTCGCTGTTCCCGATGCCCGTCGTCCGCCTCATCGCCGGCGTGGACGAGGCTGGTCGCGGCCCGCTGGCCGGACCGGTCGCCGTCGCGGCGGTCATCCTGGACGACGCACGTCCGATCGCGGGCCTGAACGACTCCAAGCAACTCAGCGAGGCGAAGCGCGAGGCGCTGTTCCCGCTGATCCAGCAACGCGCCCTCGCCTGGCGCGTGGTGTTCGTCGAACCGGACGAGATCGACCGGCTCAATATCCTGCAGGCGACCCTGGAAGGCATGCGTCGCGCGGTCATGGCGTTGCAGCCGTTCCCCGAACTGGTCCGCATCGACGGCAACCGCGCGCCGAAGGGCCTGAACTGCATGGCCGAGACGCTGGTCGGCGGCGACGCCATCGAACCGGCGATCATGGCGGCGTCGATCCTGGCCAAAGTGTCGCGCGACCGCCTGATGGTGCAGCTGCACGCGACGTTTCCGCAGTACGGCTTCGACGTGCACAAGGGCTATCCGACGCCTGCGCACCTGTCGGCACTGTCGCGGCACGGACCGTGCGCGCATCACCGCCGCAGCTTCGCGCCCGTGCGCGACGCACTCGCCGGGCGCTGACACACAGGCATTCACGCGCGTGACCATCGGCACGGTGCCCATGGTCACGATGGCTTCCAGCAGGCGCACGCGTCTCCGCGCAAGGGCACGATGACCCTGCATCCCGCGCTCCACCACGCCCGGGAGCCCTCTTCCCCCACGAGGTGCGCCATGAGCCTGTTGAATCCTGTTGCCACGTCCACCACCCCGCTGCTCGCCGTCGACGACACGCGCGTGCAGCTGCTGCGCAGCCTGCTGGCCGACTGCGACTGGTCGCCGCCGGCCATCCTGCGCGGTCGCCTGCAGCAGGCCATGGCGCTGCTGCGCGAGCCCGGCGTCTCGCTGGACGAAGCCACCTGGCTGCTGGTCGCCGACGAGACCGCGCGCTATCTGGATTTCCGCCGCCTGCGCAGCCTCGAAGCGCAGCTGCGCGGATGCGCGTACGAGGCGCTGCATTACACCCGCGCCGACTGGGAGGCCGCGCGCAACGCCGAAGCCGCGCTGGAATCGCACCTGCGGCAGGTGCGCTTCAGCAGCTATGCGCCGGAACCGGTGCCGATGTTCCGCATCCACTGAATCAGGTGCGGCGCGTGGCGCCGCGCTACCCCCATCCCGAGCCCTCGGGTTTCCCCTGGGCCGCCTTTCCCCGGGCGGCCTTTTTTTGTCCGGACGGGCCCGTTCCGCGACGCCGGAATGTCAAGCCTTGCCCCTCCCCACCCCCGCCGGTACGCTGCCCCGTCAGTATCCCGGACCGGCATGTCTTCGCGTTTCGTCCACCTCCACCTGCACACCGAGTTCTCGCTCGCGGATTCGATCATCCGCGTGCCCGAGAAGCCGGACCATGCCGACCCGAAAAAGGCCAAGCAGGCCAACCTGCTGAGCCGGGCGGTGGAACTGGGCATGCCCGCACTGGCGGTGACCGACCGCAACAACCTGTTCGCGCTGGTGAAGTTCTACAAGGCCGCCGAGGGCGTGGGCATCAAGCCCATCGCCGGCGCCGATGTGATGGTGGCCGACGGCAGCGACGCGCCCTGGCCGGTGACGTTGCTCTGCCGCGACCGCGACGGCTACCTGTCGCTGTCGCGCCTGCTGTCGCGCGCCTGGATGGAAGGCCATCGCACCGACGGCGTCGCCATCGACCCCGAGTGGCTGCGCGCCGACCACCAGGGCCTGTTCGCCATCATGGGCCGGCAGAGCCTGGCCGGACGGCTGGCGCTGACCGGGCGCCATGATCTGGCCGAACAGCACCTCGCCGACTGGCAGCGCGCCTTCGGCGACGACCTGCACCTGGAGCTGACGCGCACGCAGCGCGACGGCGAGGAAGCCTTCAATGCCTTCGCCCTGCATGCCGCCGGTACGCGCGGCCTGCCGGTGATCGCCAGCAACGACGTGCGCTTCCTGTCGCCGGACGATTTCGACGCGCACGAAGCCCGCGTATGCATCGCCTCCGGACGCGTGCTGGACGATCCCAAGCGTCCGCGCGAGTACAGCGCCGAGCAGTACATGAAGTCGGCCGAGCAGATGGCCGAGCTGTTCGCCGACGTGCCCGACGCGCTGGACAACACCGTGGCGCTGGCGCAGCGCTGCAACATCGAGATGCGGCTGGGCACCTACTTCCTGCCCGCGTATCCGGTGCCGGACGACGAAACGCTGGACAGCTGGATCCGTCGCCAGTCGCACGACGGGTTGAAGGCCCGCCTGGAGAAGAATCCGCTGGCGCCCGGCCACACGCGCGAGGATTACGAAAAGCGGCTCGACTTCGAGCTGGACACCATCTGCAAGATGGGCTTCCCCGGCTACTTCCTGATCGTGGCCGACTTCATCCAGTGGGGAAAGAACCACGGCATCCCCATCGGTCCGGGCCGTGGCTCCGGTGCGGGTTCGCTGGTGGCGTGGGCGCTGCAGATCACCGACCTGGACCCGCTGCCGTACGGCCTGCTGTTCGAGCGCTTCCTCAATCCGGAACGCGTGTCGATGCCCGACTTCGACATCGACTTCTGCATGGACCGCCGCGATGAAGTCATCGACTACGTTGCGCGCAAGTACGGCCGCGACCGCGTCAGCCAGATCATCACCTACGGCACGATGGCGGCGAAGGCGGTGGTGCGCGACGCCGGCCGCGTGCTCGGCTTCCCCTACGGCCTGGTCGACAGCGTCGCCAAGCTCATCCCCAACATCCTGGGCGTGTCGCTGAAGGACGCGATGGGCGAAGGCAGCAGCGAGGCCGCCTCGCAGGAACTGATCGACCGCTACCGCGACGAGGACGACGTCCGCGACCTGATCGACCTGGCGCGCCAGCTGGAAGACCTCACCCGCAATGCCGGCAAGCACGCCGGCGGCGTGGTGATCGCGCCCTCGCCGCTGTCGGACTTCTGCCCGCTGTTCGCCGAACACGACGAAGGCGGGCGCGGCAAGAACCCGGTCACCCAGTTCGACAAGGACGACGTGGAAGCCGTCGGCCTGGTGAAGTTCGACTTCCTGGGCCTGCGTACTCTCACCATCATCGACTGGGCGGTGAAGGCGATCAACGAACGCCACGCCCGCGCCGGCGTGCCGCCGGTCGACATCACCACCATTCCGCTGGACGACGCCAGCGTGTATCGCGACGTGTTCGCCAACGGCAACACCGGCTCGGTGTTCCAGTTCGAATCCACCGGCATGCGGCGTGCACTGAAGGAAGCCAAGCCCGACCGCTTCGAGGACCTGATCGCGCTGAACGCGCTGTACCGTCCCGGCCCGATGGACATGATCCCGTCGTTCGTCGAGCGCAAGCACGGTCGCGAGGAATTCGAGTATCCCGACCCGCGCACGCGGACCATGCTGGAAGAGACCTACGGCATCATGGTCTACCAGGAGCAGGTCATGCAGATGGCGCAGATCGTCGGCGGCTACTCGCTGGGCGGCGCCGACCTGCTGCGCCGCGCGATGGGCAAGAAGGTGCCGGCCGAGATGGCCAAGCACCGCGAGATCTTCCGCGGGGGCGCCGCCAAGGGTGGCGTGGACGAGCGCAAGGCCGACGAAATCTTCGACCTGATGGAGAAGTTCGCCGGCTACGGCTTCAACAAGTCGCACGCCGCCGCGTACTCGCTGGTCGCCTACCAGACCGCGTGGCTGAAGAAGCACTATCCGGCCGAATTCATGGCGGCCACGCTGTCCTCGGACATGGACAAGACCGAGAAGGTGGTCGGCTTCCTCGACGAGGCGCGCGGCCTGGGCCTGAACGTCATGCCGCCGGACGTGAACCACTCCGACTTCATGTTCGTGGCCACCGATGCGAACAGCATCCGCTACGGCCTGGGCGCGGTGAAGGGCGTCGGCCAGGGCGTGTGCGAGAGCATCGTCGAGGCGCGCAGGCAGGGTGGCGAGTTCCGCGACCTGTTCGATTTCTGCAAGCGCGTGGATTCGTCCAAGCTCAACAAGCGTGCGCTGGAGGCGTTGATCAACGCCGGTGCGCTGGATGCGCTGGGCCGCAACCGCGCCTCGCTGGCGCTGCAGCTGCCGGAGGTGCTGAAAGCGATCGACCAGATCAGCAAGAACCGCAACGCCGGCATCGTCGACATGTTCGGGGCCAGCAGCGGCGGCGACGACATCCACATCGAGCTGCCCGTCACCGACGAGTGGCCGCTGATGCAGGTGCTGCACGGCGAGCGCGAGACGCTGGGGCACTACCTCAGCGGCCACCCGATGGACCCGTACCGCGACGACCTGCGCTCGCTGGTCGGCAGCGACCTGAGCGAGCTCGACCGCATCTGGTCCAGCTCCTCCGGCGGCGACAAGAAGGGCTGGCGGCCGGAAGTCAACGCGATCGTCGCCGGCCAGGTGGTCGGCGTCCGCCGCAAGGGCGACAGCCAGGTGTTCGTGCAGCTGGAAGACGGCCGCGGCCGCATCGAATGCAGTGCGTTCTCCGATGCGCTGGCCGAGTTCGGCGCGCTGATGACGCGCGACCGCGTGCTGGTCATCAAGGGCGGCCTGCGCGAGGACGAGTTCAGCGGCGGCTACAGCCTGCGCATCCGCCAGGTGTGGGACTACGCGCAACTCTGCCAGCAGCATGCGCACCGCCTGCAGCTGCGCCTGGACCTGCGCGTACCGGGCCTGTGGGAACGGGTCGATGCGCTGCTGTCGCGCCACCGCCCGGGCGGCACGCCGCTGCGCCTGGACCTGCTGATGTCCGCCGGAGACGCCGCCATCGCCGGCATGCTGGACCTCAACGGCCAGAAGGCCGTGCGCGTGGATGTGGAGCTGCTGGATGCCCTGCGGGCCATGCCCGGCGTGCGCGCGGCCAAGCCCGCGTTCCAGCGCCCGTGGGCGAACTGACGCGCCGCGTGCGCGCCATCACGGCCCTACCCCCCCGTACGTGACCGCTGGAGCGCTTCGGCTACACTTTGCCCCTTTCCGGCCCATGGCCCACAGATGAATCCGAACTACCTCGATTTCGAACAGCCCATCGCCGACCTGGAAGCCAGGATCCAGGACCTGCGCGCCGCCAGCACCGGGCCGGCGGTGAATGTCGATGCCGAGGTGCACGCCCTGCAGGACAAGCTGCGCGTGCGCACGGCGCAGATCTTCCGCGACCTGTCGCCGTGGCAGGTCTCGCAGCTGGCGCGCCATCCGGCGCGGCCGTACACCCTGGACTACATCAAGGTGTTCTGCGACGAGTTCCAGGAACTGGCCGGCGACCGCGCCTTCGCCGACGACGCCGCCATCGTCGGCGGCCTGGGCCGCATCGACGGCCGCAGCGTGATGATCATCGGCCACCAGAAGGGTCGCGACACCAAGAGCAAGATCGCGCGCAACTTCGGCATGCCGCGCCCCGAGGGCTACCGCAAGGCGCTGCGCCTGATGAAGATGGCCGAGCGCTTCAAGCTGCCGCTGCTGACCTTCATCGACACCCCGGGCGCGTACCCGGGCGTCGGCGCGGAAGAGCGCGGCCAGTCCGAGGCGATCGCGCGCAACCTGATGGAAATGGCGGAACTGAAGATCCCGATCATCTGCACGGTGATCGGCGAAGGCGGCAGTGGCGGCGCCCTGGCCATCGGCGTGGGCGACCGTACGTTGATGCTGGAGTACGGCACCTACTCGGTGATTTCGCCGGAAGGCTGCGCCTCGATCCTGTGGAAGGACGCCGCCAAGGCCAAGGACGCCGCCGAACAGCTCGGCCTGACCGCCAAGCGCCTGCACGGCCTGGGCCTGGTCGACAAGGTGGTGCGCGAACCCATCGGCGGCGCGCACCGCAACCCGCGCCAGATGGCCGTCCGCCTGAAGGCCGTGCTACTCAACGAACTCGACGCACTGGAACAACTGCCCGTCGAGCAGTTGCTGCAGAAGCGCTACGCGCGCCTGCGCGGTTACGGCGCGTACGAGGCCGCCTGAGCCCTCGCCGGGGATGGCCTGGATCAGAGCCCTCCCCGGAACCCTGCTGGTCGTCGCCGCACTCGTCATCGGCCTGTGCTTCGGTCTGTACGCCCATGGGGCGTCCGGACTGCCCGACGATCTCGAGCCGAGCCGCTACCGCGCCACGCCCGACCTCCGCGCGCTTTACCTGGCCGTCAATGCACGCGGCATCCAGGACGTGCCGCGCCTGAATCCTGTCAGCGTCTGGGGATACTGGCTCTGGCATTTCTCCGGTCGGCAACACGAACCGCTCGGCTCCCAGCTGACGCTGCTCGGCGATAGCGGACGATCACTGATGATGCGGCAACCGCGTCGGGCCAGAGGCGCTCAATGGCATCCCGCCGGCCTGGCAGCCACCGTCCGCGTGAGTCGTCAGTGGGAGATGGACCGGATGGTCGACACGCTGCTGGCAGAGGGCGCGTTCGGTCGCGGCGCGACCGGCATCGAGCAGGCCGCGCGGGCCTGGTACGGCCGGCCGCTGGGCGAACTCGTCGCCGAGGAGCGGCTGCTGCTGGTCGTACTGATGAAAAGCCCGTCCCATCACGACCCTGCCTGCCATCCGGAACGGTTGACAGACCGGTATCGATGGGGCGCGGCGCACGCCGGCATTCCCGACGCGGCGGACGCGCTGCGTATCGCGATGGCTAGAATGCGGCCTGTCGCCTGTCCGGCATCGAGATCCGCGCCCGCCCCATGAGCCCCCTCCTGCTGCTGACGTACGCCGTCCAGATCGCCTGCTGCGTGCATGTGGTGCGCACCGGGCGTCCGCTGTACTGGGTTTTCATCCTGCTGGTGTTCCCGTTCTTGTCGGCGATCATCTACGTCATCGCCGAGGTCGTGCCGGAACTGCGGAACAGCCCGTCCGCGCGCCGTACCGTGCGCAGCGTCCGCAACCGTGTCGACCCCGATCGCGACCGCCGCGACGCGGCCCGGCTGCTGAAGGCGGCCGACACACCGGAGAACCGGCGCCGCCTGGCCGAGGAAAGCCTGCGCAGCGGCGACTACGCGCAGGCGGCCGAGTTGTACGAGCAGGCGCTGAAGGGGCTGTATGCCACCGATCCGGACCTGATGCTGGGGCTGGCGAAGTCGCAGTTCGGACTGGGCGACTCGACCCGTGCCCGCGCCACGCTGGAGGCGCTGATCGCCGCCAATCCCGGATTCCGCTCCAGCGATGGCCATCTGCTGTATGCACGCGCCGTCGAGGACAGCGCCGACGCAGCGGCGGCCATCCACGAATACGAAGCCGTCGTGCAGGGCTACCCGGGCGAGGAGGCCCGCGCCCGCTTCGGCCTGCTGCTGAAGCGGCAGGGCGAGCATGCCCGTGCGCGCAGCGTGTTCCAGGAAATCCTCGACCGCTCCGACGTCGCGCCCCGCTACTACCAGCGCGAACAACGCGACTGGATCGAGGTCGCCAGGCGTGAACTGGCCATGCTGCCGCGCGCCTAGGCGGATCAGGGAATCGCGCGCACGACCTTGCCGGTGATGTCCTCGCGACGCGTCATCGGCTGGAAGCGGCTGTCCATGCTGTTGTCGCGGTTGTCGCCCATCATGAAGTAGTGCCCCGGCGGCACCGGCGTCGGCGGGAACGCGCGCGAATGTTCCGCGCTGACGTTTTCCGCCGCGACATACGGCTCCTCGAGTGCCGCGCCATCGATATGCACCGTGCCGTCGACGATGCTCACCGTTTCGCCCGGCAGGCCGACGATCCGCTGGAGCCAGACTTGGCCCTGGTGCGCCGGCAGGAGCAGGGTTACCACATCGCCGCGCTGTGGCGGGTGCCGGGTGTAGTGGCCCGCGCGGGTCACCAGCACCTGTCCCGGCACGATGCCGGGCAGCATGCTGGACGACGGCATGCGGTAGAGGCCATGCCCGAGGATGCGTTGCCGCGGGTCCATCGAGCGGACACCGAACGGATTGAGCGCATACATCGTCAGCGATGCGGCCGGAACCAGGATCGCCAGCACCATCAACACACGGACGAGGGAACGACGCAGGAGGGACATGCTTTGCCGAGGGCGTGCGGACGTAACGGTCAGCATGCCGCAGATTCCCGCGCCCTGCCTCCTCCTTGCCCGCATGCCGTGGTGACGAACGAGCGACGCCGGGGATGGGCCTCAGGCAGCGACGCGGTCGCGGGCAGCCGCATCCTTCTGCCGGCTGAGGTCTTCTTCCGCCCGCAGGTACACGCCATGCAGGGCCTCGCCCGGCCTGGCGCTCGCCGCGCCCACCCGCAGCGACAGGCCGTCCCGACTGCCCGCCTCCAGGGCGGCCTTGCGCAGCGCCTGCATGCGCGCCTCCTGCGCTTCGCCGTGCAGGAGGGCGACGTACTCGGCACTGTCGGTGACGCGGCTGATGTGGTCGCCCAACGCCGGCTGCACACATGCCTCGAGTTCCGCCGCCAGCCCCTGGAGCTGCCGCTCCAGGGTGCGTTCGCCAAGACGACGTGCCGCCTCGGCCATGCCCTGCACCTCGATGATCGCGACCGTGTAACCCGCATCCGAAGGCGTCGCGGAAGGGTCGGTCGCGGCGACGGTCGCCTCGGATTGCAGCGCGCCCATGGCCTGGGATTCGTGCTGCACGCGGTGCGCGTCCAGCAGCGCCATGGTCACGCGCGCCAGCGCGCGCAGCGACGCCTTCTGCTGGCTGTTGAGACGGCGCGGCTGGGTGTCGACCACGCACACCGTCCCCAACGCCTCGCCATTCGCGGTGACCAGCGGCATGCCGGCGTAGAAACGCGCCTTGACCTCGCCGGTCACGATGGGGAACTCGTTGAAGCGCGCATCCTCGCTGAGATCCTGCACTTCCAGCAGCTCATCGGGCTGGCGGATCGCGTGATCGCAGACGGCGGTATCGCGCGTGGTCTGGTGGTCGTCCAGCCCCACGCGCGCCTTGAACCACTGGCGGTCGCGGTCGATCAGCGAGACCACCGCGATGGGCGTGCCGCACAGCGCCGCGGCCACGTTCACCAGATCGTCGTAGACGGTGGCCGGCAGGCTGTCGACCATGTGGTAGCGGTCGAGGGCGTGCTGGCGGCGGGTTTCCTGCGCAGCCGGGGAGTCGGTCGAAACCGTCATGCGTTCTCCTTCGTGTCGATGGCGACGCGCATGGTCGCCGCTGGCCGGTTCAGACCCTGTCAACGGCGGATCGATGCGCGCGACCGGCTGCGCGGCATGCGCATCGCCGCTAGCATGGCGGCATGCCTCCCCACGTCGCCGCTCCCGCCCTGTCACCGCCGCTGGCGACGGGACGCGTGTGGGTGGCCTTCAGTGGCGGGCTCGATTCGACCGTGCTGTTGCACAGGCTGGCGCACGATCCCGTCGTGCGCCATCACGGCCTGCAGGCGATCCACGTGCATCACGGGCTGCATGCCGATGCCGATGCGTGGGCGGAGCACTGCGATGCCCTGTGCGCGACGCTCGGCGTTCCGCTGCAGGTAAAGCGCGTCCACGTGGACACGACCCGGGGCGAAGGCGTGGAGGCCGCAGCGCGGCGCGCACGCTACGCGGCCTTCTCCGAGGTCATGCAGGCCGGCGACATCCTCGCCCTCGCCCATCATCGCGACGATCAGGCCGAGACCTTCCTGCTGCGCGCCCTGCGTGCCTCCGGGCCGGATGGCCTGGCGGCGATGCGGCCATGGCGCGCGTTCGGCGCCGGCTGGCTGTGGCGCCCGCTGCTGGAGCTGCCGCGCGCCGCGCTGGAGGCCTACGCACGTGCCGCGTCGCTGTCGTGGATCGAAGATCCGGGCAATGCCTCCACCGCCTTCGACCGCAACTTCCTGCGCCACCAGGTACTGCCGCTGTTGCGGCAACGCTGGCCGCATGCCGACGCCGCCCTGGCCCGCAGCGCCGCCCTGTGCGCCGACGCCAGCGAACTGCTGGACGCGCAGGATCGCGCGCTGCTCGCGCGTGCGGCCACCGCCGATCCTGCCGCCCTGCACGTCGCTCCGTTGCGCGAAGCCTGCGCCGCGTCGCGCGCACGCGCGTTGCGGTGCTGGATCGAGCGGCTCGGTCTGCCGCCCTTGCCTGCCGAAGGCGTGGCCCGGATCGACGAGGATCTGCTCGATGCACGGGCCGACGCGCAGGCCGGGTTCGCCTGGCGCGGCGCGGTCGTGCGGCGCTGGCGTGGCCTGCTGCACGCCGAACGCCTGCGTCCTGCCTTGCCGGACGGCTGGCACGCCGTCTGGGACGGCAACGCGCCATTCCGGTTGCCGGACGGCGGCGTGCTGGCGCTGGAAGCAGGCGGTCCGTTCGACACCCCGGTACGACTCACCGACCGCCGCGGCGGCGAACGCATCGCCCTGCCCGGTCGCGCGCACCGGCATGCCCTCAAGGACGTGCTGCAGTCGCTGGGCGTGCCGCCCTGGGAACGGCGCCAGTTGCCGTTGCTCTGGCGCGACGACGCGCTGTGGGCCGCCGGCGACCTGGTGCTCTCGGCCGACTGCGACGCGTGGTTGCGCGCGCGCGGCGCGGGTCTGCGCTGGTGTCGCGGCTGAGCCCGCGCCGGGTTTGACCTGACCGCGGCCGATCCCCACACTTGCCGCATGGCAAAGAAAACCTCCGCAGACGCCTCGCCCGTCGCCCATTTCGAGCAGTCGCTCGACGAGCTCGAGCAACTGGTCGAGAAGATGGAACACGGCGACCTGAGCCTGGAAGCCTCGCTTGCCGCCTACGAGCGCGGCGTGGGCCTGTACCGGCAATGCCAGACGGCGCTCGAACAGGCCGAACTGCGCGTGCGGCTGCTCACCGACCCGGAACAACCCGAGAACGGCGAGCCCTTCGCGCCCGCCCCCGATGGCCGCTGATCCGCGCTTCGCCGCCTGGGCGGCCGCGCTGGAAGGACATCTCGACCGCGCCCTGCCGCCGGCCGACGCCGCCCCGCACCGCCTGCACGCCGCCATGCGTCACGCCGTACTGGGAGGCGGCAAGCGCATGCGCGCCCTGCTGGTCTACGCCAGCGGCACCCTGCTGCAGGCGGACGAGGCCACGCTGCATGCGCCCGCCGTCGCGGTCGAACTGATCCACGCCTATTCGCTGGTGCATGACGACCTGCCGGCGATGGACGACGATGACCTGCGCCGCGGCAAGCCCACCGTGCACATCGCCTTCGACGAAGCCACCGCGATCCTCGCCGGCGACGCGCTGCAGACGCGCGCGTTCGAACGTCTGTCCGTGGCCGACGTCGACGCGGCGCTGCGCGTGGCCTGGCTGGCGACGCTGGCGCACGCCTCCGGGGCAGCCGGCATGTGCGGTGGACAGGCGCTGGATATCGACGCGACCGGCACCCGGCAGTCGCTGGACGGACTGCAGCGCATGCATGCGCTCAAGACCGGCGCGCTGATCCGCGCTGCCGTACGCATGGGCGCCCTGGCCGGTGGAGCCGATGCGGCCACGCTGTCGCGGCTGGACGATTTCGCCAGCGCGCTGGGCCTCGCTTTCCAGGTGCGCGACGACATTCTCGACATCGAGGCCAGTTCCGACCAGTTGGGCAAGACCGCCGGCAAGGACGCGGCGCAGGCCAAGTCGACCTACCCGGCGCTGCTCGGCATGCAAGGCGCAAAGGCCAAGCTGGATGAACTCGATGCGCGGATGCGCGACGCGCTGGCGCCTTACGACGGCCGTGCCGGGGCGCTGCGCGCCCTCGGCGAGCTGGCGATCCACCGCGCCCACTGAGCGGACGCATGAAAAAAGCCCGGCGGTGCCGGGCTTTCTTCTTCGTCGCAATGAGCGCTTACTTGATCAGGCGCAGCGCGAACGGGTAGCGGTACGACTCGCCGTTGTTGGCCTTGATGCCGGCAATGATGCACAGCACCAGGTTGGCGATGCCGACCAGCGGCATCAGCAGCAGGCCGATCAGCACGAAGGCCAGGATCCACGAAATCACGATGGCGATGAACACCGTGATCTGGAAGTTCAACGCTTCCTTGGACTGGTCCACGACGAACCCCTTGGAGGCGTCGTCCTTGCTGACCAGCCAGATGATCAGCGCACCGATCGGGCCGGTGATGATGCCCAGCAGGTGGGCCAGCAGCGACATGGTGCGCTGGTCCTGCGGTGCATCGCCGGTGGCCGGCGGCGGCGGTGCGGTGACGTTGTCGAATTCGCTCATGTAGGAGTTCCCCGAGTGGTGTGGTGGGCGGTCGAGGGCGGCGTTCCCCCGCAGCCCTCCGCATGCCAAGCATAACGGGTAATGGTGCGATCGTCGGCCATGCGCGTGCCGCGGGACCCTGCGGCTACTCGCCCGCCACCGTCATCCGGCCGACCAGGATGGAGCCGACACCGACATGCGAACGGCGGTCCACGTCGCTGCCGACCGCCTCGATGGCCGCGAAGATGTCCTTGAGGTTGCCGGCAATGGTGATGCCATCCACCGGGTAGGCCAGCGCACCTTCCTCGACCCAGAAACCGGCCGCGCCACGCGAGTAGTCGCCCGTCACGCCGTTCACGCCCTGGCCCATCAGTTCGGTGACCAGCAACCCGGTGCGCATGCCCGCCAGCAGATCGTCGAATCCGCCCGCGTTCGCTTTCACCTGCAGGTTGTGGACGCCGCCCGCATTGCCGGTGGTCTGCAGGCCGAGCTTGCGCGCCGAATAGCTGCCCAGCACGTAGCGCTCCAGCACGCCGTCGCGGATGAGGTGCGAGCGCTTCGTCGCCACGCCTTCGGCATCGAAGGCGGCCGAGCGCAGGCCGTGCGGCAGCAGCGGCAGTTCCTCGATGGCGAACCAGTCCGGGAAAATGCGCCGACCCGCGTGGTCGAGCAGGAAGCTCGCCTTCCGGTACAGCGCGCCGCCGGACACCGCGCCGAGCAGATGGCCGATCAGCGAGCGCGCCACCTCGGCGGAGAACAGCACGCGATGCTCGCCGGTCGCCAGCGAGCGCGGTTGCAGCCGCGACAGTGTGCGCTCGGCGGCCTTGCGGCCGATGGCCGCCGGATCCTCAAGTTCAAGGTGCGACAACGCCGTGCTGTACCAGCCATCGCGCTGCATGCCGTCGCCCTGCCCGGCGATCAGCGCGCAGCCGATGGTGTGCTGGGTGTCGCGCTCGCGGCCGATGAACCCGTGCGAGTTGGCGTACACCGACAGGCTCTCGCCGCTGCCGACCGAGGCGCCGTCGGAGTTCTCGATGCGCGCATCGGCATCGCGCCCGGCTGCCTCGCAGGCGAGCGCCAGGTCCACCGCGCGATCCGTGTCCAGCGCCCACGGATGCCAGACATCGAGGTCAGGGAAATCGCGGGCCATCAGTGCCGCGTCGGCGAGACCGGACGCCGGGTCGTCCTCGGTGTAGCGCGCGATGGCGCAGGCCTGCGCCACGGTGGCCTCCAGGCTTTCCTCGCGCAGGTCGGCGGTGCTGGCGCTGCCCTTGCGCTGGCCGAAGTACACGGTCACGCCGATGCCGCGGTCTCGCGTGGACTCCACGGTCTCCACCTCGCCCAGGCGGACGTTGACGTTCAGGCCGGTCTCCTCGCTGCAGCTGACCTCGGCCTGGGTGGCGCCGTGCGCCCGCGCACGCTCCAGCAGGCGCTGGGACAGCACTTCCAGGCGTTCGAGCCGGGCAAGGCTGTCATCGGAAGACGTCAGGGCGGTGGCGTTCAATGCTTTATCCTTGTGTCGTGTGATCCGCACCCGCAGGGCCGGATCGAATGAATCCAGGCGCCCGCACGATGCGGCGGACGCGAAAGAGAGGCAGCAGCATGCGCGGACGCGATCCCGAGACCGGCGAATTCCTGAGCCCCAGCCGCACCCAGCAACGGGGCGAAGCGCTGGAAATCCGCAGCCTGGCCGAAAAGCTGGTGGCGTTGCCGGCCGCGCAGCTGGCGCGCCTGCCGATTCCCGACGACCTGATGCCGCACATCGTCGAGACGCAGCGCATCACCTCGCACATCGCCCACAAGCGCCAGCTGCAGTTCCTCGCCAAGCAGATGCGGCGCGAGGAGGACGAGGTGCTGGAAGCGATCCGCGACGCAATGGACGAAGGCGGCGAAGCGGCACGCCGCGAAACCGCCCTGCTCCACCGCGCCGAGCAATGGCGCGACCGCCTGCTCGCCGGTGGCGACGACGCCCTGGCGGCGCTGCTGGACGAATTCCCGACCGCGGACCGGCAGAAACTGCGCCAGCTGGTGCGCAATGCCGCCGAAGAAAAAGCGAAGAACAAACCGCCGCGCGCATTCCGCGAATTGTTCCGCGAACTGCGTGAGCTGCTTGCGGAAGCGAGCGCGACGCAGGACGGCAGCGAAGAAGACGCGCCATAGCTCCTCTCCCCTCGGTAGAGGGGTTGGGGTGAGGGTACGGCGAAGTCCCTGCAGCGCAGGCGTAACGAATTCCACCGCACCCTCATCCGCCCCTGAGGGGCACCTTCTCCCGATGGGAGAAGGGAAAGGCGCCGACGCATATCGTTCCGCGAGTTGCGCAACTTGCGCGATGTGCTGGCGAATGCTCGCGCAGCGCAGGGAACCAGCGAAGACGGCGCGCCATAGCCCCTCTCCCGCCGGGAGAGGGGTTGGGGTGAGGGTACGGCGAAGTCCATGCAGCGCAGGCGTCACGAATTCCACCACACCCTCATCCGCCTGCGGAGCACCTTCTCCCGCCAGGAGAAGGGACTGGCTGGGATGCATCACGCCTTCGTCCCACCCACCGTCAGGCCTTCGATCAGCAACGACGGCTGGCCGACGCCGACCGGCACGCTCTGGCCGTCCTTGCCGCAGACGCCGACGCCCTGGTCCAGCGCCAGGTCGTGGCCGACCATCTTCACCTTCTGCATGGTTTCCGGACCGTTGCCGATCAGCGTGGCACCCTTCACCGGCGCGGTGATGCGGCCGTCCTCGATCAGGTAGGCCTCAGTAGCGGAGAACACGTACTTGCCGCTGGTGATGTCGACCTGCCCGCCGCCGAAGTTGACCGCGTACAGGCCCTTCTTCACCGAGCGGATCATGTCTTCCGGATCGTCCTGGCCGGCCAGCATGTAGGTGTTGGTCATGCGCGGCATCGGCAGGTGCGCGAACGACTCGCGGCGGCCGTTGCCGGTGGGCGCCACGCCCATCAGGCGTGCGTTGTGGGTGTCCTGCATGTAGCCGACCAGCACCCCATCCTCGATCAGCGTGGTGCAGTTGGTCGGCGTGCCTTCGTCGTCGATGTTGAGCGAACCGCGCCGGCCCGGCAGCGTGCCGTCGTCGACGATGGTCACGCCCTTCGCCGCGACTTGCTGGCCGATGCGGCCGGCATACACGCTGGTGCCCTTGCGGTTGAAGTCGCCTTCCAGGCCATGGCCGACCGCCTCGTGAAGCAGCACGCCCGGCCAGCCGCTGCCCAGCACCACCGGCATCACGCCGGCCGGCGCGTCGATCGCCTCGAGGTTCACCAGCGCCTGTCGCAAGGCTTCGCGCGCCAGATCTTCCGGCTTGCCGTCGGCGAACAGCTCGGCATAGCCGTAACGGCCCCCCATGCCCGCATAGCCGGACTCGCGACGACCGTTCTGCTCGACGATGACCTGCACATTCAGGCGCACCAGCGGACGCACGTCGGAAGCGAGCACACCGTCGCTGCGCGCGACCAGCACTGTGTCGATGCCGCCGGACAGGCTGACGGTGACCTGCTGCACGCGGGGATCGGCCGCGCGAAGGAAACGGTCGATCGCACGCAGCGCCTCGACCTTGGCGTCGTTGCCCATCGCGTCGATGGGGTCGTCGCCGGCGTACAGCGCGCGGCCGCCGGTGCGCACCAGCGTGCGTGGCGCATGCGCGGCGCCGTCGCGGGCGATGGCGCGCGCGGACTTCGATGCCTCCAGCAGCGCCTGCGCGTTGATGTCGTCGGAATAGGCGAAGCCGGTCTTCTCGCCGGACACGGCCCGCACGCCGACGCCCTGTTCGATCGAATGCGCCCCGTCCTTGACGATGCCGTCTTCCACCGTCCAGCTCTCGCGCCGCGCATGCTGGAAATACAGGTCGCCGAAATCGATGCCCGGGCCGAGCAACGTGCCGAAGGCGCGGTCGAGGCCGGACGGGTCGAGGCCGGCGGGCAGGAGAAGGCGGGTTTCGGCGAGCGTGATGGGTAGGGTCATGTCATTACCATGGGGGCGGAGGACCACCGCGGCAAGCGGCCCGACCCGCCGGGACTCAGGGAGCGCCGGCACTGCCGGTGCGTTCGTCGGCGCGTTCGTCGGTGCGGCTACGCGACTGTTCGCGTCCCACCACTTCGACCTTGGGCGACTTCCACGGGCCGGTGACGCGGTAGGTCTTGGCGCCCATCTCGGCCAGCGGCTTTTTCAGTACCGCATTGGCCACGGCGCCTACGGCGGCACCGATGGGACCGCCGGCGACGGCGCCGACGGCCGTCAGCACGTTGGCGGATTTCGGCTTCACGTCCACCGTCTGGTCGAACCGCTCGCTGCGCAGGTCGGTGTCGCCGCGGATCACGATTTCGGCCGCAGGGCCGTCGATCATCAGGTCGTCGCTGCGCGCCAGTCCGCCGTCGAGGCGGATGTCGCCGTCGATCCGGTTGAACGCGAAGCCCTTGGAGAAGAAATCGCTGAAGTCGAGCATCAGGCGGCGGCGCACTTCGGCCACGCTCAACAGGCCCAGCACGCGGCCCGCCCCCGGTTCCACTTCCAGCAGATGACCATCGCGCACGGCGAGCGTCACGCTGCCTTCCAGCGCTGCCAGTCGGAACGCCGCCGGACTGCCCGGCCAGCCGGCGTCGGCGGTGATCTGGCCATGGCCGCCGCCGACGCGGTCGCCGACGCCCAGATCGTCGAACAGCACGCCGAAGTTCTCGCTCTTCACGTCGGCGGCGAAACGCGTGCGCGCCGTGTTGCCGGTGCCGGTCCACTGGCCGCGCACGTCGATCTGCTGGCCGGGGGAGCGCAGTTGCAACTGGTCCACGTACAGGCCGTCCGCCTGCTGGCGGGTGCGCAGCTTGGCGGTGCCCAGGCGCGCATCGCCGAACCGCAGGTCCTCCACGTCCAGCGAGAGCGGCGGCACGGCGGCAGGGTCGATGTCGTCGGTGGCGCTTCGCGCGCCGGAGCCTGCTGTCGCTGCGCCTTCCGTCGGCGCCTTGCGCCAATGCACGCGCGCGAGCTTGCCGGCGATGGCGGCGCCCTTGGCATCGGGCACCAGCAGCGCGCCGGACAGGGCCTCGCCATCCAGCGAGATCGCCAGCGACTGCGGCGCGGGAGCCAGTTGCAGTCGCGTGCCCGGGAAGACCGATCCGAGCATCAGCAGTCGTTCGGCGGTGACGTCGATATGGCGCAGGGGCAGGCCATCGCCTTCGCCGCCCCCGCGTGCGACCGCGATCCACTCCATCGCGTCCAGCGCGCCGGTGCGGCCCGTGGCCACCAGGCCCGACGGCGGCGGCGCGTCCTTCACGTGATCGCTGCCCAGTGCGACGCGCACGCCCGTCTGGCCATTGGTGCTGCGTGCGCGCAGCGCCAGCAGATCGCCGAAGGCCACGTCGATCTCGCCGCTGCCGATCGGCAGCGGCGCCCGCACCGTCGCCGCCAGCGGCGTCGCCGCGGCCTTGCGCATAGGGGCCGGCAGGTTCATCGCCGTGCCCACCAGGTTCGACGTCAGGCTCAGCTGGGTGGGTGCGGCCACGACGCCCGCCGGCGTGCGCGGAATCGCCACGCCAACGGTCCATTGCGAACGCCCGTCCATGTACGGCTTGAGCCAGGTCATCTCGGGCGCACGGTCGAGCAGGCGGTCCGCGTCCACCACGGCGGAGAGATCCGCCTCGAAGGCCTGCCTGCGATCCCGCGTGCCGCTGCCGGCACGCAGGCCCAGCACGCCCGGCAGGCCCTCGTGCACGACCTGCAGCGGTCCGGAAGCGAACCCGCCATCGTCGTACTTCGCCTTGCCGCGCACGTTGGCGAACGCCAGGTCCCAGCGCGTCTCGGACAATTGCGCGCCTTTCAGCTCCACGGTGCCCGCCAGTTTCCTGCGCGCCTGCCGCTCGGCGCGCAGCGGCTGCAGCAGGTCGAAGGTCGCGGACACCGGGCCCTTGGCCTGCAGGTGGTCCAGCGTTTCGCCGTAGCTCTTGCGCAGCGGGCTCTGCCGAAGCAGCGAGAGCAGGCGGGCCGAATCGGTGTCGGTGCGCGCGGTGATCTTCAGGTCGCCCTCGCGGAAATCCGCGATGCCGGCCTGGAAGGCGGGAATGTCCACCTCCGCCAGCGCACCGCGCCCTTTCAGCTCGAAGCCGTTACCGATGAACGCGATGTCGGCGTCGACCCGTTCGAGTTGCGGCCACTCCGGCTGGAACCTGAATTGACCACGCGCGATGTGCGCCACCGCCTCGAAACGCCCGTTGTTCGCCACGAACGGCCAGTCGTCCAAATCGCCGCTGACGATGGCGCGGCCGTTGTGCACGGTACCGCCGACCAGGGCGGCATCCAGCCAGTCGACCGCCGTCTTCGACATCTTGTGGTGGATCCAGAAGCCCTTCGCCACCGGCACCGGCGCGTCGGCCAGGTCCGCCGCCAGATCGATCCAGGGCCGCGTGCCGTCGCCCTGGAACCACAGGCCGCCGCGCAGATCGGCCGCATAGTCCTTGCCCTGCACCTGCAGCGCCGTAGTGCCCACACGCCAGCCGCTTCCTTCGCGCCAGCCCAGCATGTCGCCCCGCAGGCGCACGTCGTGCACCACGGCGAATCCGCTGGGCCAGTCGAAGCGCATCGTCGCGGACGGATCCAGCCGCAGCCGGAAGCCATCGGCGTCGCCCTCGAAATCGCCCGCCAGGCCACTGAGCCCGGGCGAATCGCCGACCGCCTTGAACGCGATGTCGCGCAGCTGTCCTTCCGCATGCAGTGCGCCATGCCTGCGGCCGGCCAGGTTCAAGCGCGCGAGCCGCGCACCGGGCTGGGCCTGCACCAGCCAGCGGCGGAGGCCGGCATCGACCCGGTCGCTGAGCCCCAGCACGGCGAACAACGGTGCCGCATCCACCTGGTCGGCCAGCAGCGCGTAGCGCTCGCCGCCGGCCACGACCAGGCCATCGAGCGTCTGCACGGCCGGTGCCGTGCCCACCCGCAGGCGTGGCGCATCAAGGCGCCAGCCGCCGGACACCAGTCGCCAACGCATGCGCGCTTCCATCTGCTCAAAGCCGATGCGGGTCGGCGCGGCGGACGCCGGCAGCGGCGCGCCCCGTAGCGCGACCTGGCGCAGGCGCACATCCGCTGTCACCAGCACCACGCGATGCTTGCGCAGTTCCGTCCAGGCCTGCACGCGTCCGTTGCCGTGCTCGGCGACCACGCCGGCGTAATGCAGCAGCGGCGACCATGCGCCGATGTCTTCCGCGGACACGTCCAGGTAGGCGCGTCCGTCGCCGGCCTTGCGGTCGAAGTCCACCGTGACATGCAGCGGCGCGGCGTCCCGCCGGATCCATGCACGCGTTCCCGCACGCACGCGGTCGCCCTGCACGCGCAGCCGCAGGTCGATCTCCGGCAGGCGGATGTCCCAACCCAGCGAAGGCGCGATGATCGCCAGCCTGCCGTCGATCACCTGCAGTTCGCCCAGGCCTTCCAGGCTCTGCAGCGGATCGTCGGTGGACTGCGTCTGCCCGGGCAGGCCGCGCACCGACCACGCACCGTCGTCGCCGCGCTGCAGGGTCAGCGACAGGCCGCGCAGGCGCAGTTCGGTGAAGGAACGGCCCGGCAGCAGGCCGCCGTACATCGACACCAGCACCTCGGCCTGGCCGATGCGGACGCCGCCGTCACCCTCACCCAGGCGCAAGCCATCGAGCTGCAACAGCGGGCCGCGCCGCGTCCACTGCGTCTTCACCGAGTCGAAGGCGACCGGCCGGCCGGCCCGCTCACTGAGCCAGGCCGCGATGCGGTCAGGATGCCGCTCGGCCAACGGCAACACCTGGCTGGCGATGCCGAGCACCACCGCCATGCACACGAGCACCACCGCGATGCCATACACGGCACCCCGACGGGCCAGGCGCAGACGACGGCGCAGCGGCGTGGGCATCAGCTCGCTGCGCTCGCGGTGATTCGTGATTCGCGATGAGTGATTCGTACAAGCAGCGAGCGAACCGTGCCTTCGCCAATCACCCAGTACGAATCACCAATCACGGCTTCAGAGCAGCACGACATCGAACTGCTCCTGCAGGTACTGCTCGTCGGCCTGGAAGCGGATCGACTTGCCGAGGAATTCCTCCAGTTCCGCCACCGCCGTCGATTCCTCGTCGGTGATGCGGGCGACCACCTTGGGCGAGGCGATCACCAGCAGGCGCGCGGCCTCGAACTGGCGCACCGCGCGGGTGATCTCGCGGAAGATCTCGTAGGTCACGGTTTCGGTGGTCTTGATGCTGCCGCGGCCGCCGCATTCGGGGCACGGCTCGGACAACTGGCGCGCCAGGCTTTCCACCGTGCGCTTGCGGGTCATCTCCACCAGGCCGAGCGGCGAGAACTCGTACACCGTGGTCTTGGCGTGATCCTTCGCCAGCGACTTCTCCAGCGTGCGCAGCACCTGGCGACGATGCTCGGGATCGTCCATGTCGATGAAGTCGATGATGATGATGCCGCCGAGGTTGCGCAGCCGCAGCTGGCGCGCGACCGATTGCGCGGCTTCCAGGTTGGTGCGGTAGACGGTTTCCTCGAGGTTGCGCTGGCCGAGGAACGAACCGGTGTTCACGTCGACCGTGGTCATCGCCTCGGTCTGGTCGATCACCAGGTAGCCGCCCGACTTCAACGGGACCTGCTTGTCCAGCGCGCGGCCGATCTCGTCCTCGACGCCATACAGGTCGAAGATGGGCCGCTCGCCCGAATACAGTTCGATGCGCTCGGCCAGCACCGGCATGTACTTGGCCACGAACGCCTGCAGGCGCTCGTGGGTTTCCTTGGAGTCGACCTTGACCTTTTCCACGTCCTTGCGGATCAGGTCGCGCACGGCGCGCAGCGGCAGGCTGAGATCTTCGTACAGGATGCTGCACGAGGGCGATTCACGGCCGCGCCGCTCGACCACGTTCCACACGCGCGACAGGTAGGCGATGTCCTCGGCCAGCGCCTCGGCCGGCTGGCCTTCGGCATTGGTGCGGATGATGTAGCCGTGGCCGCCATGCAGGCCGGCCAGTTCGCTGACGACCTGCTTGAGGCGGTGGCGCTCGGCCTCGTCCTCGATGCGCGCCGACACGCCGATCACCTTCGACTGCGGCAGCAGCACCAGGTAGCGCGACGGAATACTGATCTGCGTGGTCAGGCGCGCGCCCTTGCTGCCGATGGGATCCTTCACCACCTGCACCACGATGTCCTGCCCGTCGCGCAGCAAGTCCATGATAGGTACGGCCGGCGGCGCAGGCAGCGGCGCCTCTTCGCCCTCGACCACCGCGCCCGGCGACGAACGCACGATGTCGTTGGCATGCAGGAAGGCGGCGCGATCCAGCCCGACCTCGACGAAGGCCGCCTGCATGCCGGGCATCACCCGCTGCACCTTGCCCTTGTAGATGTTGCCCACCACGCCGCGGCGCCAGCCGCGCTCGATGTGCAGTTCCTGCAGCATGCCGTTTTCGATCACCGCGACGCGCGTTTCGCGCGGGGTGACGTTGACCAGGATTTCTTCCGACATGGGTCCGTCCTCAGGCTGACGCGGTGGCGGCGGTGGCCGTCGGATGGATGCCGAAATCGCGCAGCAGCCGGGAGGTCTCGTAAAGCGGCAGGCCCATCACCGCCGAATAGCTGCCGGCCAGCCGGGTGACGAACTGCTCGGCCCGCCCCTGGATGCCGTAGGCACCGGCCTTGCCCATCGCTTCGCCACTGGCGACGTAGGCGGCGATCTCGTCGTCTTCCAGCTCGGCGAAGCTGACCTCGGTGACGACCAGTGCCTGCGCTTCTAGCGACGCGCTGACCACCGAGACCGCGGAAACCGCCTGGTGGGTGCGCCCTGACAGGCGACGCAGCATGGCGGCGGCATCGGCGGCGTCGACCGGCTTGCCGAAGACCTCGTCGTCCAGGATGACCTCGGTATCGGCCCCCAGCACGACCGCGCCGGCCGTACCCATGACCTTCAACAGACCGGCGCCCGCCTTCTCGCGGGCAACGCGGCGGACGTAGTCGGTGGCGGGTTCGTTGGGCTGGCGCTGCTCGGGGAGGTCGAGGTCGATGCGTCCGAAGGTCAGCCCCAGGCGGGTCAGCAGTTCGGCGCGGCGGGGGGATTGGGAGGCCAGGTAGAGCATCACGGAAGAATAACCCGCGGCGCCTGACTGAATGGCCGCTGATGTCGGCCGGAACGCGCAACCCCGCTGCAGATCACAGCCCGTTCATGTCATCGTGAACACCCTTGCGCGTCGACGACGACCCGGGTGCCCGCCACCCGAACCACGATAGGAGATCCCATGCGTCCGACCCTGATCCGCCCCCTGCTGCTCGCCCTTGCCCTGTCCTTCGGAACCACTGCCATGACCGCCTCCGCCCAGACCCTCGCCAGTGTCGGTGCTGCCGCCCCGGAAGGCACCCTGCTCAACGTGTCGGCGCAGGCCGAGGCCTCGCGCGTGCCGGACATCGCCACGATCTCGGCCGGCGTCGTCACCCAGGCCGTCGACGGCAACACCGCCATGCGCCAGAACAGCGAGCAGATGGCCAAGGTGGTGGCCGCCATCAAGGCCGCCGGCATCGCCGACAAGGACGTGCAGACCAGCGGCATCAGCCTCAATCCGCAGTACCGCTACGCCGAGAACGAGGCCCCGAAGATCACCGGCTACCAGGCCAACAACACCGTCAGCATCAAGGTCCGCGACATCGCCAAACTGGGCAAGGTGCTGGATGCCCTGGCCGGCGTCGGTGCCAACCAGATCAACGGCCCCAGTTTCGAGATCGACAACCCGGAGCCGGTCTACGACGAAGCCCGTCTGGCCGCGCTGAAGAAGGCCCAGGCCCGCGCCGAGACCTACGCGAAGTCGCTGGGCCTGAAGGTGCGCCGGATCGTCAGCATCTCCGAAGGAAACGGCGGCTTCCGCCCGATGCCGATGATGGCCATGGCCAAGATGGAAGCACGTGACGCCTCTGGCGCGCCGCCGGTCTCGCCGGGTGAAAGCACGGTTTCGATCAACCTGGACGTGGTGTTCGAACTGGGCAAGTAACCCCGGTCTTCGTGCCCGCGACGACGGCGCCCTGCGTGGCGCCGTTTTCGTTGGAGAGTCCGGTCACCGGACTACGCCGAAGGTCGAACGCTCCTCCCCTTGCGGACGCCCTCCGCCGGAGTACAGTCTGGGCGTGCGGCGCCGGGACGTTGCAACCCCACTCCCTGCGGCCGAGCGTTGTTCCGTTCACAGCCCTCAAGGAGGTGGATCATGGTTCGCGCACTACCCCACGGTTCCGATACCCGCATCGACATCGGCCGCATCGCCGCCATCGCGGCCGCCATCGCCCTTCACGCCGCCGCCCTGCTGATGCTGCTCATCCCGATGGCGGCGCCTCCCCTCGCGCCTGCGGCCAAGCCGAAGCCGGAAGTACGCTGGATACAGAAGGAGGATCCGATCCCCATCGTCGTACCGATCGAGGAGCAACAGACCGTCGTCAAGCGGGAAGAACCGCGTCCCATCACGACGACGCCTGCTGTGGCGCCAACGACGCCGACGGTCGATGTTCCGGTTTTCGTGGAATCGGGGAGCGAGCGCGTCATCGACATCCCCGCGGTCGACAGCGGCGAGATCGGTGGCACCACCGAGGTCGCGGGCCCCCTGCCATCCGCGACGCTGGAATATGTCCGTGCCACCTCGCCGCGCTACCCGATCAATGAACTGAAGAATGGCGTGGAAGGCACGGTGGTCCTGCGCGTGCTGGTCGACATCGACGGCACGCCCCTCGACGTGACCATCGAGACCAGCAGCGGCAACCGCAACCTCGATCGCTCGGCCCTGCAGCACGTGCTGAAGACCTGGCGCTTCAAGCCCGCCATGCAGAACGGACAGGCGGTGCAGGCTTACGGCCTGGTGCCGATCGCGTTCAACCTGCAGTGATGTCCCTCGCGTGAAACAGACAAGCCCGCCGGAATGCGGGCTTTTCTGTTGTTGCCTGTAGGAGCGACGTCAGTCGCGACCGCGAACCAGAGGGCACCGGCAAGCTCGCAGCGGGTCGCTGACTCCCGACCTCAACCCTCCCCGGCGCGCACGCCTTCCGTTCGCGACTCACGTCGCTCCCACAAAGATCCGGGCACCTCAGGCGCGATGGTAGGGATGATTCGCCAACATCGCCGCCGCGCGGTAGACCTGCTCGGCGACCACCAGCCGCACCAGCATGTGCGGCAGGGTCAGCGGGCTGAGCGACCATTTTTCGTGCGCGGCGGCCAGCACATCCGGGGCATGGCCTTCGGGCCCGCCGATCAGCAGCGCGATGTCGCGGCCCAGCGTACGCCAGTGCTCCAGGCGCTGGGCCAACTGCTCCGACGAGTACGGCTTGCCGGTCACCTCCAGCGCCACGACGTGCGCGCTCTTCGGCAACGCCGCCAGCACGCGCTTGCCTTCGTCCTCGATCGCACGCTGCGGGTCGCGACCCTTCCCGCGCAGTCCCGGCTCGATTTCGATCAGTTCGAACGGCAGCCAGTGCGACAGGCGCTTCTGGAACTCGGCGAAGCCCTGCGCGACCCAAGTCGGCGCACGTTCGCCGGTGGCGATGAGGCGGCATTTCATGACGGCATGATAGCGAGCACAAGCAGGGACCCGTAAACGACGACGGCGCCACCCGGGCGCCGTCGCTTGAACACGGAATCGGGTCAGAGCCGCGATTCGTCCGCAGTCTCGGCGTCTTCCGGCGGCTGGTCGCCGACGGTCCACAGGCGTTCCAGCGCGTAGAACTCGCGCACGCGCGGCAGCATGACGTGGACGATGACGTCACCCAGGTCCACCAGGACCCACTCGGCCTCACGCTCGCCTTCCACGCCCAGCGGCATCACGTCCAGCTTCTTGGCGAACTTCACCACTTCGTCGGCGATCGATTTCACGTGGCGGGTCGAGGTGCCGGAGGCGATGACCAGGTAGTCGGCGACGCTGGACTTGCCGCGCACGTCGATCTCGACGACATCCTTGGCTTTCAGTTCCTGCACCGCGGCATGCACGGTGGCGAGCAGGTCCGGCAGGGCCGGCGGCGGGCTGGGGAGGCGGGTCTTGATGACGTGGGCTTGGCTGGACAAAGGCTTGGTGGCTCCGGGAACTCGTGCGGGATTATAGCGGACCGGCGTCGGCGGCCCGTGAGGCGTAAAGCCTTTCGTCGGCAATGGCGTCCGCGACCGCGGGTGGCACCAGATGCCGCCAGGCCTCGCCTGCGGCGATACGGCGGCGGATCTCGGTGGCGGATTCCCGCTGGAGCGGCTGGTTCAACCGGAACACGCGACCTGCCGGCGCCTGCCCCAGGTCCTCGATCCGGTCGGTCCAACGGCCCTCCAGCCGGCCCATCAGGACAGGCGGGAGACCGGCATCGAGCCCGCTGCCCGGTCGGTCGGCAACGACGAAATGCGCCAGGTCGAACAGCGCCGTCCATGACCGCCAGGTGGGCAGGCCGAGCAGGCTGTCGGCGCCGATCAACAGCGCGATCGGAGCAGCCTGGCCCAGCTCCTCGCGCAGCTCCTGCAGCGTGTCGATCGTGTACGAGCGCGCGGCCGGGTCGCGCTGGGCGCGCACCAGCTCGCGTCGATCCACCCGCAGGCCGTGCTCGTCCTGCACGGCCAGGTCGAGCAGGTGCGCGCGCTGCGCCGCAGTGGCGCCGGGAACCGCGCGATGCGGCGGGTCCGCCGCCGGCATCAGGCGGACCGGCACCCCGAATGCACCGTGCGCGGCGCGCGCGATAGCGAGGTGCCCGTTGTGGACCGGGTCGAACGTGCCACCGTAGAAGAGGTGCAGCATCGCCCGGTCAGGCGACCAGCAGGCGTACGGCCTTCGCCTCGGCGATGGCCAGCAACAGCCGCTCCAGCGCCACCCACGCATCGCCGTCGCCGCGCCCCTTGGCGATGCGGTCGATCTTCGATGCCTCGGCGACGAAGCGTTCCCAGCGCGCAGGCGCGGCGTGGCGCTGCAGCGCGCGCTTGAAAGGCGCCTGCTTCGCTTCCCAGATGCCTTGCGACTTCATCTCGGCGGCCAGGTTGCCGCCATTGGCCTGCACGCGCGCCAGCGTCGCGGTGCGCAGCAGTTCCTTGACGATCATCGGCATCAGCCCGGCCACCACGTCGCCTTCGGCGCGCAGCCCGGCGAGGATGCGCGACACCTGCGCGCCCTGCCCGGCCAACACGGCGTCGGTCAGGCGGAACACGTCGTAGCGCGCCGCATTGGCGACCAGCGACTCCATGCGTTCGACGTCCAGCGTCTGTCCGTCGCTGAGCAACGCCAGCTTGTCGATTTCCTGCGCCGCGGCCAGCAGGTTGCCTTCCACGCGATCGGCCAGCAGTTGCACGGCATCGCGGTCGGCGCGCAGGCCCTTGCTGCGCAGACGGCTTTCGATCCATCCGGGCAGTTCGTGCGGCTTGATGGCCCAGGCCACTGCCAGCACGCCGACCCGGGTAATCGCGTCGCTCCACTTGCCCTGGTAAGCCTTGCCCCACTCGCCTGCAGTGATCAGCAGCACCACGTCGGGGGGCGGGTTGGCGCAGAACGCGGTGATCACCTCGGCGCCCTCCTTGCCCGGCTTTCCGCCCGGCAAGCGGACTTCGACCAGACGCCGGGCGCTGAACAGGCTGGGCGCGTTGAAGCTCGCCTCCAGCTGGCCCCAGTCGAAATCGCGGCCGTCGGCATCGAAGACCTCGCGCTCCCCGATGCCTTGCGCACGCGCATGGGCGCGCACGGCATCGGCGGCTTCGAGCACCCGCAGCGTCTCAGGTCCGGCGATCAGGTAGACCGGCAGCAGCGGCTCGGAGGTTGCGCGCGCCGCCAGCTGTTCCGGCCTGAGTTCCATCAGGGGGCTGCGGGCGCCGGACCCGAGCGCACCACGCCGTCGATGCGGCGCAGGATCGACGCCGCCATCTCGCGGCGCAGTTCCTCGGCCAGCACTTCGCGTTCGGTGGTGGTGCCCGTGGCGTCCTGCGGCGGCGACACGTAGTCGCGCGACAGCTCCACGACCTGCTGCGGCACCAGGTCGGTGCCGTCGGCCTTCTTGAAGGCGAACACCACCGCGTAGCGGAGGCTGAATTCCTGCGCGCGCCCGAACTGGTCCACCGCGATCGGCAGATCGCCCCAGCGCTCGGAGACGACACGCAGCGTGGCGACCTGCGCATCGGCCGCCTGGGGGCTGTCCTCTTCGCCGATCGGCGCCGCCAGGGTCGCGCCGGCCGCCTGCAGGCCACGCGACAGGCTGGTCACCAGCGCGCTGTACGACGTGGACGACGCGGTGACGCGAACCGGACCCAAGTCGGACGGCAAGGCGATCTTGTTGCGCAGGTGGAACCCGCACCCGGCCAGGAAGACCAGGGCGAGCAGGAGGAGGGGCAGGCGGAATCGGATCATGGGCGAAGTCTGGACGAGCCCGTCATGGGCGGCAATAGCGTAGCCCGACCGGACGTGAACGCCCGGGCAAGCCATGGGCCTCAGCCGGCGACGATGTTGACGATCTTGCCCGGCACCATGATGACCTTGCGGATCGCCAGGCCCTCGAGGAACTTCGCCGTATTCGGTTCGGCCTTCGCCAGCGCTTCGACATGATCCCGCGGCGCGTCGGCCGCCACCTCGATGGTGCCGCGCAGCTTGCCGTTGACCTGCACCGCCAGCGTCACCGAATCGCGCACCAGCGCGGCGGCATCGGCTTGCGGAAATGCCACGTCCTCGATCAGCGTCTCCGCATGGCCCAGCACCTGCCACAGCGCGTGGCTGGCATGCGGCGTGATGGGGTTCAGCAGCAGCACCGCCGACTCCAGCGCTTCCTGCCGTACCGCACGTCCCTGCGGGCTGGCGTCGTCGAACTTGCCCAGCGTGTTCGACAGCTCCATGACCGCGGCGATGGCCGTGTTGAAGCTGTGGCGCTTGCCGTAGTCGTGGCCGACCTTGTCGATGGTCTCGTGGGTCTTGCGGCGGACCGCCTTCTGCTCGGCCGTCAGGGAGGCGACATCCAGCGCGGGCACCGCGCCGTCGGCGGCATGCTTCTGCACCTGCGTCCACAGCCGGCGCAGGAAACGCGCCATGCCTTCCACGCCCGCTTCGTTCCACTCCAGCGACTGCTCCGGAGGCGCGGCGAACATGGAGAACAGGCGCACGGTGTCGGCGCCGAACTTGTCGACCATCGACTGCGGGTCGACCCCGTTGTTCTTCGACTTCGACATCTTCTCGACCGGGCCGATCTTCACTGGCTGGCCATCGGCCTTCAGCGTGGCGCCGACCACGCGGGACTTCTCGTCGCGCTGGACTTCCACGTCGACCGGATTGATCCAGTCCTTGGAACCGTCGGCATGGTCGCGGTAGAACGTCTCGGCGATCACCATGCCCTGGGTCAGCAGGTTGGTGGCCGGCTCGTCGCTGTCCACCATGCGCGCGTCGCGCAGCAGCTTGTGGTAGAAGCGGAAATACATCAGGTGCAGGATCGCGTGCTCGATGCCGCCGATGTACTGGTCGACCGGCAGCCAGTAGTTGCCGCGCTTGTCGACCATGTCCTTCGCGCCCGGCGAGGTGTAGCGCGCGTAGTACCAGCTCGATTCCATGAACGTATCGAACGTGTCCGTCTCGCGCTCGGCGTCGGCGCCGCACTGCGGGCACGTGGTCTTGCGCCATTCGGGGTCGGCCTTGATCGGCGACTTCACGCCGTCGAGGGTGACGTTCTCCGGCAGCACGACCGGCAGGTCGGAGTCCGGCACCGGCACCGCGCCGCAGCGCTGGCAATAGATCACCGGAATCGGGCAGCCCCAGTAGCGCTGGCGGCTGACGCCCCAGTCACGCAGGCGGTAGTTCACCCGGCGCTGGCCCTGGCCCTTGCGCTCGAAGCGCTCGGCGAAGGCTTCGAAGGCACCGCGGTAGTCCAGGCCATCGAACTCGCCGGAATTGACCAGCTCCAGGTCCTCGCGCGTCTTGTCGCCGTACCAGTCGCGCCAGGTGGTGGGGTCGTAGATCTTTTCGTCGTCGTTCTTCGGCGACTTCAGCGCGATGACCTGCTGGATCGGCAACGCGTACTTGGTGGCGAACTCGAAGTCGCGCTGGTCGTGGCCCGGCACGGCCATCACCGCGCCGGTGCCGTAGCCCATCAGCACGAAGTTGGCCACCCACACCGGCACCTTGTCGCCGGTGATGGGATGGATGGCGCGCAGGCCAGTGTCCATGCCGCGCTTTTCCTGGGTCTCCAGTTCCGCCTCGGACACGCCGCCGTGCTTCAGTTCCTCCAGGAACGCGGCCAGCGAAGGGTTGGACGCGGCCGCCTTCAGCGCCAGCGGATGCTCGCCGGCGATCGACACGAAGGTCACGCCCATCAGCGTGTCCGGGCGCGTGGTGAACACCGTCAGCGGATCCTGGCCTTCCACGACGAACTGGATCTCCAGGCCTTCCGAACGACCGATCCAGTTGCGCTGCATGGTCTTGACCGCATCCGGCCAGCCCGGCAGGTTGTCCAGGCCGTCCAGCAGTTCCTGCGCGTAGTCGGTGATGCGCAGGAACCACTGCGGGATCTCGCGCTTCTCCACCAGCGCGCCGCTGCGCCAGCCGCGGCCGTCGATGACCTGCTCGTTGGCCAGCACGGTCTGGTCCACCGGGTCCCAGTTCACCACCGAATTCTTGCGGTAGGCCAGGCCCTTGCGCAGCAGGCGGGTGAACATGCGCTGCTCGTGCACGTAGTACTCGGGGCGGCAGGTGGCGAACTCGCGCGACCAGTCGATCGCGTAGCCCAGCGATTTCAGCTGGGTGCGCATGTGCTCGATGTTGGCGTAGGTCCACTTGGCCGGCGCGGTCCTGTTCTTGATCGCGGCGTTCTCGGCCGGCAGGCCGAAGGCGTCCCAGCCCATCGGCTGCAGCACGTTGTGGCCGGTCATGCGCTTGTAGCGGCTGATCACGTCGCCGATGGTGTAGTTGCGCACGTGGCCCATGTGCAGCGCGCCCGACGGATACGGCAGCATCGACAGGCAGTAGTACTTCGGCTTGTCCGACTGCTCGTCCACCTCGAAGGCACGCCGGGCCTCCCAGAAGGACTGGGCCTGGGATTCGACGGATTTCGGGTCGTAGGAAGCGGGTTCGGCAACAGTGGACATGGCGGTGTGCGGCAACGGCGACGGCAAAGCGGCCAAGGGTACCGCAGCGCACCATGGGCCGCCACGCCAGCGGTTAGCATGGACGGGTCGAAACCGGGGACCTCCATGACCAAGACCTTGCTCGCCCTCGCCCTGGCCGCCGTCGGCGTGCCGGCCCATGCCGCCGAAACCGCCACGCCGGCCACCACCCTGGCGGTGCACTGCGACCGCCTGTTCGACGCCCGCAGCGGCAAGGTCCTGGGCGAGCACACCGTGCTGGTGCGGGACGGGAAGATCGCCGAGGTCATCCCCGGCCGCGCCAAGCTGGCCGAGGCCGAGTCCATCGTGCTGGCCGACCGCACCTGCACACCCGGCTGGACCGACCTGCACGTGCACCTGGGCAGCGAATCCAGTCCGCAGAGCTATTCGGAAGGCTTCCGCCTAGACCCCGTGGACTACGCCTTCCGCTCGGTGGGTTATGCGGAAAAGACCCTGATGGCCGGTTTCACCAGCGTGCGCGACCTGGGCGGCGAAGTGGCCCCGCACCTGCGCGATGCGGTCAACCAGGGGCTGGTGAAGGGTCCGCGCATCTTCGCGGCCGGCAAGTCGATCGCCACCACCGGTGGCCACGCCGATCCGACCAACGGCTACAACGACCGCCTGTCGCACCTGTTGGGTCCGCCCGGCCCGACCGACGGCGTGATCAATTCGCCGGAAGAAGCCCGCGAGGCGGTGCGCCAGCGCTACAAGGACGGCAGCGACGTGATCAAGATCACCGCCACCGGCGGCGTGCTGAGCTATGCGAAGTCCGGCGATGCGCCGCAGTTCGTCGTGGACGAAGTGAAGGCGATCTTCGACACCGCCCGCGACTACGGCTTCCGCGTGGCCGCGCACGCACACGGCAAGGAAGGCATGAAGCGCGCCATTCTCGGCGGCGTGACCAGCATCGAGCACGGCACCTACATGGACGACGAGATCATGCGGCTGATGAAGCAGCAGGGCACCTGGTACGTGCCGACCATCTATGCCGGCCGCTTCGTGGCGGAGAAGGCGAAGATCGACGGCTACTTCCCGCCGGTGGTGCGTCCGAAAGCGCAGCGCATCGGTGCGCTGATCCAGGAGACCGCCGGCAAGGCCTACCGCAACGGCGTGAAGATCGCCTTCGGCACCGACATGGGCGTGGGGCCGCACGGCGACAACGCGCGCGAGTTCCTCTACATGGTCGAAGCCGGCATTCCCGCCGACGTCGCGCTGCAGTCCGCGACCATCCGCGCCGCGGAGGTGCTGGGCGTGGACGACCAGGGCGTCATCGAGGTCGGCAAGCGGGCGGACATCGTGGCGATGCCGGGCGACCCGACTGCGGACATCAACGCGGTGCTGGAAGTCGACTTCGTGATGAAGGACGGCAAGGTGTATCGGACCCCGCGCCTCGACGCACCCGCCCAATGACGCGATGACGAACGCGCCGCAGCGCGCCTGTGCAGCGAATGGCACGCGCCGTCCGACCGTAGCGCCGAGCTTGCTCGGCGGCTCCCCGGGAGTCGTCGGCGTTTACGTCTACACGCGCAGCGGAGCAAGCTCCGCTCTACGCACGCGGATTGCGTGAAGCGATGCACAGCCAGCCGAGCCACACCGCGTAGCCGAACCGCTGCGCGATACCGGCCGGCATCAACTCCACCGCCAGCAGCGCGACAAACAGCACCAGCAGTGCCGCTGCGGTACTGGCGCGCGCCAGCACACGCCAGGCCGGACGCCCGCGCAGCCCGACCGCGACCAGCAGCGCGCCCGGCACGAACGCGACCCACCACAGCATCCATGCCGTGGCATGCAGGCTGCTGGCCGGGTTGTCCAGGTCGGACGGATCCAGCGGCAGCAACCCCATGGCGGCAAAGCCCAGCGCGGACAGCAGGACCAGTTGCGTGCCCACGCGCAGCGGCCAGCCCGCGTCGGCGGGCAGGTGGCGGCGAAGGCCGAGCGCGGTCGTGGCCGCCAGCACACCGGGCAGCACGAATCCGAGCACGTTGAAGCCCGGCGCATGCGGCACGCCCTTCGCGCCCAACACGGCCACCGGATGCCAGACCTGCGAATACCCGGACAACGCCAGGCCGAACCCGACCAGCACAGCAGCGAACATCGCGGCCGCCGCCGGCCCGCTCCACCGCAATGCCGCGCTCATGCGTCCTCCCACCGGAACACCTCCTCGATCCCTACGCCGAACGCCCGCGCGATGCGGAACGCCAGTTCCAGCGACGGCGCATAGCGCCCCGCCTCCAGCGCGATGATGGTCTGACGGGTGACGCCGCAGGCATCGGCCAGCGCCTGCTGGGTCATTTCGCCGCGCGCGAAGCGCAGGCGGCGGATGTCGTTGGCGATGGGGGTGCCGGTCATCGGTGGTCGCGCCACGGCATGCCATGTCACTCCTGGTAAACACCATGTCAACTCAGCATGACATCCCGCCCGGGCAATGTCAAAAGAATTTGACATCACCTTGTATCCTGCCGCCCGCGGCACCATCTGACCGCCACGCCCCATCCCCACGAGCGACCCGATGACCGACCTGCCCCACGTGTTCGACGCCACCACCGAGACCTTCGAGGCCGAGGTCCTGCGCAAGTCGCTGGAGGCGCCGGTCCTGGTCGACTTCTGGGCGACCTGGTGCGGTCCGTGCAAGACGCTCGGCCCGATCCTCGAGAAGCTGGCAGGCGAGTACAACGGCGCGTTCCTGCTGGCCAAGGTCGACGTGGACAAGGAACAGCAGATCGCGGCGGCCTTCCAGATCCGCTCCGTGCCCACCGTGTTCCTGGTCAAGGACGGGCAACTGGTGGACGGTTTCCCCGGCGCGCTGCCGGAAGGCCAGTTGCGCGAGTTCCTGGCGTCCCACGGCATCCAGCCCGCCGCGGCCGCCGATGCTCCCGTCGAAGAGGTGCCGCTGGATCCGCAGGCGCAGGTCGCCGCGCTGCGCGAAGCGGTGGCCGCCGAACCGGACAAGGACGAACTGAAGCTCGACCTGGTCCTCGCCCTGCTGAAGACCGGCGACGCCGCCGAGGCCGAACGCCTGCTCGATGCCCTGCCCGCCAACCTCGCCACCGACGACCGCGCGGTCAAGGCGCGCGCGCGCCTCGGCTTCGCCGCCGCGCTGAAGGATGCGCCGGCGCCGGACACCCTTCGCGCAGCGATCGCCGCGAACGCGGACGACCTGCGTGCGCGCCACCTGCTGGGCGTGCACGCCCTGGTCGCGGGCGACTCGGAAGGCGCACTGGAGCAGTTCCTGGAGATGCTCAAGCGCGACCGCGCGTTCGAGGACGGCCTGGCGCGCAGGAGCCTGATCGATGCCTTCCGCGTGATCGAAGACGACGCGCTGGTCAGCCAGTACCGCAGGAAGATGTCCTCCCTCCTGTTCTGATCCGCGAAGCCTTCCCCGTCACCCAGCACAAGCAGTCCTGTATGAAACCCGGCACCCTGCGGCACATCTTCAACGTCTGGCCACCTTTCCTGCTCAGCGGCATCCATGTCACCGAAATGGCCGACGACTGGAGCTTCGCGCGCGTCGAACTGCGCATGCGCCCCTGGAACCGCAACTATGTGGGCACCCACTTCGGCGGCAGCCTGTTCGCGATGACCGATCCGTTCTGGATGATCCTCGCCAAGGAGCGGCTGGGCAGCGACTACTACGTCTGGGACAAGGCGGCGGAGATCGAGTTCGTCAAACCCGGCAAGGGCACGCTGCACGCCGAGTTCCGTCTGGATGCCTTCGTGCTGGACGAGATCCGCGCCGAAGCCGCCAACGGGCAGAAATACCTGCGGTGGATGCCGGCGGACGTCTTCAACGCGCAGAACGAAGTGGTCGCCCGCGTGCGCAAGCAGATCTACGTGCGACTGAAGCCCGAGGCACGACGGGCGGAGTGATCAGGGTGCCTGCGCTCGTACGGCGCCACTGTCGATGCGCTACTGCTGACCCACCGCGCCGGCCTACAATGACGGCATGCCCCCCGACCATTCCACGCACCGCGTTTCGGTGCAGAAGCTCTTCATCACCGGCCTGCTGACCCTGCTGCCGATCTGGCTGACCTGGGTCGTCATCAAGTTCGTCTTTGTGCTGCTGTCCGACATCAGCAAGCCGTGGGTCGAGCCGCTGTCGCACCAGATCGCGGCCACGTTCCCGCAATCGCTGGGCTGGTTCAGCGGTCTGTGGGTGCAGAACACTATCGCCATGGTCGCCACGCTGTTCGTCATCGTCGCCGTCGGCGCACTGACCCGGCGCGTGGTCGGGCAGCGGTTGCTGCGCTGGTTCGAGGCGCTGATCGCGCGCGTGCCGCTGGCGAACGTCATCTACACCAGCGCGCGCAAGCTGCTGGACATGCTGGAGACCAAGCCCGGCAGCACGCAGCGCGTGGTGCTGATCGACTTCCCGCACCGCGAGATGAAGTCGGTCGGCCTGGTGACGCGGGTGATCCGCGAGGAAGGCAGCGGCCGCGAGCTGGCCGCCGTCTACGTGCCCACCACGCCCAACCCCACCTCGGGTTATCTGGAGATCGTGCCGGTCGAACTGCTCACACCGACCGACTGGACGGTGGACCAGGCCATGAGCTTCATCATTTCCGGCGGCGCCGTCGCGCCGGAGACCATGCCGTTCACCCGCGCCGGAGACCGCTGAGCCATGCACGCGCCGGGCACCCTGGATGACCGCGCGGTCCGCCTGTTCATCGTGCTGGCGGCGGTGTTCTGCGCCAACGCGGTGCTGGCCGAGTTCATCGGCGTCAAGATCTTCGCGCTGGAAGACACGCTGGGCATCGCGCCGCTGGAATGGAACCTGTTCGGCCAGACCGGCTCGCTCAGCTTCACCGCCGGCACGCTGCTGTGGCCGTTCGTGTTCGTGCTGACCGACACCATCAACGAGTTCTTCGGCAAGCGCGGCGTGCGCTTCATCTCGTGGCTGGCGGTGGCGTTGATCGTCTATGGCTTCCTGTTCGCGTTCGCCGCCATCGCGCTGGCACCGGCCGACTGGTGGGTGGAGGCGGCGCAGGCGCAGGGCGTGCCGGATTACCAGAAGGCCTTCGCCGCCATCTTCGGCCAGGGCATGTGGACCATCGCCGGCTCGGTGGTGGCGTTCCTGGTGGGCCAGCTGATCGACGTCTCCGTGTTCCACCGCATCCGTAACGCCACCGGCGAGCGGTGGGTGTGGCTGCGCGCGACCGGCTCGACGGCGGTCTCGCAGCTCGTGGACAGTTTCGTGGTGATCTACATCGCCTTCGTGCTGGGGCCGCAGAAGTGGCCGACCTCGCTGTTCCTCGCGGTCAGCACGGTCAACTACGCCTACAAGATGCTGGCCGCCATCGCGCTGATCCCGCTGCTGTACCTGATGCGGCACGCCATCCGCCGCTATCTGGGGCAGGAACGCGAGCGGCAGCTGCGTGCCGAGGCAGCCCTCGACTGAGGTCGCGCGCCGGGCCGCCGGGTACCGCCCCGGCGGCGCAGGCCCGGCATCGTCGATGCCTTGGGCGACGCGTCCGTAAGCGCGCCTACGGCCGGGTGGAGATGACGACAAAAACGGACGTCACCGGCCAGCAAGGCCCCCGGAGCCGCTTATAATTGTGACCGAATCAACACTTTGTCTGATCGGGGGGGCAGGACGGGCGATGCGGAAGCGGACGATCCAGGGAAGGAAATGGCAGTGCTGGGCGCTGGCGATGCTGCTGGTGGCATCGTGGTCGGCGCAGGCGCAGGAGTGGATCTACCGGGTCCGGCCGGGCGACACCCTGTGGGACGTGACCGGCGCTTACCTCAAGCCCTCGATCCCCTGGCAACGCCTGCAGGAACACAACCGCATCGCCAACCCGTACCAGCTCCCGCCCGGCAGCACGCTGCGCATCCCGTTGCAGTGGCTGGACCGGCAGCCTGCGACCGCCCGGGTGATCGCGCTGCAGGGGCAGGCGGTGGCGCGCACGCCGGCCGGCCGGGAGTCGTCGGTGACGCGCGGCATGTCGCTGGGCACGGGCGCGAGCCTGAAGACATCGCCCGACGCCTCGCTCAGCCTGCAGTTCGCCGATGGCTCGCGCCTGCAACTGCTCGGCGACAGCGAGCTGCGTCTCGATCGCCTGACCCGCTTCGGGCGCTCCGGCATGGCCGATACCCGGCTGCGCCTGCAGCGCGGCAGGATCGGCAACGACGTGCGCCGGCTGCGCGGCCCGGCGGCCAACTTCATCGTCGAGACGCCGACGGCCTCGTCCGCCGTGCGCGGCACGACGTTCCGGGTGGAAGCGGGCGAAACCTACTCGCAGACGGAAGTGCTGGAAGGGCGCGTGGCGGTGAACGCGCCCCGCCAGCGCGGCACGCTGCTGCGGCCCGGCTTCGGGGCCGTGGTCGCCGCGGGCCAGGCCGCCGTGGCGCCGTTGCCGCTGCTGCCGGCGCCCGACCTGTCGCGCATCCCGTCGCTGTCGCAGAGCGCCCGCCCCGACCTGGCCTGGCCCGCCGTCGAAGGCGCGGCGCAGTACCGCATCCAGGTCGGCACGCAGCCCAGCTTCGACAGCCTGCGGGTGGATGCGGAGAGCGATGCGCCCCGCTACACGCTGCCGGCGCTGGAGGCCGGCACCTACTTCGTCCGCGTCCGTGCGATCGCCGCCAATGGACTGGAAGGACGCGATGCCGTCATCGAGCTGCGCATCGACGACCAGCCGGCGCCGCCGTATTCGATCGCCCCCACCGCCGGCAGCGTCGTGCGCACACCGGAGGTCGTGCTGGGCTGGACCCAGGCGC
The DNA here is from genome assembly GCF_035999195.1 of Pseudoxanthomonas sp. NCBI lineage: Bacteria > Pseudomonadati > Pseudomonadota > Gammaproteobacteria > Lysobacterales > Lysobacteraceae > Pseudoxanthomonas > Pseudoxanthomonas sp. The sequence continues at coordinate 1,057,949 of NZ_DASYGY010000009.1, forward strand.
CGGGCGCCGTCGCCTATGAGTACGAGGTCAGCGCGCCCGGCGACGGCGCGCCCGTGGCCGGCGCCCGTGTCGAGGACACCACCGCCCGCCTGCCCGCCACGCTGCCGCCCGGCGACTATGCCTGGCGCATCCGCAGCGTGGACGGCACCGGCAAGACCGGTCCCTACGGCGACCGCGTGCCGTTCACCGTGCGGCCGCTCGCCGAGGTCACCGAGATCGACGGATCGGCCGCCACCGGCGACACCCGCGAGGTGACGTTCCGCTGGCCCGCGGGCCAGCCGGGCCAGCGCTACCGCTTCCAGATGTCGCGCACGCCGGACTTCGACAGGCCGCAGGTCGACCGGATCGTCGACAGCGCCGAGATCACCCTGCCCCGCCTGCGTTCGGGCACCTGGTACCTGCGCGCGCAGACCATCGACGTGGATGGCTTCGAGGGACCGTTCCCGGCGCCGCAGAAGATCGACGTCCCGTGCCGCTGGTGCAAGGTTGGCGCCGGAGCCGGCGCATTGCTCATACTGCTGGCCCTGTGAACAGCCCCGCGCCCACGCCCAAGTGGAAACCCCGCCTGCTGACGGCGGTGGGCGCGGCTGCGCTGGCGATCCTGGTGACGCTGTCCGGTGCGACCGCGCCGATCGACGCCTGGGTCTACGACCGGCTGGTGCTCGGTGCCGCGCCCGATCCCGACCCCCGCATCGTGGTGGTCGACATCGACCAGAAGAGCCTGGCCGAACTGGGACGCTGGCCGTGGTCGCGCCGCACGCACGCGCAACTGGTCGACCGTCTGCGGCTGACCGACGTGAAGGGCATCGCCTTCAACATCCTGCTGTCCGAGCCCGCGCTGTTCGATCCGGAAGGCGATGCATTGCTGGCCCGCGCCATCAGCCGCAGCGGCCGGGTGGTCCTGCCGGTGCTGGCCGAGCCGGTGCAGCTCAACAGCTCGACGGTCGAGCTGATGCCGATTCCCGAGTTCGCCGCGTCCGCCGCTTCGCTGGGCCACGCGGAAATGGCGCTGGATGACGATGGCGTGGCCCGCAACGCCTACCTGCGCGCCGGACTGGGTTCTCCCCACTGGCCTGCCCTGGCGCTGGCCCTTCTGCAACTGGACCAGCCGCCCGGCAGCCAGGACGATCTGCCCGGCCGCCGCCTGGTGATGACCGGCCTGGAGCCCGCCTCGCCCTACGACTGGGTACGCGACCACGAGGTGCGCGTGCCGTTCACCTCGCCGCCGAACGCGTTCCGCCACGTCTCGTACACCGACGTCCTCAACCAGCGCATTCCGGCCTCGCTGCTGCGCGGCAACTGGATCGTGGTCGGCGTCAGCGCCACCGGCATGGGGCCGCTGGCCCGTGCGCCCGGACAACCGCCGACCGCGAGCATGAGCGGGACCGATTACCAGGCCAACCTGCTGAACATGCTGGCGAAGGACGCGGCCATCACGCCCATGTCCGAAGGCTGGCAGGCGGCGCTGGCGGCGACGCTCTCGGCGCTGCCGCTGGTGCTCTCCCTGCTGCCCGGTCTGCGCCGGATCTGGCGTCCGACGGTGCTGACGATGGCCGGCGCGCTGATCCTGTCGGTCCTGCTGCTGCGCTACGCGCATCTGTGGTGCTCGCCGGTACCGGCGCTGCTGGTGCTGGCCTTGGGCGCGTCGCTGTGGGTCTACCGGCTGCTGCGGCGCACGCACCGGCAGGCGCAGTCGGACGCGCTGACCGGGCTGGCCAACCGCACCCGCTTCGACCACGCGCTCGAGCAGGAACTGCGCATCGCCCGCCGCAGCGGCCAGCCGCTGTCGCTGCTGGTGATGGACATCGACCACTTCAAGCAGCTCAACGACAGCAAGGGCCATGCGGCCGGCGATGCGGCACTGAAGACGCTGGGCCGCATCCTGCGCAGCCGCGCGCGGCGTCCGCGCGACCTGGTCGCCCGCCTGGGCGGCGACGAATTCGCGGTGCTGCTGCCGGAAACCTCCGCGCAGGCCGCGGCGACCATCGCCACGACCATCCACGTGGACCTCGCCCAGCATGGGCGCAAACCGCACGGCGCGACCGCCAGCACGCCGCCGCCGTTCACCGCCAGCGTCGGCATCCACACCTACCTGCCCGGCGACGAGGCGGGGCCGGAGGACGTTTTCGACCGTGCCGACGCCGCGCTGTACCGGGCCAAGCAGGCCGGCCGCAACCGCAGCTTCAGCCATACCGGCGAACAGGACCCGGTCGAGGTCTCTCCCCACCGGGCGTGACGCGCGCGGCGCGTCCTAGACGTCGACCACCATCCCCGGCCTTGCCAGATCCACAGGCACGCCGTGGCGCTCGCCGATCTCGCCCGCCAGCGCTTCGCGCGCGCGGTCCTCGCCGTGCACCAGCACCAGTGGCGGAGCCGGCTGGAAGTTGCCGTACCACGCCAGCAGGCCCTGCTGGTCGGTATGCGCCGACAGGCCGCCGACGGTGTGCCGCTGTGCATTGACGCGGTAGTCGCGACCGTGGATGTGCACCCACGACGCGCCGTCCACCAGCCGCCGGCCCAGCGTGCCCTCGGCCTGGTAGCCGACGAACACGACGTGCGCATTGCGACGGCCCAGGTTGTACCGCAGGTGGTGCTGGATGCGTCCGCCGTTGGCCATGCCGGAACCGGCGATGATGATCGCGCCGTTCTCGATCTGGTTGATCGCCATCGACTGCTGCAGCGACTCGGCGATGTGCAGGTTGGGCGGGCGGAACGGGTTGGGCGATTGCGCCCACACGCGGCGCGCGTCCTCGTCGAACAGGCCGTGGTGGCGGCCATAGACGGCGACGACCTTCGCCGCCATCGGACTGTCCAGGAAGATCCGCCAGCGCGACAGTTTCCAGTCGTCCCAGTGGCGCGCGAACCAGTACAGAAGTTCCTGCGTGCGGCCCACGGCGAAGGCCGGGATCAGCACGTTGCCGCGGTCGCGCCAGGCGTGCTCGAAGATGGCGCCCAACTCGCGGATCGTCTCCGGGCGGTCGCGGTGGTTGCGGTCGCCGTAGGTCGATTCCATCAGCAGCAGGTCGGCCTGCTGCACCACCGACGGGTCGCGCAGGATCGGCGTGCCTTTCGGGCCCAGGTCGCCCGAGAACACCAGCTTGCGGCCGTCCGCCCACAGCTCGACGATGGCCGAGCCCAGGATGTGGCCGGCGTCGCGCAGGGCGATGTCCACGCCGGGCAGGATGGTGGTGCGTTCGTCGTACGGCAGCGGGCGCACCTGTTTCAGCGTGGCGTGCACGTCCTCGTCCGAGAACAGCGGCTGCGCCTCCGGCTCGCCCCGGCGGCGATGGCGATTGGCGCGTTCGGCCTCGGATTCGGACAGCGAGGCGGTGTCCAGCAGCATGATGGGAAGCAGCTCCGCGCTGGCGCCCTGGGTGTGGATGGGACCGCGGAAACCGCGCTTGACCAGCAGCGGCACGCGTCCGACGTGGTCGATGTGCGCGTGGCTGAGCACCACCGCATCCAGCGTGGCGGGGTCGAACGGGAATGGCTCGGCGTTGCGCGCCTCGGCTTCGCGACCGCCCTGGATCAGCCCGCAGTCCAGCAGGATGCGTTTGCCGGCAGCCTCGACGAGATGCATGGAGCCGGTGACTTCGCCGGCCGCACCGTGGAAATGGACCTGCATGGACGTCCTCCTCGCTGTGGCGCCCAGTATGGCCGCTGGCGCCCCCAAGGGCATGACCTTCGACACACCTGCCCTTGAGGTGACAGGCGTAGAGTCGCCGCCACGCCCCCTCCCGGGGGTTCCTTTTTTCATTGCCCTGTCCAGGGCCGGAGTAGATCGTGATTGTCCGCAAACCCCAGATCCTGATGCTGTCCGTCGCCGTGGCCACGGCCCTGTCCGCGTGTGCGAAGAAGGACGACGCCGCGCCCGCCGCCGATACCGCCGCGAAAGCGCCCGCCGCGCTGGAACTGAAGCTGGACGAAAGCAGCCTGCCGGGCGTCAACCGCTTCCAGCTCGGTGACCTGGACACCAGCAAGAACGCCTGCACCGACTTCGCCGGCTACGCCAACGGCAAGTGGCTGGCCGCCAACGCCATCCCCAGCGACCGCACCAGCTGGGGCGCGTTCGAGATGCTGGCCGAGCGTTCCACCGCTATCCAGAAGCAGTTGGCCGAACAGGCCGCCGCCCATGCCGACGCCACCGGCGTGGAGAAGATCGTCGGCGACCTGTGGGCCACCGGCATGGACGAAGCCAAGGCCAACGCACAGGGCATCGAGCCGATCGCCGCCGAGCTGAAGACCATCGACGGCCTGCAGGACAAGGACGCGATCGTGGCGTACCTGAATCAGACCGCAGCCAAGGGGCAGAACTTTCTGTTCGGCTTCGGCTCGCTGCCGGAGTTCAGCAACCCGGACATGAACACCGCGATCGCCATGCAGGGCGGCCTGGGCCTGCCGGACAAAACCTTCTACTTCGACGCGGACAAGAAGGACATCCGCACGGCGTATGTCGCGCATATCACCAAGGTCCTCGAGCTTTCGGGCGTCGCCGCAGCGGATGCGCAGAAGCAGGCAAACGACATCATGGCGTTCGAAACCCGTCTGGCAACGGCCTCGAAATCGCGTGAAGACCTGTCGCGCGACGTGAGCCTCTACAACAACATGGTGTCCGTCGTCGACGCCGACAAGCTGACGCCGAATTTCTCGTGGACTAAGTTCCTCGAGTCACAGGGTGTGACCGGCCTGACACAGTTCTCGTTCGCCATCCCGTCTTTCCACCAAGAAGTCAGCAAGATGCTCGGCGACACCGACCCGGCAACGTGGCGCGCATACCTCCGCTTTCACACCGTGGACGGCGCGTCGCCCTATCTGAGCGATGCCTTCGCGAATGAGCAGTTCAACTTCTACAGCAAGACCTTGCGCGGACAGAAGGAAATCAAGCAGCGCTGGAAACGCGTGCTTGAAACCATCGAGAGCCAGAGTGGCGAAGCCTTGGGCCAGATGTACGTCAAGGTCGCGTTCACCCCGGAATCGAAGGCGAAGATGGAAACGCTGGTCGCCAACCTGGGCACCGCGCTGAAGGCGCGCATCCAGAACCTGGCGTGGATGAGCGAGGAGACCAAGGCCAAGGCGATGGAGAAACAGGCCGCGTTCACCACCAAGATCGGCTATCCCGACAAATGGCGCGACTGGTCCGGCCTGTCCACCGGCCGCGACAGCTACTACGGCAACGTGATGGCCGCGCAGGCGTTCAACTACAAGTGGAACCTGAGCAAGATCGGCAAGCCGGTCGACCGTACCGAATGGGGCATGCCGCCGCAGATGGTCAACGCGTACTACAACCCGCTGCAGAACGAGATCGTGTTCCCGGCCGCCATCCTGCAGCCGCCGTTCTTCGACCCCAACGCCACCGATGAAATGAACTACGGCGGCATCGGCGCGGTGATCGGCCACGAGATGACCCACGGCTACGACGACCAGGGCAGCCGCTTCGGCGCCACCGGCAAATTCGAGAACTGGTGGACCCCGGCTGACGCCAAGGGTTTCTCCTCGCGCACCGACAAGCTGATCGCGCAGTTCAACGCCTACCGCACCGACGCCGGCCAGGCGATCAACGGCAAGCACACGCTGGGCGAGAACATCGCCGATCTCGGCGGCCTGGCCACGGCCTACGACGCGATGAAGGCGGCCGCCGGCGATACGCCGGACCCGATGACCGACGGCCTGACGCGCGACCAGCGTTTCTTCCTCAACTGGGCCACGGTGTGGCGCCGCAACTTCACGCCGGAAGAGCTGAAGAACCGCATCGCCACCGACGAACACGCCCCCGCGCAGTTCCGTGCCATCGGCGCGCCGTCGAATCTGCCGGCGTTCGCGGCGGCGTTCTCCTGCAAGGCCGGCGATCCGATGGTGCGCACCGGCGACCAGCAGGTCGTGATCTGGTGAGGCCGCGCATCACGGCATGATGCGGAAAGGCCCGGCATGTCCGGGCCTTTCCTTTTCCGGGCGCGGCACCGAGCTGTGACGCACGCCCGCAAAAGCCGCCACGTGGCGCCGGATTCGGCCTGCGGACCTTCAGGACCGCGACGGCTCCCTTGCTAGAATCGCCCGACCCCTGAACTCCGGATCTTTCCTGATGCCCAGCCCGCGCCACGCTCTCGGCCGTCCCACCCTGATCGCCTTCGCCCTTGTCATCGCCCTGGGCGCCCCGGATGCCGAAGCCCAGCGCAGGAAGCGCGCCCCCGCCGCGCCGGCCGTCAGCGCGCAGTGCACGGATTTCTACAGCGCCACCAACGCGGACTGGCTGAAGCAGCATCCTGCATCCGCCGAGACCGGCGCGGTCAGCGTGCTGGGCGCCTTCCGTAGCCGCACGCTGGACCAGCAGCGCGCCCTGCTCGACGCCGCGATGGCGTCGCCGCAGGGCAACGTGCAGAAGCTGCTCGGCGATTTCTGGGCCAGCGGCCTGGACGAGGCCGCGGTGGAAGCCGACGGCGCCAAGCCGATCGCGCCGCTGCTGGACCGCATCAACGCCATCAAGAAGCCGAAGGACGTGGCGCCGGCCATCGCCGCGCTGCACCAGGTCGGCGTGCCGGTGGCCTTCAATTTCAGCCCGGACGTCGACCTGCAGGCGCTCGACCGCCACATCGGCTACTTCATGCAGGGCGGCCTGGGCCTGCCCGACCCGGCCTACTACATCCGCACCGATGCCGACACGCGCGAGCTGCTCGGCCGCTACCGCGCCTACGTCAAGCAGGTGCTGGCGCTGACCGGCACGCCGGCGGCGAAGCTGGACGCCGAATCGGCGCTGGTCATCGACCTGGAGACCAAGCTCGCGCAGGTGTCCAAGCCGCTGGTGGACCTGCGCAGCCCCTTCGCCAACTACGCACCGGTACCGACGAAGGACCTGGGCAAGCAGTACCGCAACCTGCAGCTCGACGCCTTCCTGAAGGTGCAGGGCGTCAACGACGATACCGTGTCGATGGCCGACCCGGCGCTGTTCAAGCGCCTCGACGGCCTGGTCGGCAGCCTCAAGCCCGACCAGTGGAAGGCCTACCTGCGCTGGCGCGTGGGCGATGCGATGGCGCCCTACCTGGCAAAACCGTTCCGCGATGCCGAGTTCGATTTCCGCGGCCGCGTGCTGCGCGGCGAAAGCGCGCCCGCACCGCGCTGGCAGCAGGTTCTGGACGCGATCAACCTCGCCGCCGGCCCGATGCTGGGCAGGGAGTACGCCGCGCGCTACGTGCCCGCCGACCACAAGCGCCGCGCCGAGCAGATCGCCGGTCAGGTGCGCGATGCGCTGGGGCGCGGCATCGAACGCAACACCTGGCTGAGCGATGCCGCGAAGACCGAAGCCAAGGCCAAGCTCGACAGGCTCAAGATCGAAGTCGGCACGCCGAAGCGCGACCTCGACTACAGCGTGCAGCCGATGGGCCGCGGCAGCTTCGGCGGCAACATGCTGATCGCCTCGACCTGGCGCCACCGCGAAGAGATGAAGCGCATCGGCAAGGGCAACGCCGACCGCCGCTGGGACGTGCTTCCGCAGCAGCCGGCGCTGGCCTACGACCTGGCGCAGAACCGCCTGATCGTCACCGCCGCCGTGCTGCAGGACGAGATCTTCGATGCGAACCAGCCTGCCGCCGTGCAGTACGGCGCATTCGGCGCGCTGGTGGGCCACGAACTGAGCCGCGGCTTCGACATCAAGGGCCGCATGGTCGACGCCAAGGGCCAGCTGCGCGACTGGTGGACGCCGGCCGACGTGGCGGCGTGGAACGCGCTGGGCGACAAGGTGGTCGCGCAGTACAACGGCTATGCCTTCCCCGGCCTGAAGAACGTCAAGGTCAACGGTGCGCTGACGCGCGACGAGAACCTGGCCGACCTGGCCGGCATCGAACTGGCCTGGGACGCCTTCGCCACCGCCGAGCCGCAGGCCAACGCCGCCGCCAGGCAATCGTTCTACAAGGCCTGGGCCACGCTGTGGGCGCAGAACCTGTCGGAAACCGAAGCCGCGCAGCGCGCCGCCGTCGACGTGCACGCCCCGGGCCAGTGGCGCGCCAACGGCCCGCTGACCCAGCAGCCGGCCTTCGCCCAGGCCTTCACCTGCAAGCCCGGCCAGCCGATGCAGGCCAAGGACGCGGACCAGGTCCGCATCTGGCGCTGAGTCTTCTACAGGACCCATGAAAAACGGCGCGGACTCCGCGCCGTTTTTCTTTGTGCTGCCCGCCCGCTCTACTTGACGCTGCGCAGGTGCGGCGGCCTCGGCTTGCGCGGCCCCTTGCGGAACGGCGGCTGGCCTCGCCAATAGCGGATCATCAACCAGCCGAACACCATGCCGCCCAGATGCGCGAAATGCGCGACGCCCGGCTGCAACCCGGTGAAGCCGAGCACCAGGGCGAGCAGCGCGTAGAAGATCACCAGCGTACGCGCCTTGATCTCCATCGGCAGCGGAAACACGATCATGCGGTGGTGCGGGAACAGCATGCCGTAGCCGAGCAGCAGGCCGAACACGCCGCCGGACGCGCCAACGGTGGGATACGGCAGCGCACCGCCGGACACCATCCACCAGCCCACGGCGAGCTGGAGCAGGCCGGCACCGGCCACGCAGACCAGATAGAACGTCAGGAAACGTTTCGTACCCCAGGTCTGTTCGAGCGGCGAACCGAACATCCACAGCGCCAGCATGTTGAAGGCCAGATGCGCGAGACCGTTGGTATCGTGCAGGAATCCATACGTCAGCAGCTGCCACGGCATGAACCCGTGGCCGACCGGCCACAACGCGAACCACGCCAGGAACGCAGCCCCCATCGTGAGCTGCAGCAGATACACCGCGACGTTGGCAATCAGCAGATTGCGGGTGACGGGAAGAAGTCGGGGAAACATGGCACACCTCGGAACGGTCGCGTTACATCATACGTGCCGCGCGTCAACGTGCGCCCGGGCCCCACAGCGCCGCATCCAGATCGTCCTCCTTGCGCGGCCGCTTCACACGGCCGTTCTCCACCTTCACGCCTTCCGCGCGCAGGCGCCGGCTCTGCTCGCGGAAGGCCTTGGAGCCTTCCGGAAACGCGATGCGTCCGTCCGAACGCAGCACGCGGTGCCACGGCAGCGCCGGATCGTCGTTCCGGCTGAGGATGCGCGCCGTCAGGCGGGCGCGGCCGGGCAGGCCCGCACGATGCGCCACCTCGCCGTATCCGGCCACCTGACCGTGCGGTATGGCACGGATCGCGGCCAGGATGCGATCTTCGGGAGACTTGGCGCTCATGCGGGATTAGCATAGCGGCAACGGCAACAGGGGGAGCATCCCATGCACAACTTCGAGCAGGTCCGCGGACACCTGACGTCTTCCGGCTACAAGGTCACCATGCACGACCCGTACGTCGCCTGCGTGGAACTGTCGCTGGACAACGGCAAGCGGCACCAGACCATCTACCTGTCCGAACTCGGCAACGACGACGAGCGCGGCTATCTGCGCGTGAGCACGGTGATCGCGCCGATGACCGGCATCGACGCCAAGCGTGCGCTCAAGTTCAACTGGCAGAGCAGTGTCGGCTACCTGGCCATCGGCGAACTCGACGGCGTGCCCTACCTGCAACTCTGCGAGAACCGCCCCTACGAAAGCCTCAGCCCGGCGGAAGTCGACCGCCTGGTGCTGGAAATCGGCGGCCTGGGCGACAGCATGGAGCGCGCCCTCTCCGCCGAGGGCGACCTGCTGTAGGAGCCGTGATGGGGATTGGTGATGGGTGATTCGCAAGAGCGACGCTATCGAATTCCCCAAGAACTCGATTCCAGACAAAAAAAGGGCGGGTCAACGACCCGCCCTTTGCTTTAGCTTCTTCCCATCACGAATCACGCATCACGAATCACGAATCACGGCCTTCAAGCCCAGCCGATCGATTCCAGCAACCGCAACAGGCCGTAGGCGATGCCACCCGCCGCCGGAATCGTCAGCACCCACGCCCACAGGATGCGCTCGATCACGCCGAACTTCAGCGCGCGCGGATTCTTGGCGAAGCCCACGCCCATGATCGCGGTGGAGATGCTGTGCGTGGTCGACACCGGCATGCCGAAATGCGCGGCCACGGTCAGGATGGTGGCCGAACTGGTTTCGGCGGCGAACCCATTGATGGGGTGCAGCTTCACCATCTTGTGGCCGAGCGTCTTGATGATCTTCCAACCGCCCATCGCGGTGCCCAGGGCCATCACGATGGCGCAGGTGATGACGATCCACGTGGCGATGTCCTGCTCGCCGGCCGCACCCGGATGCAGGAACGCCAGCCAGCCCGGCAGGTTGTCCAGCGCGCCGCTGGCCTCGGCACCGAACAGCGTCAGCGCGATGATGCCCATGGTCTTCTGCGCATCGTTGTGGCCGTGCGCGTAGCCCATGTAGGCGGCGGACAGGATCTGCGCCTTGCCGAAGAACTTGTTGACGAAGTGCGGGCGCGCCAGTCGACCGAGCCAGCCGCCGAGCTTGGCCAGCAGCGCGATCAGCGCCCACAGCAACACCATCACCACGATGCCGAGCAGGAAGCCCGCGACCGGCGAGCTGATCATCGGCAGCACGACCTTCCACAGGATGCCCTTGTTCTGGGTCCAGTCGCCGGCCGCCTGCGACCAGATCAGCGCGCCCCAGTCGTTGTGCGCGGCGGCCAGCGCGGCACCGCACAGGCCGCCGATCAGCGCATGCGACGACGACGACGGCAGGCCCTTCCACCACGTGATGAGGTTCCAGATGATGCCGCCCAGCAGCGCGCACAGGATCACCTGCGAGGTCACCTGCACGACATTGGTATCGACCAGGCCGGAGGCGATCGTCTTGGCGACGGCGGTGCCGGTCAGCGCGCCGATCAGGTTCATCACCGCCGCCAGCATCACCGCCTGGCCCGGCGACAGCACCTTGGTGGCGACGACCGTGGCGATGGAGTTGGCGGTGTCGTGGAAGCCGTTGATGAACTCGAAGACGAGCGCGGCGAAGATCACCACCAGGACGAGGGTAAGCATGGACGCGACCCGTCAGCTGTTCTTGAGCACGATCTGGTACGCCACCACGCCGGCCTCGCGGCAGCGGTCGATGGCCTTTTCCAGGATCTCGAAGAACTCCTTCAGCAGGAACATCTGCAGGTGGTCCAGCCGGCCGGAATAGATGTCGCGGTACAGCTCCAGCATCAGCCGGTCGGCCTCGTTCTCGATCGCGCGCAGCTTCTCGTTGAGCGAGGTCATGCGATCGATGTTCATCTTCTTGATCTCGTGGACCATCTCCACCACCACGCTGGCCGCCTGTTCCAGCATCGCCGCGCGCGGCGCGAAGTCGATGCCCTCCAGGTGCTGCAGGGCCAGCGAGTAGCGGTCGGCGAACTTCTCCACCTGCTTGGGAATCTTGTACAGCGCCGAACCCAGGGCTTCGATGTCCTCGCGCTCGATCGGGGTGATGAAGCTGTCCACCAGCGCCTTGCCGATCTTTTCCGAGGCCGCACGCTCGCGCAGGCGCGCCAGCTTGAAGGCATCGAGCGCCGGCTGGCGGTCGGTGGCCTTCATCATGGTGTGCAGGGCCTTGGTGCTGTCGTGGGCGGCTTGGGCGGCCTCGTCCAACAGCGTGTAGAACTGCTGGCCGGAGCCGAAGATCGTCTGGAGGGAGAACATCGGGCGGTCCCACCGTCACGGGATGGACGGCTTCAAGGGCGGAATTATGACGGTTTCGTGACGATTCCGGACAGCCCGGACGCCGCGGGAGCGGGCCCGGGCGCCGCCCGCTGGCCGAATGGCTCGTTCAGCTTCACGCCGCCGCCCGGCGCCCCTTTGCTAAACTCGCCCCGCGCCTCCGGGTGCACCCTATGGACGACGACCCTACTTCCCCCCACTGTCCCCCGCGACAGACCCCGCCCGCCTCGCCGGCCCTCCCCGCTCTGACCGGAGGCTCCCGTGCTTGAGCTGCTTGTTGTTTTCGCCCTTGTGCTGGTGAACGGCTTCTTCGCCATGTCGGAGATGTCGGTCATGACCTCGCGCAAGAGCCGTCTGAAGCAGATGGCCCAGACCAGCCATCGCGCCCAGCGCGCGCTGGACCTGTCCGAGAAGCCCGAGAACTTCCTCTCCACGGTGCAGATCGGCATCACCCTGATCGGCGTGCTGACGGGCCTGTTCGGTGGCGAAGCCATCGGCATGGCCATCGCCGAACGACTGCAGGGCGTCTTTCCCTCGCTCGCCGCCAGCTTCACCCTGGTGGGCGAGCCCCAGCCCTGGTCCGAACTGATCGGCAAGACGCTTGCCGTCGCCCTGATCACCTTCCTGACGCTGATCTTCGGTGAGCTGGTGCCGAAGCGCCTGGCCATCACCGCACCCGAGACCATCGCAGGCGTCGTCGCCGTGCCGATGGGCTGGCTGGCGAAAGCCGCGTTCCCCTTCGTCTGGCTGCTGTCCCACAGCACGCGCCTGGTCCTGCGTGTGCTGGGCCTCGGCAAGGACGAAGCCACCACCATCAGCGAAGAAGAAATCCGCATGCTGGTGTCCGAGGGACACGAGGCCGGCGTGATCGACGCGGACGAACGCAACATGATGAACCGCGTCCTGCGCCTGGGCGACCGTACCGCCGACAGCCTGATGACGCCGCGCAAGAAGATCACCTGGCTGGACGCGTCGGCGCCCTACGAAGAGAACCTGCAGACCATGCACGAGTCGGCGTTCTCGCGCTTCCCGGTGTATCGCGGCAACGACCAGGACGTGGTCGGCGTGCTGGAAGTGAAATCGCTGCTCGACCGTTTCGGCGCCGCCCAGCCGGACCTCTTCATCAAGTTGCGCGAGCCGCTGTTCGTCTCCGAGTCCACGCACGCGATGAAGCTGCTGGAGATCTTCCGCGAAGAGCAGCAGTCGCTGGCGCTGGTTGTGGACGAATACGGCGAGATCCAGGGTCTGGTCACCCAGAGCGACCTGATGGGCGCGGTGGTCGGCCGGCTGCAGGCCACCGAGAATACCGAGGACGCGCCACTGGTGGTGGTGCGCGACGACGGCTCGCTGCTGGTCGATGGCTCGCTGCCCAACGACGACCTGCGCGAACTGCTCGGCGGCGTGGCGCTGCCGGACGACGACGAGTACAACACCGTCGCCGGCATGATGATCGAACGCTTCGGCCGTATCCCGCACGTCGGCGAGCGCGTCGACTGGGCGGGCTGGCGCTTCGAGGTGGTCGACCTGGACGGTGCGCGCATCGACAAGCTGCTGCTGCAGAAACTGCCCGAGACCGATGGCGAAGACCTGGCGGTCTGACATGCCGGCCGACGAAGCACCGCACCACACCAGCACGGCCGCCCTGCTCGATGGCTTCGCGGCCGGCGATCCCGACGAGGTGCTGCGGATCGGCGACCTGCTGAAGGATTTCGGCCCCGCCGCATTCGGCATGCTGCTCTTCATTGGCGTGCTGCCGGCCTTCATTCCGGTGCCGGGCGTCGGCGGTGCGATCGGCGGGCCGATGGTGGTGCTGGTGGGCGTGCAGCTGCTGCTCGGCATGCGCAAGGTCTGGCTGCCCACATTCCTCGCCCGGCGCGGTCCGCATCGCAGCTCCATGATCCGCTTCCGCCAGCGGATGGCCCCGTGGCTGCGGCGGCTGGAGAAACTGGTGCGGCCGCGCATGGCCGGCTTCCTGGACAACCGGGTCGCGCTCAGCTTCACCGGCCTGCTGCTGATCCTGCTAGGCATCCTGCTGGCGTTGCCCATCCCGTTCACCAACTACGTGTTCGGCTTCCTGCTGCTGTTGTTCGCGCTGGCCCTGCTGGAACGCGACGGCGCACTGCTGCTGGCGGCGTGGATCGCCGGCGGCATCGCGGTGGTGGTGTTCGGGTTCCTGTCGGGCAACCTGGTGGAGGCGACCAGCGCGCTGATCGCGCGATGGTTTTGATTGGGCATGCATCTGTAGGAGCGACGTACGTCGCGACCGCACATCTTCAGAGCCTTGATGCCGTCACGACACGGACAACATGCGGTCGCGACTTACGTCGCTCCTACAACAGCACCCCTTCTCACGCCACCAGCTGCGCGAACTCCGCCGCGGTGACCGGATATCCCAGCCAGTAGCCCTGCGCCAGGTCGCAGCCGCGCTCGCGCAGCAGGTTGAACTGGCCTTCCTTCTCGACGCCTTCGGCCACGACGGTGATGCCCAGCGAATGGGCCATCGCGACGATGGCCGTGGTCAGCGCCAGATCATCCGGATCGCGCAGCATGTCGGCAATGAAGCTGCGGTCGATCTTCACGCCGTCCACCGGCACGCGGCGCAGGTGGCTGAGGCCGGAAAAGCCCGTGCCGAAATCGTCCAGCCACACCTTCACGCCCGTACGGTGCAACGTGGCGAGCAGCGCGCTGGCATGCGCCTCGTCGCTGATGACCGCGGTTTCGGTAAGCTCAAGATGCAGGCGCGACGCCGCCAGCCCGGTGTCGCGCAGGCACTCGGCCACCACGTCCGGCAGGTCGCCGTTGCGCAGCTGGCGCGGCGACACGTTGACCGAGACGAACAGCGGGTCCAGCGCATCGCGCTCGTTGCCCCAGCGTGCGGCGGCCGTGCAGGCGGCGCGCAGCACGCGCGGTCCGATGCTCTCGATCAGACCACTCTGCTCGGCCACGTCGATGAACACCGACGGCGCCACCATGCCCAGTTCCGGATGCTGCCAGCGCAGCAGCGCCTCGGCGCCGACGATGCGGCTGTCGGCCATGCGGAACACCGGCTGGTACATCAGGCTCAGTTCGCCGCGCTCCCAGGCACCGCGCAACTCCTGCTCCATGCGCACGCGCCGCTCCACCGCCTGGTCCATCGCGCGGCTGTAGAAGCGGTAGCAGTTCTTGCCCGCGACCTTCGCCTGGTACATCGCGATGTCGCCGTTCTTCATCAGCGCGGTCGCGCCGGAGGCGTCCTCCGGGAACAGGGTGATGCCGATCGAGGTACCCAGGAACACCTGGCGCTCCTGCACCACGATGGGACGCCCCAGCTCGGCCACCAGCTTCTCGGCCAGGCGGGTCGCGCTGCCACGCACGTCGCCATCCTGGATCAGGATCACGAACTCGTCGCCGCCGAAGCGCGCCAGCAGCGCATCGTCGCCGCCCATCAGCTCGACCGCATCGCGGATGCGGTGCGCGAACTGCTGCAGCACTTCGTCGCCGGCCTCGTGGCCCAGCGTGTCGTTGACGCGCTTGAAGTCGTCGATGTCGGCGAACAGCAGCGCCAGCTGGCGGCCGGCGCCGCGCAGCATCATCAGGCGGTGGTCCAGGCTCTCGCGGAACGCCAGCCGGTTGGTCAGGCCGGTCAGCGAATCGGTGTAGGCCATGCGCCGCACGTCGCGGTCGTGCCGCGCGATGCTGTCGCTCATGGTGCCGAACGCGCGCACCAGTTCGCCGACTTCGTCCTGGCGCTCGCTGGACATGCGTTCGCCGTTGTAGTTGCCGACCTCGATGTCGTGCGCGGCGCGGGCCAGCTGGCGGATCGGGCGGACCAGCGTGCGCTGCGCATACAGCATGATCGCCACGCAGACCGCGACCAGCGCCGCCAGCAGCAGCGCGATCCAGCCCAGGTGGCGCGCGCCGAGTTCGTTGAGGCGCGCACGCGCGGCGTTGATGGCCTTCTCTTCGTAGGCGCGCACCGAGGCCACCGAATAGCCGACGCGCACGCCGCCGATACGCTCGCTGCCGATCATGATCGGTTCGGACACGTCCACGATCTGCGCCGACCACTGCGTATGCATGCTGCGCGCGTTCACCGCCTCGTACGCCAGCGGATCGGTCATGGTCTGACCGTACACGGCGATGTCCGCCGTGCCGTCGTGGATGATCCGGCCCTGGTTGTCGTACACCAGCACGTAACTGACGTCGGGTTCCTTCTGCGCCGAGCGCACGATGCTGCCGATCGTGTCCAGGTCGAAGTAGTACAGGGGATTGGCCAGCGCGTCGCCCAGCTGGTCCACGGTGGCCTCGCCGTGGCGGCGCAGGCTGTCCTCGACCATGCCGTGCATGGCCTCGCGCCCGAGGTCGGCGACCTCCTGCTGCATCACCTTCTGCCGGTGCAACAGGGTGCCCAGCAGCGCGATCACCACCACCAGCATCAGCGCCATCGCCGCCAGGAAGCGGGCCTGCAGACCGAAGCGCATCGGCTTCATTCCACCTGCTCCCGGACGCGGCTCACGCCTCGGCGCAGGTCATCCAGCGCCTGCTGCGACGCCGGGTCCACGGGCAGGAAACGGGTGGTGCGGAAGAAGACGTTGAGCGCATCGCGCGCGGCGGGATCGCCGGCCGCCTCCATCAGCACCTCGCGCAGGCGCGCCTCGATCCTGGGATCCAGGTCGCCGCGCACCATTTCCAGGGCGCGCGGAAAATCCTGCGTCTCGTGGATCACGCGGAAGTCGCGACGGAAGGCCGGCGGCATGCGGCGCACGTCGTCCCAGTCGAGGTTGCTCACCACGCCCGCATCGACCAGGCGCTTGTGCACCCAGGCGGCGATGTTCAGTTCGGACCGCGCGAACACGTAGCCCACCGAATCGGCCGAAGGCCGGTCCATCGGCGAGAGCAGGATTTCCAACCGCTGGCCGGCGTCCAACAGCGCCACCGAGGGTGCGAAGTAGGCGCTGGTCGAGGCGGTGTTCTGGAATGCCACCGTGCGCCCCTTCAGGTCGGCGAGCCGCTCCAGGCCGCTGTCCCGGCGGACGAAGAACACGCCGTGGTACCGGCTCACGCCACCGCGCTCGGTCAGCAGCAGCGGGCGCGCACCGGCGCGCTCCTGCAACCGCATGCCGGTGCCGGCGGTTTCGGTGACCCAGTCCACCCGGCCGCGGCGCAGGTAGCTGGTCATCTGCTGCGCATCGCGCGCCATCAGGATGCGGCCCTCGGTGATGCCGACGTCGCGCATCCGCGGCACCACGTAGTCCAGCAACGGCTTGAGCTGCTCGTAGTGCGCCTTGGGGTCGTCGCTGATGCGGCCGAGGACGAGGACGCGCTCGTCGCCCGCGGCGCTGGCCGGCGCGACCGCGGCGGGAAGCAGGGCGGCGCCGATCGCGGCCAGCGCCAGGCGGAACCAGGTTGTACGCAACGATAGGCGCCCGCCGAAACGATGGCGGCAGCCTAGCCGAAAACGGGGAGTCAAGACAGTGATCCGGCCCCGCCCTGACCCGCCAGCCGGGCCATGCGCTGGGCGTCGGCCAGGATGCCGCGCAGCAGGCGGACCTCCTGCTCGGTCAGGTCGGCCTTGGCGAACAGCCGGCGCAGCTTGCGCATCGCCGAATCCGGCGTACGCCCCTTGTGGAAGTCGATCGCGTCGAGGGTGTCGCCGAGTTGTGCGAAGAAACCTTCGACATGGGCATGGCTGGCCGGCACCTCGTCGGGATGGACCGGCTCCGCGGGCGCCACCGTTGCCCCTTCCAGCAGCGCCAGCCTCAGTTCGTAGGCCAGCACTTGAACCGCGGCAGCCAGGTTCAGCGAGCTGTACTCGGGATTGGCCGGAATGTGCACGGCGGCATGGCAGAGCTGCAGTTCCTCGTTGCTCAGGCCGGTGCGCTCGCGACCGAACACCAGCGCCACTTCGCACCCGGCCCCCGCCCGCGCCACGGCCAGCGCGGCGGCCTCGCGGGGCGCGTGTTCCTCCAGCTGGACCCGCCGGCTGCGCGCCGTGCAGCCGAGCACCAAGTGACAGTCCGCCACCGCCTCGGCCAGCGTGGCCACCACCGGCGCATCGCCCAGCAGATCGTCGGCGCCGGCGGCGCGCCGGAACGCCTCCTCGGCCGGATAGTCCTCGGGGGCGACCAGCACCAGCCGGGCCAGGCCCATCGTCTTCAGGGCGCGGGCGGCGGCGCCGATGTTACCGGGATGCTGGGTGCCGACCAGCACCACGCGCAGGCGGGCGGCGGTGGCCTGGGAAACGGAATCGGGAACGGAAACGGGCGTGTTCATGGGGGCAAATGGTAAACTGCGCGCGCCGGTCTCCGCGCCGTGCCGCTCTTTTCCACTTGTTCGCCCCACCCTACGCCTGTCCGAGGTCCGTTCGCATGCAAAAGCCCGTCGTCACCGTCATGACCAAGGCCGCCCGCCTCGCAGGCAACGTGCTGTTGCGGAGCATCAACAAGCTGGACGCGCTGAACGTGGTGCAGAAGGAGCGGATGGACTACGCGAGCGAAGTCGACGCGGACGCCGAAAAGGTCATCATCAAGGAACTGCGCCGCGCCTACCCGGACTACGGGTTCGTGGGCGAGGAAAGCGGCGCCCAGATCAACGGCCGCTACACCTTCGTGATCGATCCGCTGGACGGCACCAGCAACTACCTGCGCGGCTTCCCGCATTACTGCGTGTCCATCGCCCTGGTGGACAACGGCGAACCGACCGATGCGGTGATCTTCGACCCCCTGCGCAATGACCTGTTCACCGCCAGCCGCGGCGCCGGTGCCCAGCTCAACGAGCGCCGCATCCGCGTGGCCGACCGCAAGGAACTGGCCGGCGCCATGCTCACCACCGGCTTCCCGCCGCGTGAGCGCGCTCGCGCCGGTGCGCAGCTGGAATGCGTGCGCGAGCTGCTGGTGCATGCCGAGGACATCCGCCGCACCGGTTCGGCCGCGCTCGATCTGGCCTACGTGGCCTGCGGCCGCGTCGATGCATATTTCGAGGCCGGCGTGAAGGACTGGGACATCGCCGCCGGCGTACTGCTGGTGCGCGAGGCGGGCGGCAAGGTCTGCGACTTCCGCGGCGCTGCGCTCGGCAAGATCGACGGCCGCACCGCCCTGCCCCGCCAGATCGTCGCGGGCAACCTGAAGGTCGCCGAGGCGCTGCAGAAGACCATCGTGTCGTCGGGTTACGCGGCGTCGTTCAACGGCTGACCGCCGCTGTTCTGGATGTGGGAGCGACGTAAGTCGCGAACCCGCCATCCTTGCCAGCCCGGGATGTTGGGATGACACGGCTTACCACTTCCGAGCGCCCGGAAGGTCTCCTGATGTTTGGGGGCCTACGATCGCGACTTACGTCGCTCCCACACCCCGCATCTGCACATCCCGGCGCCCAAGAAAAAGGCCACGCATCGCGTGGCCTTTTCCGTACTTCGCCGGAAAGCGTTACGGACGACGCGCCAGCAGCGCTTCGTCCTTCGCCTTCGGCATCAGGTCCTGCTTGGTGACGGTCAGGAAGCCGATGGTCAGCAGCGGGCACGCCACGAAGATCGACGAGATGGTGCCCAGCACGATACCGATCATCTGCGACAGCGCCATGCCTTCCAGCGAGCCGCCGCCGTACAGGTACAGGGCGAACACGGTCAGGAAGGCGACGAACGAGGTGATGATCGTGCGCGACAGCGTCTGGTTGATCGAGCGGTTCAGGATCTCCATCGGCTCGGCGCGCAGGTTGCGGAAGTTCTCGCGCACGCGGTCGAACACCACGATCTTGTCGTTGATCGAGAAGCCCATCACCGACAGCAGGCCGGCCAGGATGGTCAGGTCGAACTCGATGCCGCTGGCCGCGAAGAAGCCGGCCACGATCAGCACGTCCGCCAGGGTGGTGACGATCGCCGACACGGCGAACTTCCACTCGAAGCGCACCGCGATGTAGATCAGGAAGCCGATCACCACGAACAGCAGCGTGTACAGGCCGTTGAGCGCCAGTTCCTTGCCGACCTGCGGACCGACGAATTCGCTGCGCATCACCGTCGCGGCATTGCCTTCGCTCGAGGCCAGGCGCAGCACATCGGCCGCCGTGCGATTGCTGGCCTCGGCGCCTTCGGCGGTACCGGCATCCTCGCGCGGTTGCAGGCGCACCAGCAGGTCGCTGCCGGTCCCGAAGGTCTGCACCTGCGCGCTGGGGTAGCCGCCGGCCTCCAGGCGCTCGCGCACTCCGTCGACGTCGGGCGGCGTCTGGAACCGCAGCTCCACCACGGTGCCGCCGGTGAAGTCCAGCGCGAAGTTGAAGTTCTTGAACGCGATGGCGCAGATCGCGGCGATCGCCAGCAGCGCCGCGATGCCGATCGACACCCAGCGCACGCGCATGAAGTTGAAGTTGGTGGTGTGCGGAATCAACCGCAACGGGAAAAGGCTCATCTTCTGTCTCCCGTCAGATGGCGATGGACTTGATCTTGCGGCGGCCGCCGTAGATCAGGGTGGCGATGCCGCGCGACACGGTGACCGCGGTGAACACGGAGGTCAGGATGCCGATGACCATCGTCACCGCGAACCCCTTCAGCGGGCCGGTACCGAACGCGTACAGCGCCACGCCGGCCAGCAACGCGGTCATGTTGGAGTCGAAGATGGTGCCCGACGCCTTGTCGTAACCGGTCGCGATGGCCGCCTGCGGCGGCACCCCTGCCCGCAGCTCCTCGCGTATGCGCTCGTTGATCAGCACGTTGGCGTCCACCGACATGCCGATGGTCAGCGCCAGGCCGGCGAAGCCGGGCAAGGTCATGGTCGCACCGAACAGCGACATCACCGCCACCACCATCACCAGGTTCAGCAGCAGCGCGATGCAGGTGATCAGGCCGAACATGCGGTAGTACACCAGAAAGAACGCCAGCGCGAAAATGAAGGAATACACCACCGCCTTGGTGCCGCGGGCGACGTTCTCGGCGCCCAGGCTGGGGCCGATCACCCGCTCTTCGATGAAGTCCATCGGCGCCGCCAGCGAACCGGCGCGCAGCAGCTTGGCCAGGTTGTCGGCCTCGGTCTTCTCAAGCCCGGTGGTCTGGAAGTTCTTGCCGAACACGCCGGCGATGCGGGTCGGCGACAGCGCTTCCTCGCGCACGCGCACGCTGCGCACTTCCTTGCCGTCGACCATCGTCACGGTCGGCACGCGCTCGATGTAGACCACCGACATCAGCTTGCCGACGTTGGCGCTGGTGTAGTCGAACATGCGCTGGCCGGCGATGTTGTTGAGGGTCACGTCGACGGCCGGCAGGCCGTTGTTGTCCACGCCCACGCGGGCATTGACCATCTCGTCGCCGGACGCCAGCACGCGCTTGTTCAACAGCACCGGACCGGCGTTGTCGCGCAGCTGGTAGACCTTGGCCTCCGGCGGGATGCGACCGCTGGCCACGGCGTCGGCAGCATTGCCTTCCACCACGGCACGGAATTCCAGCGTGGCGGTCGCGCCGATCAGGCGCTTGGCCTCGGCGGTGTCCTGCACGCCCGGCAACTGCACGACCACGCGATCGTTGCCCTGGCGCTGGATGATCGGCTCGGCCACGCCGATCTCGTTGATGCGGTTGCGCAGCGTGGTGAGGTTCTGCTCGATCGCCTCGCTGGCGATCTGCTCCAGCTCCGCCTGCGGCAGGCCGATGGTGATCTGCTGGCCGGCCGCCTGGTAGGTCAGGCCGGATCCGGAGGCCAGCGTGCCGGCGTTGTTGCCGCGCGAGCTCAGCGTCTGCGCCAGCGCCTGCTGTGCGGCGGCCACGTCCTCGTCGTCGGCCAGCGTCACCACGATGCTGTTGTTCGGGCGGCGCTCGACCGAGGTGTAGCGGATGCGCTTGTCGCGCAGGGTGACGCGGGTGTCCTCGAGATAACCGTCGACGCGCTTGTCCAGCGCGGCCTTCTGGTCGACCTGCAGCACGAAATGCACGCCACCCTGCAGGTCGAGACCCTGCACCATCGGCCGGGCACCGAGGTCGCCCAGCCAATCCGGCACGGTCGACGCCAGGCTCAGGGCGACCAGGTAGTCGTCGCCCAGCGCCTTGCGCAGCGCGTCGTTGGCCGTCGTCTGCGCTTCCAGGCTGGGCAGGCGCACCAGCATGCTGGCGGCTTCGGTGTCGATCTCCTTGGCCTGCACGCCCGCGTCCTTCAGCGCGTCATCCACGCGGCCGCGCAGGGCGGCATCGATGGCGAAGCCCCGGTTGGCGGTGATCTGCACGGAGGGATCCTGCGGATACAGGTTGGGCAGCGCATACAGCGCGCTGGCCAACACGACGATCAGGATCAGGACATATTTCCAGCGAGGGAATTCAAGCATCGTGGCGACCCGCGCAGGCCCTTCCCGGGCGTACGCTCAGCAGTGGTTCGGAAACAGCGGGATTCGCGCCGCGGCGGAGCCGCGGCGCGGGGAACGGATCAGGCGGACTTCAGCGTGCCCTTCGGCAGCACATTGCCCACGGCGGCCTTCTGCACGCGCACGCGCACGTTGTCGGCCACTTCCAGGGTGACGAAGTTGTCGCCGATGTCGGTGACCGTGCCGGCGATGCCGCCCGAGGTGATGACTTCGTCGCCCTTGGACAGCTTGTCCAGCATGGAACGGTGCTCCTTGGCGCGCTTCATCTGCGGGCGGATCATCAGGAAGTACATGATGGCGATCAGCGCGATCGGCATCAGCAGGCCGAAGCCGCCCATGCCCTGCTGGGCCGGTGCGGCCTGGGCGAGAACGGGGGCAACGAGGAAATCAAGCAGATTCATGGACTTGTCCATTGGGTATGAAAAGCAGCCGGGGATTATGCCACGCGCCGGAAGGGCCCGCCCGGGCGCCCCCATCCGCCCGGACCGGAAAAGACCGCGTCGGCGCCGGATGGTTCCCCGGGGACGCAGGACCGGCAGGTCGTCGGGGCGTCAGCCGGACGGCGGCTCGGTCCCGCGTGCGGCGTAGAAGCCCGCCCGGAAGGCCTCGAACCGCCCCTCGGCAATGGCGGCCCGCATCTGCGCCATCACCTGCTGGTAGTACCAGAGGTTGTGCAGCGTGCCCAGCATCGGCGCCAGCATCTCGTTGCAGCGGTCCAGGTGGCGCAGGTAGCTGCGGGTGAAGCCGTTGCGGCAGGCATAGCAGCCGCAGCCTGGCTCGATGGGCTGCAGGTCGTGCTCGTACTTCGAATTGCGGATGCGCACGGTGCCCGACGAGGTGAAGTAGTGGCCGTTGCGCGCGTTGCGGGTCGGCATGACGCAGTCGAACATGTCCACGCCGCGCGCCACCGCCTCCACCAGGTCCTCCGGCCGGCCCACGCCCATCAGGTACCGCGGCTGGTCCGCCGGCAGCTGCGGGCAGGTGTGTTCGAGCGTGGTGTTGCGCTCCTGCTCGGTCTCGCCGACGGCCAGTCCGCCGATCGCGTAGCCGTCGAAGCCGATCGCCTTCAACCCTTCGGCCGAGCGCGTGCGCAGATCGTGGTGCACCCCACCCTGCACGATGCCGAACAGCGCGGCGTCGTTGCCTTCGTGGGCGCGCTTGGAGCGCTCGGCCCAGCGCAGCGACAGCTCCATCGACCGTTCGATCACCCGCGGGTCGACCGGCTTGCCATCGACGTTCACCGGCGGGCACTCGTCGAAGATCATCACGATGTCCGAGTCCAGCACGCGCTGGATGTTCATGCTCTCTTCGGGACCCAGGAACACCTTGCTGCCGTCGACCGGCGAGGCGAACGTCACGCCCTGCTCGGTGATCTTGCGCCGGTGCGCCAGCGAGAAGACCTGGAACCCGCCCGAATCGGTGAGGATCGGCTTGTCCCAGCGCGCGAAGCCGTGCAGGCCGCCATGCGCGCCGATCACGTCCAGGCCAGGGCGCAGGTAGAGATGGAAGGTGTTGCCGAGGATGATCTCGGCGCCGAGGTCTTCCACGTGTTCGGGCAGGATGCCCTTCACCGATCCGTAGGTACCCACCGGCATGAACGCCGGCGTCTCGATGGTGCCGCGCGGAAACGTCACCCGGCCACGCCGCGCCGCGCCGTCGGTGGTCAGCAGGTTGAAGGACATGCGGCTCATGCGGATACCCTGCCGCGCACCCGATCTCCGTCATTCCGGCGAAAGCCGGAATCCATTTGGCTGTTGGTGTTGCGGTCGGAAGCCAAAATCAACATGGTTTCCGGCTTTCGCCGGAATGACGATCCGATTTCTGATACAGAACGGTCACGATTCACCTGGCATCCTCCGGGAACAACAGCATCGCGTCTCCATACGAGAAGAACCGGTACTGCTCGCGCACCGCATGGGCGTAGGCGGCCATGATCCGGTCCTTGCCGGCGAACGCGCTGACCAGCATCAGCAGCGTGCTTTCCGGCAGGTGGAAGTTGGTGACCATCGCGTCGACGCTGCGGATGCGGTAGCCGGGAAAGATGAAGATCTGCGTCTCGCCGGCGAACGGTTGAAGTTCGCCGTCCCGCATGGCGGACTCCAGCGCGCGCACGACGGTGGTGCCCACCGCGATGACGCGGCTGCCGCGCGCGCGCGCGGCGCGCACCTGCTCGACCAGCGCCGCACCGACATTGAGCCATTCGCTGTGCATGCGGTGCTCGTGGATGTCGTCCACGCGCATCGGCTGGAACGTGCCGGCACCGACATGCAGCGTCACGTGGCCGAACTCCACGCCGCGGTCGCGCAGCGTGGCCAGCAGCGCATCGTCGAAGTGCAGGCCGGCGGTCGGTGCCGCGACCGCACCCAGTTCGCGCGCGAACACGGTCTGGTAGCGCTCGTCGTCGTCCTGCCCGGGTGCCCGCTGGATGTAGGGCGGCAACGGCAGGCGGCCGGCCTTCTGCAACCAGCTCTCCAGTGCGCCGGGCACGTGGAAACGCAGCTGGTAGAACTCGCCATCGCGCCCGATCACTTCCGCCTCGCCGCCGCCATCCAGCCGGATGCGGCCGCCGGGCTTGGGCGACTTGCTGGCGCCCACCTGCGCACGCGCCGCGTTGTCCGGCAGCAGGCGTTCGATCAGGATCTCGACGCGTCCGCCACTTTCCTTCTGGCCGAACAGGCGTGCCGGGATCACGCGGGTGTCGTTGAACACCAGCAGGTCGCCGGGCTGGAGCCATTCGGGCAGGTCGCGCACGTGGCGGTCGGCGAACGGCGCACCGCCCGGCGGCACGACCAGCAGCCGGCTCGCCGAACGCTCCGGCAGCGGCGCCTGCGCGATCAGCGCCTCGGGCAGGTCGAAATGGAAATCGGACTTCTTCACGGTCGGGGCCTTGCGGGGGCGTGCATTGTACGGGAGCCCGCCGGGCCGCCCGTCGTCAACGCTCGAACTTGGTCGACAGCACGATCGACGAGGTGGTGCGCTCCACGCCTTCCAGCGCGCCGATGCGGTCGGTCAGCACGTCCATGTCGCCGACGGTCGGCACGGCCCCGATGGCGATCAGGTCGTGGCTGCCGCTGACCGAATGCAGCACGCGCAGTTCCGGCATCGCGCGCAGCGCCGCCACCACCGAGGTCATCTGCTTGGGATGCACGGCGATCATGATGTGCGCACGCAGGTGGCTGCGGTCGTATTCGTCGTGCACCCGCACGGTGTAGCCGCTGATCACGCCCTCGCGTTCCAGCCGCTCGATCCGGCTCTGCACTGTGGTCCGCGACAGGTTGAGCCGGCGCGCGATCTGGGCGGTGGAGGCCCGCGCATTCTCACGGAGCATTGAGAGCAGTTGCTGGTCGGCGTCGGTGAGCTTCATTGAACAGGCGGGATTCGTCGAATCGACGAAATATCCCTCAAATCCGCGCAGTTCACAACTGTCAAATGACGATTTATTCCCGATAATACGGGTTTGCCGCCTGCTGCCGAGGATTCCCATGGCCCTGATCGACCATCTCGCCGCGCTGCGCGCCCACCCGGGCCAGCGTCTTACCCAAGGTCTGGACGATACCGCCGTCGAACGGCTGGCCAAGGGCCACCCGGACCTGGTCGCCGCCATCGAGGCCGCCGCGGCAGAGCACGCGCGCCTGCAGGACGAGTTCTCCGAACTGCTGGCCATGGACGAAGCGGACCAGCTGCGCGCCGTGCAATCCGGCTACGTCAACTTCTACGCCGACGACGCTATCAATCCCTACATCGCGCTCGCCGCGCGCGGCCCGTGGGTGGTCACCCTGAAGGGCGCCGTGCTGTACGACGCCGGCGGCTACGGCATGCTCGGCTTCGGCCACACCCCGGCCGCCGTACTGGACGCAATGGCCCGCCCGCAGGTAATGGCCAACATCATGACCCCCAGCCTGTCGCAGCTGCGCTTCGACCGCGCCCTGCGCAAGGAGATCGGCCATACCCGTGGCGGCTGCCCGTTCGCGAAGTTCCTGTGCCTCAACTCGGGTTCCGAATCGGTCGGCCTGGCCGCACGCATCGCCGACATCAACAGCAAGCTGATGACCGACCCGGACGGCCGCCATGCCGGCCGCACCATCAAGCGCATCGTGGTGAAGGGCAGCTTCCACGGCCGCACCGAGCGTCCGGCGCTGTACTCGGACTCCTCGCGCAAGTCCTACCAGCAGCACCTGGCCAGCTACCGCGGCGAGGACTCGGTCATCGCCATCCCGCCGTACGACGTGGAGGCGCTGAAGCAGGCGTTCGCCGATGCGGAGACCAAGGGCTGGTTCGTCGAGGCCGTGTTCCTGGAGCCGGTGATGGGCGAAGGCGACCCGGGCCGTTCCGTGCCCCCGGCGTTCTACGCCGCGGCGCGCGAACTGACCCGCAGCCACGGCAGCCTGTTCCTGGTCGACTCCATCCAGGCCGGCCTGCGTGCGCACGGCGTGCTGTCGATCGTCGACTACCCGGGCTTCGAGGGCCTGGACGCGCCGGACATGGAAACCTATTCCAAGGCGCTGAACGCCGCGCAGTACCCGCTGTCGGTGCTGGCCGTGAACGAGCGCGCCGCCGGCCTGTACCGCAAGGGCGTGTACGGCAACACCATGACCACCAATCCGCGCGCGCTGGACGTGGCCTGCGCCACGCTGGCCCAGCTGACGCCGCAGGTACGCGAGAACATCCGCAAGCGCGGCGTCGAAGCGGTGCAGAAGCTGCAGCAGCTCCAGGGCGAACTCGGTGGCCTGATCACCAACGTGCAGGGCACCGGCCTGCTGTTCTCGTGCGAACTGTCGCCGGCGTTCAAGTGCTACGGCGCCGGCTCCACCGAGGAATGGCTGCGCCAGCACGGCCTCAACGTCATCCACGGCGGCGCCAATTCGTTGCGCTTCACCCCGCACTTCGCGATCGACAGCGAAGAACTGGACCTGCTGGTCGGCATGGTCGGCACGGCGCTGCGTGAAGGGCCGCGCATCCGTCAGGTCGCGGCAGCCTGATCCCTACGACTGACGCGACGAAAAAGGCGAGCCGCGGCTCGCCTTTTTTGTAGGGTGGGCCTCGGCCCACCATCCACATGTCGGATTGAAGGTGGGCCAAGGCCCACCCTACGGTTGCGTGGTGAAGCGATCCAGCGAAGCCTGGATCAACGCCTTCGCTTCCTTCGCGTCGCCATAGCCATTGAGCTGCACAGGGTTGCGGCCCGTCGGCAGGTCCTTGTAGATGCGGAAGAACGCCTCGATGCGATCCCGTTCGACTTGCGGCAGATCGGCCAGGTCACGGATGCCGGCGTAGGTCGGGTCGACCCTGTCGGTGGGCACGCCGATGATCTTCTCGTCATGCTCGCCCGCGTCGATCATGCGCAGCACGCCGATGGGACGGAACGTCACCAGCACGCCGGGATGCAGCGGTTCGCGCGTCAGTACCAGCGCGTCCAGCGGATCGCCGTCGCCGGCCAGGGTGCGCGGCATCGAGCCGTAGTTGGCCGGATACGCGACCGGCATCGACTGGAAGCGATCGACGAAGAGCAGGCCATCGTCGTTGATCTCATACTTGGTGGAACTGCCGGCGGGGATCTCGACCGCCAGCAGCACTTCGTCCGGCGCAGCTTTCGGCTGCTGGGCGAGGAAGGGGTGGCGGATATGGGACTCGCGGGCATGTGCCGTGATGCACACGAAGAGCAACGCGATGGCGAAAACACGCTTCATGTGGAACTCCTGCGTAGAGCGGAGCTTGCTCCGCTGCTTCTGTCATGGGTTGGCGGCGCGAGAAAGGCAGCCGAGCAAGCTCGGCTCTACAACAAAGGGCTTATTCCCAGCACCGGTCGGTGCGGCCCTTGAGGGTCTCGGCACGGGTGCACGTACGTTCGTCGATCCGGCCCTCCGCGCGCTCCACCAGCTGCTTGCCCGCCACAGCGTCGTCGACCAGATCGAAGGCGTCGTACAAGCGTCCCGTCGCCGTGCGCGCCTCGTAGCGCAGGCGCGGGCCGTCGAAGCGCAGCACCTGGAACAGCTGCGTGTCCTCGGCGACCGGCCGCATGGTCTTGCGCGCTTCGTCCGACAGCCGGTACTGCTTGGCCCCGGTGACCGACACCACGAACACCGGCGTCGGCGCTTCGTTCTTCAGGCGGCCATAGACGTGGTCGTGTCCCTGCAGCACCAGATCGACCTTGCGCTTGCGGATCACCGGCAGCAGATGCTTGCGCAGCAGCACGTTGTCGCGGCCTTCGCGCGGCGAGAAGAACGGCTGGTGCGTCAGCACGATGCTCCAGCGGTGCGGATTCGAGGCCAGCACCTCGTCCAGCCACGCGGCCTGCGCCTTCGCCGTGCCCAGGTCGAGCGCGGAGGTCCCATCGATGACGACCACACGCACATCCTGATAGTCGAACCAGTACGTGGTCCGCTTCGCCTGCGCCACCCCGTTGTCCGGCAGCGCGAAGGTCACCGGCCAGTGCGCGCCCAGCACACGGCGTTCCTGCGGCGTGTCCTCGAACTCCTCGAAATACTCGTGGTTGCCCGGCGCCGGCGCGACCACCAGCGAGGTCGGCAGCGCTCCGTTCGCTTCGAACCACTCGCCCCACTCGTTGTCGTCCTCGCCATCGCCGCCGCTGACCAGGTCGCCGGCGTACAGCGCCAGCCGTGCGTCCGGCGCATGGCGCATCGCCTCGCGCACGACGCGGGTGGTGAGGCTGACGTTCTTGTTCTGGGTGTCGCCGAAGTACAGCAGCGTCAACGGCGAACCCGCGGACGGTGCCGTGCGCGTGTGGTGCCACGCGCTCCAGGTGCGGTCGCCCTGCACACGCCAGGCATACAGCGTGTCCGGTTGCAGGCCGTCGACATCGGCGCGATGGTGATGCGCAGTTCCGTTCTCGGTCTTCAGCGCGGTGCTGGTGGCGGTGATCCGGCGCGGCTCGCCCATGTCAGGCGAATCGCCGGCGACGACGATCTCCAGCAGCAGCGCGCCGACCGTCGTGTCCGTGCGCCAGGCCACGGACAAGCCGGTGCCGGCGTCCTGCGCAGGCGTGGCCACGATCCGGTCCGGGAAGCCGCTCGGCGCATAGCGCACCACTCCCTGCGGCACGCGCGTGTTCGGCTCGTGCTGGCGTACCGTCGCTTCCTGCGCGAGTGTCGTCGCGCAGGTCCCCAGCAACAGCACCGCCAGCACCCACTTCGTCACCGCATCCCCTGCATGCTTCATTCGACGCGGCACTCCGGCAGCGACAGGGCCTTGGCGATGTCGCGCCAGTCGAACGCCGCCACGGCCTGGTCGTCGTCGACCGCGTAGAACGCGCCCTGCGGGAAGCGCGCATCGGCGCTCTGGTCCAGCCACACGCCATCGGTGTTCGCGGTCCGGTTGCCGGCGAACGCGCCCTTGTAGTCCAGCGTCAGCCGGTCGAACACGTGGAACACGCTGCGGTCCTTGAACTGGTCGGTGGCGATCCAGTAACCGCTGCCGCCCGCGCACTGCGCCAGCGCCATGCCCTCGGCCTGCGCCTTGAACAGGTCCGCACCGATGTCGCGCCCGCGATACGTGCCGTCCAGTCCGTACTCGCGCAGGCGCGTACCGACGGCGACATCCTCTTCCGCGAGCAACAGGCGATCATTCGCCGCATCGCCGAACACGGATTCCGCGATGCGAATTGCACCGGCCTCGCCGGTGTCTCCGAAAGTACCGGTGAGCGCGGCCTTCCAGCCACCCTCGGCCCGCTGCAGGTGGTAACGCTTGAAGCGCTGGCCAAGCTCGGCCAGCGGCGGCGGCAGGTCCTCGTTATCCGGAGACATGTAGTTGTCGCTGACGATGACCTCGTACGCGTCCTTCTGCGCACGTACCCAAAGGCCGTAAGGCTGCTTCAGCTCATCGGCACCGAACACCAGCAGGGGCGTGAAGTCCGGCAGCTGGAAGACCTGCACGCGGCGGTTGTCACGCTCGACCAACAGCACCAGGTCGTCGATCACGGCGATGCCGTTCGGCCGCTGCATCTGGCCCAGTGCGCTGCCGGGACCGGAGACGGTGCGCAATTGCTTGCCGGTGCTGCCGTCGTACACCACCAGCCGGTGCGTGTCCTTGGCGGTGGCGATCAGCCAGCGCGTGCCATCGGGCGATCGCCAGCTGGCGGGCGAATCGACGTTCTCGGCCGGCGTGGCCGCAGTGATGAACGCTTCCGGCACCACGACGTGGGCGATCTTCGCCTCGCTCAGCAGCGGATCCTTCTCGACGTTCTCGTCGGGTTCCTTCTCCCGTACGGGCGTTTCCACTGGAGCGGCAGACGGCGCAGGCGCATCGGGTTTTCCGCCGCAGGCGGCGAGCAGGACAGGAATCGCAAGCAAGGCAAGGCGTGGTTTCACCGGGTTCCCCATGACATGAAGGCGTCAACAAACTGCCATGTTCTACGCAGCCGCCATGACATTTTCGTGTCAGCGCGCTGCACGCGAATACCTGTCACCGCACGGGAACCTCGCTGTCATGTGGCCGCCATGTGACGTGCTTACAAAGTGCCGTTTACTTTCGTCACGGGGACGACACACGATGAAACGCAATGCCTTGGCCGCCTCGCTCTCGCAGGCGCTGTTCTGCGCGGTCCTGCTGCCGGCCAGCCTCGCCGCCACCGCCCAGAACCAGGCGCCGGACGCCGGCACCGCCGGCGATCCCAAGCAACTGGACACCGTGGTGGTGCAGGCCGAGATCGCCTACCGCGACCGTACCGAGGACATCGCGCCCACGCTGGTCTACGACCTGGAGTACTTCCAGCGCTTCGAGCCCAACACCGTCGGCGACATGCTCAAGCGCGTGCCGGGCGT
This sequence comes from Pseudoxanthomonas sp., assembly GCF_035999195.1. Lineage (NCBI taxonomy): Bacteria > Pseudomonadati > Pseudomonadota > Gammaproteobacteria > Lysobacterales > Lysobacteraceae > Pseudoxanthomonas > Pseudoxanthomonas sp. The sequence goes on from NZ_DASYGY010000009.1 coordinate 1,088,629, forward strand.
GGGCTTCGTCGGTTCGGACATCATGGAATACGACGGTGTGCAGCTGCGCGGCCTCGGCGGTGGCTACACGCAGGTGCTGATCAACGGCAAGAAGGTGCCAGGCGCCGGCGACGACCGATCGTTCTACGTCGACCGCATCCCGGCCGAGATGGTCGACCACATCGAGATCAAGCGCAGCGCCAGCGCCAACCGCAGCGGCGACGCCATGGCCGGCGCCATCAACATCGTGCTGCGCGATGCGTACGAATTCACCGGCAGCTACATCCGCGTGGGCGTGAACCGCTGGGACGACGGCGAGATCAACCCGACGTTCGGCGCGGTGACCTCGTTCGAGGCGCTGGGCGGCCGCCTGCTGGCCGGCATCAACGTGCAGGACCGCTACCGCGCCAAGACCAAGCGTTCCGACCGCTTCACCGACAACACGCAGGAAGAGAAGGTCAGCTGGGAAGACCAGACCGAGGTGAAGGACGGCCGCGACTACTCGGCCAACCTGTCCTACACCGCCGATGTCGGCGACTCGGGCCGTTTCAGCCTGGATGCCTTCTACGTCAAGACCGATCGCGACGTGACCGAAGTGTCGTTCGAGGAAGAGCTGGACGACGACGAAACCATCAACGTGCTCGTCCCCGGCCGGGACCCGTACGACCAGAAGAACTACGGCATCGGTGCCGAATACAGGTTCGACATGGGCGGCGGCACCACCGAGGTGAGCGTGGACCACGCGCGCTTCGAGAATTCGCAGGCCACCACCGAGGGCGAACAGGTCTACGTCAGCGGCGCGGAGAACTGGGACGACACCTGGAGCATCCCGGCAGACGCCGAGTGGGACGAAACCGTCTATGAAGCCGAATCGGTGACCGCCAAGGACGCCGAAACCGGCTTCCGCCTCAGCCATGTGCGCCCGGTGGGTGGCGCCGAGCTGGAGTTCGGCGTGGACTACCGCACCAAGAAGCGTGAAGGTCTGCTCGTCAGCTACGAGTGGGAAGCCGAAGAGGAAGGCGAAACCCCGAACTCGCTGGCGGACTACGAGCTGGATGGCAGCGTGGCCTCGGTGATCGAGGAAAAGCGCCTGGATCCCTACGTGATGCTCAGCAGCAAGGGCGAGGCTTTCTCGTGGGAAGCCGGCCTGCGTTACGAGACCACCAGGTCCGACGTGGAATACCTGGAGGACGAGGAAAGCGAAGGCCGCGTCAGCAAGGACTACAACGAGTTGCTGCCGTCGGTGAACCTGCGCTGGAACCTGGGCGATGCGGACCGCATCAGCCTGTCGCTGGCCAGAACCATCAAGCGACCGAACTTCAACGAGCTGCTGCCGGCGCTGCTGGACGGCGAGTTCGGCGACAACGACTACATCGGCAATCCCGAGCTGGACCCGGAGACCGCCAACGGCCTGGACCTCGGCTTCGAGCACCGCCTCGGCCGCAAGGGCGTGGTCGGGCTGAACTTCTTCTATCGCGACGTCAAGGACCTCATCGAGATCGTCAACACCGGCGAGCCCAGCGAAGAGATGCAGGACGTGTGGGACGAGCTGATCGAGGACGGCGACGCGGTCGACCTGGCCGATGCGATGGCGCAGGAACCGGCCTCGAGCTTCCTGTACACCTCGGCCAATGTCGGCGACGGCAAGGTCTACGGCTTCGAGTTCGATGTCTCCACGCCACTGTCGGCCATCGGCCTGGACAAGACGGGCGTGTTCGCCAACTACTCGTGGGTGAAGTCCAAGGTCGATGACTTCCTGGGCGAACGCCGCTTCAACGACCAGGCCAAGTCGGTCTACAACATCGGCTTCATCCACGACATCCCGAGCTGGGGCGCGAGCTTCGGTGCGACCTACCGCAAGCAGGGCGACGCCTACACGCGCCTGCTGGCCGAGGAAGTCCTCATCCGCTACGGCGGCGAACTGGACGTCTTCGTCGAGAAGCGCTTCGGCACCAGCCTGTCCGTGCGCCTGAGCGCCAACAACCTGCTGGATGCCAGCAAGGACGAGTTCTTCGACAAGTTCGACACGCTGCAGGACCAGATCGACCGCGACTACGACGAGTACGAGCTGGAGACCGAAGAGGCCGGTCCGAGCTACCAGCTGGTCATGCGCTGGGCGTTCTGACACCCGACGGTCGCGATGCAGGGAAGAAGCCGGCGCACGCCGGCTTCTTCTTTGTCGGGGCGCGGCGTTTGATGCAGACTGGCCGCCTCTCCCGCCGCCCCTGCACCGCCATGAAGACCGTCGAAGTCCGCCACCCGCTCGTCCAGCACAAGATCGGCCTGCTGCGCAACGCTGGCCTCAACACCAAGGATTTCCGCGAGCTGGTCACCGAGCTGGGCACGCTGCTGGCGTACGAGGCGACCGCAGACCTCGAACTGACCAGCGAGACGATGGGCGGCTGGGCAGGACCGGTGGAGGTGAAGAAGATCGCCGGCGCCAAGATCACCCTGGTGCCGATCCTGCGCGCCGGCCTGGGCATGCTGCCGGGCGTGCTGGCGCTGATCCCCACGGCGCGCGTCAGCGTGGTCGGCCTGCAGCGCGACGAGGAAACGCTGCAGCCGGTGCCCTACTTCGAGAAGCTGACCGGACGGCTGGAAGAACGCGACGCGCTGATCCTCGACCCGATGCTGGCCACCGGCGGCACCCTGGTCGCCACCATCGACATGCTCAAGCGCGCCGGTGCGAAGCGGATCAAGGGCATCTTCCTGGTCGCCGCACCGGAGGGCCTGAAGGCACTCGAAGCCGCACACCCCGATGTCGAGGTCTACACCGCCGCCATCGACGAACGCCTCAACGACAAGGGCTACATCCTGCCGGGCCTCGGCGATGCCGGCGACCGCATCTTCGGTACGCGAATCGGGTGAGCCGTTTCCTGTCGTAGCGAAGTTTCCTGTTGTGGGAGCGACGCAAGTCGCGAAGACATTGCCCTGTCGCGACTTACGTCGCTCCCACGACGTCAGTCATCGCGCATCACGCCGCCAGCGGGCGCGCGTGCAGTTCCGCGACCTCGTGGGCCACGCCGAACTTGCCCTTCTCGTCGCGGGTCACCTGCGCCAGGGCGCAGCCCGGGTCGTGGGTGAAGAACAGATGGACGTTGCGGGCGAGCTTGTCGTCGAGGAAGGCGCGCTTCTCGTCGATCAGCAGTTCGGCGTTGCGGTCGTAGCCCATGGTGATGGGCACGTGCACCCACGAACGACCCGGAATCAGGTCGGCGCAGAACACCACGCCGCCGTGCGGCTGACCATCGATGCGCTCGGGGCCGACGATCTCCGACAGCATGAGGCCCGGCGTATGGCCATCGCTGAAGCCGAAACGCACGGATTCGCCGAGCACCCTCGAGTGATCGCCGGACACGAGCTCCAGCCGTCCGCTGGCTTCCAGCAGCGGCTGCAGTTCGGGGATGAAGCTGGCCCGGTCGCGAGGATGCGGCTTCAGCGCCCGCTGCCAGTGGTCCGCGCCGACGACGAACGTGGCGTTGGGGAACAGCAGTTCCGGCGCCCTGCCCTCCTGCCACGGCGCCAGCAGACCGCCGGCGTGGTCGAAATGCAGGTGGCTGAGCACCACCACGTCGATGTCCTCGTGCGAGAAGCCGGCCGCCCGCAGCGAGTCGAGCAGCACGTGGCGATCTTCCTGCACGCCGAAGCGCGCGCGCATCTTCGGATCGAAGAACGCGCCGATGCCGGTCTCGAACAGCACGGTCTTGCCGTTCAGCGGCTGCGCCAGCAGCGCGCGGCAGGCCAGTTCGATGCGGTTCTTCGCATCGGGCGGCGACCACTTCTCCCACATGGCGCGCGGCGCGTTGCCGAACATCGCGCCTCCATCGAGTTTCTGGGAATTGCCCAGCAGCGACCAGAGTTTCATGGGGCCGATTCTACGCCCGCCCGCTCCCCTGTAGGAGCGACGTGAGTCGCGACTGCCATCCAGGGCATCCCGAAAACGTAAAGCGAAGCGATCGGAAGATCAGCGAAAAAGATCACCGCTGTTTGCTTTCACGCGCCGTGGTCGCGACTCACGTCGCTCCTACAGAGACACAAGCCCTGTTCAGGGACGCGCCGCCGACTCCACCACCTTCGCCGCCCCGACGTTGTTGCGCGGGTCGCTGCCGCCGCGCAGCGTATTGGTGGTCTTGTCCCATTCCACCGTCTGCAGGTTGCCCCAGACATGGCTGGAGCCGCGGCCGCCCTGCGCCGTGTTGCCGCGCACCTTGAACGCGTGGCCCATCGCTTCCAGCGCCTGTTGCGACGCAGGTGTCAGCGCGTCGGTCTCCATCTCGATCAGGTCCGGCATCCACTGGTGGTGGAAGCGCGGCAGCGCGCTGACGGCCTGCGGATCCAGGCCGGCGTCGTACCCCAGTACGCCCAGCAGCACCATGGTGATGATGCGGCTGCCACCCGGCGTACCCAGCACCGCCACCTTGTCCGCCGACTCCATGAAGGTCGGCGTCATGGAGCTGAGCATGCGCTTGCCTGGCTGCGGCGCATTGGCCTCGTACCCCATCACGCCGAATGCGTTCGGCGTGCCGGGTTTCAGCGCGAAGTCGTCCATCTCGTTGTTCAGCAGCACGCCGGTGCCCGGCGGCACCAGGCCGGACCCGAACAGCAGGTTGACCGTCTGCGTGCCGGCGACTCGGTTGCCTTCGGCATCGATGATGGAGAAGTGCGTGGTCTCCTCGTCTTCCAGCGGCGTCTGCCGGCCCGACAGCTGGTCGCTCGGCGTGGCCTTGTCCGGATTGATCGTCGCGCGCAGGCCGGCCGCGTAGTACGGGCTGGTCAGCGTCTTCATCGGGATGTCGACGAAGTCCGGGTCGCCCAGGTAGAACGTGCGGTCGCGGAAGGCGCGGCGCATCGCTTCCACCACCAGGTGCGTGCGCTGCGCCTCGTCCAGCTTCGACAGGTCGTAGGCATCGAGGATCTGCAGCATCTGCGCCAGCGCCACGCCGCCGGACGACGGCGGCGGTGCGGTCGTCACCTGCCACTCGTTGTACGTGAACGTCAGCGGTTCGCGCTCGCGCACGCTGTAGCCGGCCAGTTCCTTCGCCGTCCATTGGCCGCCTTCGGCTTTCACGCCGGCCAGCAGGAGCTTCGCGGTCTCGCCGCGGTAGAAGCCGTCGAACCCCTGCGCGGCGAGGCGCTCCAGCGTGCGCGCCAGGTCGGGCTGCCTGAAGATGTCGCCTTCCTTGATCGGCTGGCCGTCGACCAGGAACACCGACCGCGTGCCCTTGTAGCGCTCCATCACCTCGCGGCGCGCCTGGTAGCCGCGCGCCATGCGTGCATAGACCGGGAAGCCTTCGCGCGCCGTGCGGATGGCCGGCGCCAACGAGGTCTTCAGCGGCAGCCTGCCGTACTTCTCCGCCAGATGGACGAACGCGGCCGGCAGCCCGGGAATGCCGGCCGCCCACGGACCGTTTTCGGCGCGGTCGCGGTTGAAGTCGCCGTTCGGCAGCAGGTACCTGTCCGGCGTCGCGGCGGCGGGCGCGGTCTCGCGCGCATCGATGAAGACGTCCTTGCCGGTCTTGCCGTCATGCAGCAGGAAGAAGCCGCCGCCGCCGAGGCCCGAACTGATCGGTTCCACCACCGACAGCGTCGACGACACCGCGATGGCGGCGTCGAACGCGTTGCCGCCCTGCGCGATGATGTCCAGCCCCGCCTGCGTGGCGAGCGCGTGCGCGCTGGCGATGGCGGCGCCGGGCGGGTGCGGGGAAGACGAAGGGGAACGGACGGCGTCGGCGGCGAGCGCGGCAGGCGCGAACGCGACGACGAACAACAGCGCGAACAGACGGCGATGGATCACGACTTCTCCTGGACAGGTACCGGGACGACGCACGCGCCGTGGCGGGGTCAACCGGCCTGCAGCCGGAGCATCTTCGCCAGCAGTGCTTCGTGGGTCTCAGGATACGCCGGATCGGGGTCGATGCATTCCACCGGGCACACGACGACGCATTGCGGTTCGTCGTGATGGCCGACGCATTCGGTGCAGCGCGTCGGATCGATCACATAGATCGTCTCGCCCATCGAGATGGCCTGGTTCGGACAGGCGGGCTCGCAGACATCACAGTTGACGCAGAGTTCGTTGATCTTGAGGGACATGGGATTGCCGTCATCCCTGCGCAGGCCGGGACCCAGTGACTTTCATTGTGGCACTCATCGGAAGCTGCAAGACCCCGCGCCCCGTCGCTGCAGGCTGGCGACGCCACGCGGCCGAAAGTCACTGGATGACCGGCCATGCGGCCGTTGTGAAGCGCCTCCCGCCTTCGCGGGGATGACCTTCCGGCATAGGCGTGGCCGCCGCATGGCGGCCACGCGCCGGAAGGTCACTTGGCTTCGACGAAGACGTATTCGGCGCTGCTCGGGGTGACGGCGGCCTTCACCCGCTCGCTGTCCTCGGCCTTGCCGATGAACAGCACGCGCACGCCCTTGAACGAGTCGACGGCGGCGCCTTCGAACGCGGCCACGGCCAGGTCGGCGATCTTGGCGCTGTTCGGCGAGCCGAACGCGATCAGGTTGCCGCTGCTCACGCCGCGCGCCACGGCGCCCTTGGCCTGCTCCAGCTGGCGACCGTACTTGGCCTCGAACTCCGGGTCGGTCTCGGCCGGCAGGTAGTACACGTACGGCGTGCTGGTGATCGTGCCCATGTTGGCGTCGACCACCTTGCTCAGGTACTCCTTCCACGGACCGTCTTCGGCGGTGGCCGGTGCGACCAGCGCGACCTCGGCCGGCTCGGCCGGGGCTTCTTCCTGCTTCTTGCACGCCGCGAACGGCAGCACGAGGCAGGCGGTGAGCATGATGCGGCTTGCGAACTTCTTCATGGGTAATCCCCCTCCTGGTGAAACGGTTGTCGAAACGGTGGAGCGCTCAGGCGCCCTGCTTGTCTTGTCGCCATTGCGCCTTGAGGGCGGCGGTCACCGCCGGCGGCACGAAGCCGGACACGTCGCCGCCCAGCCGGGCGATCTCGCGCACCAGCGACGAGGAAATGAAGCCGTACTGCTCTGCCGGGGTCAGGAACAGCGTCTCGACCTCCGGGATCAGGTGGCGGTTCATGCTGGCCAGCTGGAATTCGTATTCGAAGTCGGACACCGCGCGCAGCCCGCGCAGCAGCACGCCGCCGCCCACCTCCTTCACGAAGTGCGCCAGCAGGCCGTCGAAGCCACGCACCTCGACGTGCGGATGCCTGGCGACCGCCTCACGGGCCAGCGCGACGCGCTGGGCCAGCGGCAGCGCCGGTCCCTTGCCCGGGCTCTCGGCCACGCCGATGATCACGCGCTCGAACAGCGGCGCGGCCCGGTCGATCAGGTCGATATGGCCATTGGTGATGGGGTCGAACGTGCCGGGGTACACGGCCGTCCGGGTGCGCGCCACAGTCATTCAGTCGTCGCCGGCGGGTCGTCGGGCCGAAGTGTAACAGCGGCGTGATGGCCCGGGGCGCGGTACAGCGCGTAGCGGACCTCGCGCGTCCGCCCCTCGCGGTGCAGGGTCCAGGCCGGCGGAACCGCGGGCTGCATGTCCGCAGGCGACTCCAGGTAGACCCACGCCCCGGGCGCCAGGCGCGACGCCAGCGCGTCCAGGGCGCGGCTCCACAGGCCGTCGGCGAACGGCGGGTCCAGGAACACCAGGTCGAAGGCCTCGTGGCGACGCGCAAGCCAGGCCAGCGCGTCGGCGGCATGCACCTCGGCCGGCGCAGACAGCCTGTCCACCGCCCCGCGCAATGCGGCGGCCAGTCCGGGATCGCGCTCCACCAGCGACGCGTGCGCGGCCCCGCGCGACAGCGCTTCGAGCCCCAGCACGCCGGTGCCGGCGAACAGGTCCAGCACGCGCGCGCCAGGCAGCGCCGGCATCAGCCAGTTGAACAGGGTCTCGCGCACGCGGTCGCTGCTGGGCCGCAGGCCGGGACGATCCGGCACCGCCAGCTTCGTGCCGCGCCAGCGTCCGCCGATGATGCGCACCTGCCCGGCGCCGCGCGGAGCAGCGGCAGGAACGGCAGGGGGGCGACGGGCGTTGCGGGGCATCGGGAAGCCGGGAGTGGAAGGCTCCGCATGATACGACCCCGACGCGCCCCTCCTGCAGGACCTCGCGGGTTGAAATCGGCCGCCCTGCCCCTACACCGGGACCCATCGGCCGCGCCGGCGGCCCGCACGACGATCCAAGGAGCACGTCCACGATGACCACCGAAACCCGCAAGGAAACACTGGGCTTCCAGGCCGAAGTGAAGCAGCTGCTGCAGCTGATGATCCACTCGCTGTACTCGAACAAGGAGATCTTCCTGCGCGAGCTGGTCTCCAATGCCGCCGACGCCGCCGACAAGCTGCGCTTCGAGGCGCTGAAGGATCCGAAGCTGCTGGAGGAGGATCCCACCCTGCGCATCCGCATCGGCTTCGATGCCGACGCGCGCACGATCACCATCGACGACAACGGCATCGGCATGAGCCGCGACGAGGCCGTCGCCCACCTCGGCACCATCGCCAAGTCCGGCACGGGCGAGTTCCTGCGCGCGATGTCCGGCGACCAGAAGAAGGACGCCAACCTGATCGGCCAGTTCGGCGTGGGCTTCTACAGCGCCTTCATCGTGGCCGACCGCGTGGATGTGTTCAGCCGCCGCGCCGGCCTGCCGGCCAGCGAAGGCGTGCACTGGTCCAGCGCCGGCGAAGGCGATTTCGAGGTCGCCACCGTCGACAAGCCCGAGCGCGGCACCCGCATCGTGCTGCACCTGAAGGACGGCGAGGAAGGCTTCGCCGACTGCTGGAAGCTGCGCGGCATCATCAAGAAGTACTCCGACCACGTCGGCCTGCCGATCGAGATGCAGAAGGAGCATCACGGCGAGGACAAGCCCGCCGAGCCGGAGTGGGAGGCCGTCAACAAGGCCAGCGCGCTGTGGACGCGCGCCAAGTCCGAGGTCAAGGACGAGGAATACACCGAGTTCTACAAGCACATCGCGCACGACTTCACCGATCCGGTGGCGTGGAGCCACAACCGGGTCGAAGGCAAGCTCGAATACACCTCGCTGCTCTACGTGCCCGGCCGCGCGCCGTTCGACCTGTACCACCGCGACGGCGCCAAGGGCCTGAAGCTGTACGTACAGCGCGTCTTCATCATGGACCAGGCCGAGCAGTTCCTGCCGCTGTACCTGCGCTTCCTGCGCGGCGTCGTGGATTCGTCCGACCTGTCGCTCAACGTCTCGCGCGAGATCCTGCAGTCCGGCCCGGTGGTCGACTCGATGCGCTCGGCGCTGACCAAGCGCGCGCTCGATATGCTGGAGAAGCTGGCCAAGGACAAGCCCGGGGACTACAAGGGGTTCTGGACGAACTTCGGCCAGGTGCTGAAGGAAGGCCCCGCCGAGGACTACGCCAACCGCGAGAAGATCGCCGGCCTGCTGCGCTTCGCGTCCACGCACGACGCTTCCGGCGAACCGAGTGTCTCCCTGGCGGACTATGTGGGCCGCATGAAGGAAGGCCAGGACAAGCTGTACTACCTGACCGGCGAGTCGTACGCGCAGATCAAGGACAGCCCGCACCTGGAGATCTTCCGCAAGAAGGGCATCGAGGTGCTGCTGCTCACCGACCGCATCGACGAGTGGCTGATGGGCTATCTGACTGAGTTCGACGGCAAGTCCTTCGTCGATGTCGCCCGCGGTGACCTGGACTTGGGCGCGCTGGACAGCGAAGACGAGAAGAAGGCGCAGGAGGAAAGCGCCAAGGCGAAGGAAGCGCTGACCAGCCGCATCAAGACCGTGCTGGGCCTGGACGTGGCCGACGTGCGCGTCTCGCACCGGCTGACCGATTCGCCCGCCATCCTCGCGATCGGCCAGGGCGACTTGGGTCTGCAGATGCGCCAGCTGCTGGAAGCCAGCGGCCAGCAGGTGCCGGAGAGCAAGCCGGTGTTCGAGTACAACCCCGACCACCCGCTGATCGCCAAGCTCGATGCGGAAAGCGATGCCAACCGGTTCAACAGCCTCACCCGCGTGCTGTTCGACCAGGCCGCGCTGGCCGCCGGCGAGAGCCTCAAGGACCCGGCCGGCTACGTGAAGCGCCTCAATGCGCTGCTGCTGGAGTTGTCGGCGTAATCGGCAACCCGACTGCGCCCCTCTCCTCGCCTGCGGCGAGAGATCCGTAGCCCGGGTAGAGCCGAAGGCGAAACCCGGGACTACGCGATCTCCGATGCGCCGCTGAAACCTTCAACGCGCTCAGCCCCGGGTTTCGCTGCGCTCTACCCGGGCTACGGGTGCGACTCAGGCTCGGACATCCAATAGGCTGCCCAGCGTCTGATCTGCGATCTTCAGCACGACCAGGTTGGCGCCGGCCATCGCCCTGTAGGTCAGCATCGCGGCGACATCCTCGACCGGGGCCGCGGGATCGTCGGACGCCTCGACCACCGTTGCGGACACGCCACCCGTCTGCTGGGCTGACATGGACACCGCCTGCCGCGTTGCATCCAGCGTCGCCAGATTGGCGATGTTGTGCGCCGCCGCCTGCATTCCGGCAGAGGCGGCGCGCAGGCCCGAGGCGGCGATACCGGTGATGGCGTTCATGCGGGGCTTCCTGGTTTTCCGCCCTCGATATCGGCCGCGGCCGGCCCCACTTGAGTTCTGCACCCGGGCGTCCGGCAGCCGGGTGGTAGCATGTCGCCCTCTTCGAGATACCCCCTGCAATGATCGGTTTTTTCCGCCGCAAGAAGCCCCAGGACGGTGTCGGCACCGCCCAGACCCGTCCCAGCATCGAGGAACTCGCCGCCGCCTTCCCTCGCGCGCCCGGCGAGGCGTTGCCGGTGGACGACGCCCCCTCGTCTCCCCCGCCCACGGAGGAGACGTTGTCGAAGGCGGATGGCGGGGAAAGCCCGGTCGTCATGCAGACGGAGGCGGCGACGCCTGTTCCCGCCCCCCAGCCCGCTCCCACCTCAACGTCAACGCCGGAGCGCGAGCCTGACCTCGATGCCGCCCCCGCAGCCGCCGCCGCGGGCAAGCCCGGCTGGCGCGACCGCCTGCGCCGCACCAGCGCCGCGCTGGGCCTCGCCGGCCTGTTCACGCGCAACCCGCGCCTGGACGACGACCTGCTGGACGAGATCGAGACCGCGCTGCTGACCGCCGACGTCGGTGTGCCGGCCACCACGGCGATCATCGAAGACCTGCGCAAGCGGATGAAAGCGCGCGAGTTCGCCGATGCCCAGGCGCTGCTCAAAGCGCTGCGCGCCGATCTGATCGCGCTGATCACGCCAGTGGCCAAGCCGCTGGCCATCGATGCCAGCCGCAAGCCGTTCGTCGTGCTGACCGTCGGCGTCAACGGCGTGGGCAAGACGACCACCATCGGCAAGCTGGCGCGCCGCTTCAAACAGGATGGGCACAGCTTGATGCTGGCCGCCGGCGACACGTTCCGCGCCGCCGCGGTGGCGCAGTTGCAGACCTGGGGCGAACGCAACGGCGTGCCGGTGGTCGCGCAGGGCCAGGATGCGGATGCCGCGTCCGTCGCGTTCGATGCGCTGCAGTCGGCCAAGTCGCGCGGCACCGACGTGCTGATCGCCGACACGGCCGGCCGCCTGCACACGCAGACCGGGCTGATGAACGAACTGGGCAAGATCCGCCGCGTGCTGGGCAAGATCGATGCCGAGGCGCCGCATGAGGTGCTGATGGTCATCGACGGCACCACCGGTCAGAACGCGCTGTCGCAGCTGCGCCAGTTCCACGCCGCGGTCGGCGTCACGGGCCTGGTGGTCACCAAGCTGGACGGCACGGCCAAGGGCGGCGTGGTGTTCGCGCTGGCGCGCGAATTCGGCATCCCGATCCGGTACGCCGGCATCGGCGAGCGCGTGGAAGACCTGCGCGTGTTCGATGCGGAATCGTTCGTCGACGCGCTGCTGCCGGAAGCGCTGGGTGGCGGCTGATAACGGATTCCCGGTGGTTGTGGGAGCGACGTCAGTCGCGATAGGCCACCGCGGTGACGCCATTGCGACTGACGTCGCTCCCACAGGATGCTGCAGGTGAGCACTGCCTCCTTCGCCTCCCGCCTGCTGGCCTGGTTCGACGACCACGGCCGCCACGACCTGCCCTGGCAGCACCCGCGCACGCCGTATCGCGTGTGGCTGTCGGAAATCATGCTGCAGCAGACGCAGGTGGCCACCGCGACGCCGTACTTCCTGCGCTTCGTCGAACGCTTTCCCACGTTGTCTGATCTCGCCGCCGCATCCACCGACGACGTGATGGCGCACTGGGCCGGGCTGGGCTACTACGCCCGTGCACGCAACCTGCATGCGGCGGCGAAAGCGTGCGTGGCGGACCACCACGGCGACCTGCCACGCGATTTCGCTGCACTGCATGCCCTGCCCGGCATCGGCCGCAGCACGGCCGGCGCGATCCTCTCGCAGGCATGGAACGACCGTTTCCCCATCCTCGACGGCAACGTCAAGCGCGTCCTGACACGGTTCCATGGCATCACCGGCTGGCCCGGCCTGCCGGCCGTCGAGAAGCAGCTCTGGGCGCTGGCGGAGCAGCACCTGCGCGACGTGCCCGATGGGCGACCGGCGGACTACACGCAGGCGCAGATGGATTTCGGCGCCACGCTGTGTACGCGCGCAAAACCGGCGTGCGTGGTGTGTCCCGTGCAGGACGACTGCATCGCGCGGCGGGAGGGCCTCACGGCGTCTCTGCCCACCTCCAGACCATCGAAGGTCCTGCCGGAACGCGAGGCCGTGGCGCTATGGCTGGAGAACGCCGATGGCGAGGTCCTGCTGCAGCGCCGTCCCGACACCGGCATCTGGGCGTCGTTGTGGACGCTGCCGCAGGCGGACACCGATGCGGGCATGCGCGACTGGTTCGCGCGCGAAATGAAGGGCGCCTACGACAACGCCGAAGAACTGCCCGTCGTCGTGCACACCTTCAGCCACTACCGCCTGCACCTGCAACCGCTGCGCCTGCGCAAGGTCGCCCTGCGCGACGTGGTGCGCGACAATGACGACTTGCGCTGGGTGGCGCGCGAAGATCTCGCCACGCTGGGCCTGCCGGCGCCGATCCGCAAGCTGCTCTCCACCGACATAGCCGCGCAAGCGGGAAGCCCTCCGCAACGGCCGCATGGCCGATAATCCAGTGACCTACAACGGGATGTCCTCGATGCCGCGCACCGTCTTCTGCCAGTACGAACAACGCGAAACGGAAGGGCTCGACTTCGTCCCCTACCCCGGCGACCTGGGCAAGCGCATCTACGCCGACATCGGCAAGCCCGCGTGGGCGGCATGGCTGGCACACCAGACCATGCTGATCAACGAGAATCGGCTGTCGCCGCGCGACCCCAAGCACCGGGCCTTCCTGGAAGCCGAGCTGGAGAAGTTCCTGTTCGGCGGCAGCGCCGAGAAGCCCGCCGGGTACGTGCCTGCGCCTTAATCCGGCCCGGCTTCCTTCTCAGCTCTTCGCCTCGCGCTCCACGGCGGCGGCTTCGCGCAGTTCTTTCTGGCTGGCGCGCAGGGCTTTGACGTCCAGCGGACGGATGGTGTCGATGCGACAGGGCAGCTTGATGCTGGAGGTGCCCGCGCCCAGCGGAATCACGTCGTCGAAACGCGCCGAGACCCGACTGCCGAAATGGGTGATGCGGATGGCCATGGCGTAGTCCAGGTCCTGGCAGGGGCCGGACAGCTCCAGCAGGAAGGCCTCGCTGGGCCTGGTCCACACCGCGAGCGCGCCATCGCCCAACGGCGACCAGCCGTTGAGGTTGCCGAAATAGCGGAAATCCTTGACCGGCTCGCCGGCATGGCCGCGGTAGAAGGCCAGCTTTTCCGCGTCCGTCTGTCGGGGGCCGGTGGCGCACGCGGTCAGTATCGTCGCCATCAGCAGGGCAGGAAGCGTCAGGTATCTCATGGTGGTCGCCTGTCGGTGCGTGGAGGGGCCGACTGCATGATGCCCCCGCGCTGCCGGCAAGGCGGCGACACTCGGACCCGCCATTCAGCGCCGGTCCGGCTTGCCATCATCCCGGACGGTCCGTATCATTGCGCCTCTTCCCGCCGTACGTCCGTACCGCGAAAGACCATGGCCTGGTAGCTCAGTTGGTAGAGCAGCGGATTGAAAATCCGCGTGTCGGTGGTTCGAATCCGCCCCGGGCCACCATATCGTTCAAGGAAGGCCTGCAGCGATGCAGGCCTTTTTCGTGCCCGCCAGGAGCACCCCGTTGTCGCCCATCCCCGCACCCATCCGCCTCGCCAAGCGTGTCGTCGAACTGACCGGGTGTTCGCGCGCCGAAGCCGACCAGTACATCGAAGGCGGCTGGGTCACGGTCGACGGTGAGACGGTGGAAGCACCGCAGCACCTGGTCACCGACGAGCACGTGGCGGTCGATCCCGCCGCCCGGCTCACCGCCAGCGAACCGGCCACGCTGCTGTTGCACAAGCCCGAGGGCATCGCCTGGCAGGACGCCGCCGCGCTGGCCGTGCCGGCTGCGCATGCGACGGACGACGACAGTGGGGTGCGCCCGCTGAAGCGCCATCTGCAGCGCCTGACTGCCCTGATGCCGCTGGACACGGACGCGAGCGGACTGATGGTGCTCAGCCAGGATGGCCGCGTGTGGCGCCGCCTGACCGAAGACTACGCGCAGATCGAACAGGAATTCGTGGTCGAGATCCGCGGCGAAACGGGGCCGTACACACTCGGCCGTATCGGCCATGTGCCCGCCTATCGGGGACGCGACCTGGCGCCCTGCAAGGTCAGCTGGCAGAACGAGGTACGGCTGCGCTTCGCGATCAAGGATGTGCAGCCCGGCGAATTGCGTCACCGCTGCAGGGAAGGCGGGCTGGACGTGGTGTCGATCCGGCGCCTGCGCGTGGGTCGCGTCGCCCTATCCAGAATGCCCGTCGGGCAGTGGCGCTACTTGCCGGCCGGCACCCGCTTCTAGGCCGGGAAATCCGGACCTGTCGACAATCGACGGCGTCGGATCAGGAGCGCGGCGCGGTGAGGACGACACGTGGCGCGCGTGCCGGCGCGGCGCCTGCGGTCATCGCAGTGTCGTGCGCTACCGCGTCCTGACCACAGGCCGCGCATGCGCGTGCCGGCCGGGCCTGCTGGCTCTGGGTTTCGCAGCGCGACATGGCCTGTTCCAGGCCTTTGCCATTGCCATGGAGCCAGGTGGCAAGCAATACGACGGCCACGGCGCACCACCCGAAGATCAATCGGGAATTCGAGTCTGGAAACATGCTGGAAAGCTCGTTGAGGCGTCGGTGCGCCGGCGATGGGCACAGAGATGTGCAAGGGGGTCGCCATGTCATATCGCCACGCACGCACCGATCCGGACAGCGACAGACATGGGAGATCGACGGTGCACGCATGCGCTGGCGCCACGCCAGCGCCGCCGCGCTTTGCCGCATCGGGCGATTCGCGCTCCGCGCGGTCCGTCTCGCGGAAAATCGTCTTCGGTCTGCCTATCCTGCGGCATTCCTCCATGCAGGCCGCCCCATGTCGCACGTCTCCACTTCCTACGCTGTCGGCCAACGCTGGCGCTGCCGCGGGCGCCATGCCGCCGAGACGCCGGTGCTGACCATCAACCGCATCGACCGGCATCCGCTGGGCGGCGAGATCCTGCACGTGAGCATGACCAATGCGCACATCCGTCATCCGGGCCTGCCCAATGGCGTCATCACCACCTTCGCCCACCTGCCGATCATCGGCCAAGTGCTGGAGCGCAGCGATGCGGAACTGGTCGGCCAAGGCACGCCGGACCCGGCCCACCTGGAGGGCTACACCCAGTGGAAGCAGGCCTTCGACGCAGGCCAGGCAGGGTCTTACGGCATACCGCTGTCCGAGATCCTCGACCTGATCGAAACGATGCTGGCCAAGCGCGACACCGACCGCTGACGCGCTCACGCATCGAGGGCTTCCACGATCGCGGCCCTGGCTGGGATCTTCCTGCGCACGGCGTGTGGCCGGACGCGATCATCGCCAGCACGCACACGTCCACCACCTAGGGCGCAGGCAGCGCATGGGTATACAGCGCACTCCACGCGGGGTAACGGGCCTGGAAGGATGATGGATCGGCGAGCGTCGGGCGAAACCGGACCGGAATCCTTACGGATCGGTGGTCCGGTCAGTACCGCGTGCCGTGCCCCCTCCGTCACGTCGCTGCGACGCCGGCTACCGAGCGCTGAATACCCGGCCGGCGAAGCAGGAGCAGGCACGTGTCTTGACGCGGCATCCACGCACCCTGCCGCAAGGTCGTCGCACTCCTCTTTCTCCGGAACTCCCGAGTGAACATCGTCATGAAGACGTCGAACCATGTCCTTCCCGATCGCTTCACCTGGCTCCGCACCGATGTCGGGCACGACCTGTACGTGGACGACACGCTCATCGCAGAAATTCGCCCGGTCAACGCCGGCCTGATGCTGCGCGTGTGCGTCGACATGGGCGACATCGCCCCGTTCGAGATGGCGGTGCGCTGCGAGGAGCGTGCCATCGGCTGGGCCACGCAATGGGCGCGGCAGCGCGCAGGGCTGCTGTGCCGCTATGCCGACCGTCAGCGTCCGGCCCAGGTGAACGCCGAGCTCGCCCTGGCGAGCTGAGCCCTCACTCGGCGGATGGGGCGTCCCGCGACAGCCCCTGCAGGAACGCCACGCTGCGCTCCATCGCCAGACGCCCCGCCTCGTTGTCGAGATTGAACTGGTATTCGTGCGGCAGGGCGGGCGTGTAGTCCTTCGGAAAGAACAGGGTGTCCACCTTCACTCCCTTGGCCTCGAGCGCGGCGGCCAGCGCGCGCGAATGCGGCTCCAGCGGATCGGCGTTGCCTGCGCTGATGAAGGAAGGCGGGAACGTGGAGGTGACGTGGCGGGATACCGAAAACGTATCCAGCCGCGGATCGTCATAGAAGTCCTTGCGGCCGAGGTACGACCACAGCACGGTGCGCATGAAGGCGGCGAACGGGCTGTCCCATTGGACGAGCCCGACATCGTAGGGGCCGCAGAAGAGCACCATGCCGGCGAGCCGATCCGGCTGAAGGGCGGGCACCAGCCCGATACGCTGCGCGTGCGCCGGCGAGGTGATGGCATTGGCCACCTCGGCCGCGATCTGCGCCCCCGCCGAATCGCCGGCCAGCACGATGCGATTGGCATCGATGTTCAGTTCGGCAGCATTCGCCTGCAGGTATGCGAGCGCGGCATTGATCTGGCGCGCGGGCGTGGGCCAGGTCGCCTTGGGCGCAAGGGTGTAGTCGACGTTGACCACCACGAAACCGCGCGCGGCCAGCACGTGCAGATAGTTGGCGATGTCGCCGCGGCGGCCTGAAACGAACCCGCCCCCGTGTATCCAGACCACCGTGGTCAACCGCTGGTCGCTGCCCTGCACCTGCGCGGGAAAGTAGACGTCCAGGCGCGCATCCGGGTCCGCCGCGTCGTACGCCAGGCCGCGCCGCTCGGTGACGCCGGCGGGCAGGTGCTTGCGCAGGGCGTCCGATGCCTCGACCGCCCCCTTGTCGAACGCCCAGCGGATCAGCAGCACGGAAGGCCAAGGACTCAGCTGGAACGCCGCCCAGGTTCCGGTTCCCAGCACGGCCAGCGCGAGCAGCACGCGCAGCGCCCAGCGACGCCCTGTTCCACCCTGCCTGGCCGTCGTCATCGCCGCTTCTCCCGTGCAGGAGCGCCAGTGCCCCGGTGGGTTTTACACCCGTCCCCGGAAAAAAGAAAAGCCACCGGGCCGGAGAGTGGCCCGATGGCTTGGAGGATGCGCGCCGTCCTCTCTCCGGCGCGCACCGCACTCAGTGGCCGCTGCCGGCGGCCAGCTTGTCCAGGTCGATACCCTGCTTGCGCAGCGTGCGGGTCGCCGCGATGGCGTAGAACGCCAGGTAAGCGAAGCACAGTACGCCGACGATGAAGCTGAAATGCACGCCCACCTGATCCGCCAGTGCGCCCTGCGCCAAGCTGACGAAGCCGCCGCCCATGATCATCATGATCAGCAGGCTGCTGCCCTGGTTGGTCTTGTCGCCTAGACCGGTGATCGCCAACGCGAAGATGCACGGCCACATGGTGCTGCAGAACAGACCCACGCTGATGAAGGCCACCACGCTGGTCCAGCCAGTGGTGAACATGCCAACCAGCAGCGCGGCGATGCCGCACGCGGCGAAGTACAGCAGCATGCGCGCCGGATTGCCCTTGCTGGCCAGGGTGGCCAGGATCATCAACACGATGACGGCGGCATAGCCGAAGAACTGCGACACCTCGTGCTTCATGATCGCGTTGACGGCCAGGAACACGCCAAACGCCACGTACGGCAGCAACAGCGTCAGCCAGCGCTTGGCACCGGCACCGACGTTGAACGCGCCCGCCGCGCCGCCCCAGCGACCGATCATCAGGCTGGCCCAGTACAGCGATACGAACGGCGCGATCTGCGAGGTCTCCAGACCCAGGCCTTCCGGCGATTCCAAGTAGGCCGGCAGGTTACTGATCGTCGACACTTCCACGCCCACGTAGACGAAGATGGCGATCATGCCCAGCACCAGCTGCGGATAGCCCAGCGCGGATTTCTTGTGGATCAGCTTGCTGGTGTCCTGCGCTTCGGACTCCGACAGTTTCTCGAGGTCGATGTGGTTGGGCACCGACGAGAACTTCAGGAAGATCGCCACCAGGATGAAGGCCACGCCCAGCACCAGGTACGGCGTCTTGACGCTTTCGATGCTGGCTTCGGTGCCGCCGGACAACACGCTGCCGAAGATCGCCACGCTCACCAGCAGCGGACCGATGGTGGTGCCGAAGTTGTTGATGCCACCGGCCAGGGTCAGCCGCTGCGCGCCCGTCTTGGGATCACCGATGACGATGGCCAACGGATTGGCGGCGATCTGCTGCAACGAGAAGCCCAGACCGACGATGAAAAGGCCCGACAGCATCAGATTGAACGAGCCGGTATTGGCCGCCGGATAGAACAGCAGCGTGCCCAGCGCGGAGATCACCAGACCCAGGCAGATGCCGTTCTTGTAGCCGATCTTGTTGAGCAGATCGAGACCGATGATCTTGGAGACCGCCACATAGATCAGCGATCCCACGGTATAGGCCACGTAGAACGCGACGGCGACGTACTGGCTCTGTGCCTGCGTGAGATTGAAGGCTTTCTTGAACACCGGAATCAGGATGTCGTTGCTGGCGGCAACGAAACCCCAGAAGAAGAACACGGTGATCAGCACGCCGAACTGCGACCATCGGGTGGTTTGGGTGGTCATGGATTGGTATGCCTGCTGGTATGGAATCCGGACGGAGCGGCCAGCCTACGGAGCCGCCCCACGATTGCAACTTGCACTGCGTCAGCGCCCCGCGGGGAAAACCGCGGGGCACCGTACGAAACGAACTACTGCGCGCACTTCACCGCATCGGGCGCATCGGCCGCACCGGCCACCACCTGGATGTTGGTGAAGGCGGCGGCGAATGGCGCGTCGGCGGTGATGCTGAAAGGCGTATCCACGCCGCTCAGGTCGGCCCCCAGCTTGCCGAAGCACGCCAGCGGCACCTTCACCGTCTGCTTCCTGCCGACCGCGTCGCCGGACAAGGTGGCGGTGAGGTCCAAGCTGGCGCCGCAGTTCGCGCCGCAGCCGACGGTGAACTGCACCGGCGTGCTTGGCGCCTGCTTGACGATCACGTCGAACTGCACCGCCCCGCGCGAGGTCGCCATCGAGGAGAGATTGCTCTTCGACGGATTGCGGGCGAAGAAGCGCGCCGGCGCCAGCCAGGTCACTTCCTTGGCATCCTGCTGCGTGTTGACCTGCACGGTGGCGACCTGCAGCGCGGGCCTGGCCTGCGGCCAGCGCTGGACGGCGTTCATGTCCGAGCCCACCGCCTGCTCTTCGTTGCCTGCCGACATCTGCAGCGTGAAGGGTGCGATGTCCGACTGGTTGAACACGCCCAGGGCAGTGGCCTCGCCGCAACGCGTGGCGCTGTCTTCCGGCAGCTTGCCCACATTGCCGCTGTCGCCATAACGCAGGCCGGTATCCAGCGCGAACTGCGGCGCGCTGTCCGTCGTCGGACACGCCACCGCCGGCCAAGCGAACGTCAACTTGCCGCGGAAGTCGTGCGCGGGTTTGTCGTCGGTAGCCGCCACCAGGACGTCGGTCACCCCCTTGCCTTCCGTGCCCGGCAGCCAGGCGGCGACGAAGCTGCTGGAGAGGTTGATCAGATCGTTGGCGTACAGCGGACGGCCGGACAGGAACACGGTGACGACCGGCTTGCCGGTGGCGGCGGCCGCCTTCAGCGTGGCCAGGTCTTCCGGATGGCGACGGCTGTGCGCGATGGTGTCGGACGGCACGATGTCGCCATTGGTTTCCGCGTAGGGGGTTTCGCCGATGGCGGCCACGATCACGTCGTAGCTGGCCGGATCCACGCCCTCGGCGCTGTCGCGCAGCAGTACGTTCGCCTCACCGAGTTGCTCGCGCAGGCCGGCGGCGATGCTGTCCGCGTTCGGGAAGTCCGCATTGGTGTTGTCGGTGCCCTGCCAGGTCAGCGACCAGCCGCCGGTCTGGTTGGAAATGCTGTCGCCGCTCTTGCCGACCAGCAGCACGCGCTGACCCTTCTTCAGCGGAAGTGCGCCGCCGTCGTTCTTCAGCAGCACCAGCGATTCGCGCACGGCGCGGCGCGCCAGGTCGCGATGCACCAACGCCTCCGGCTTGCCGGCATGCTGGCTGGCGGACGGCTTGTGTTCCCACAGGCCGGCGCGCAGCTTGACGCGCAGGATGCGCATGACCGCGTCGTCGATGCGCGCCTGCGGAATCTCGCCCGACTTCACCTGCGCGATCGTGTTGGCGATGAAGGACTTCCACTTGTCCGGCACCATCACCATGTCGATGCCCGCATTGATCGCCTGCGGGCAGCTGTCGTCGGTGCAGCCGGCGACCTGGCCGATGCCGTTCCAATCGGAGACGACGAAACCGTCGAAACCCATCTTCTCCTTCAGCGCGACGGTCAGCAGGTCACGGGAGCCGTGCATCTTGCCGTAGTCCTTGCCGGCGGCCACGTCGTTCCAGCTGTTGAACGACGCCATCACCGTCTGCACGCCGGCTTCGATGGCACCGTAGTAGCCCTGGCCGTGGACGTTGATCATCGTGGACTGCGTGACGGTGGCGTTGCCCTGGTCCTTGCCGCCATCGGTGGCGCCGTCGCCGATGAAATGCTTGGCGGTGGCGACGACGTTGCCGTCCTTGTCGAGCACGCCCTGCATGCCCCTGACGTAGGCGGCGGCATAGTCGCGGATCAGCGCCGGCTGCGAGGAATAGCTTTCGTAGGTGCGGCCCCAGCGCGCGTCCTGGGCGACGGCGACCGTGGGGGCGAACGTCCACGACACGCCGGTGGCGCGGGTGGACTGGCCGGTAGCTTCGGCGATGCGTTCGATCAGTTCGACATCGTGCGCGGCGCCCAGGCCGATGTTGTGCGGGAAGATCGTCGCGCCGTAGACGTTGCTGTGCCCGTGCACGGCGTCGGTGCCCCAGATCACCGGCACCGGGATCTTCGCATCGCTGGACATCGACGCGTCGTAGTAGGCATCGGCGAGCGCGACCCAGTCCCCGACCTTCGCGCGCTTGTTCATCGCCGGCCAGGAACCGCCCCCGTTGAGCACCGAGCCGATGTAGTACGTGCGCACCTCGGCCGGCGTGATCGACTTGATTTCCGGCTGCACCATCTGGCCGATCTTCTGTTCCAGCGTCATGGTCGCGAGGATCTCGGCGGCGCGCGCCTCGATCGCAGGATCCCGCGCGAAACCGCTTTTCAGTGCGGGCCAGTCCTTCAGTTCGGCGGTATCTTCCGGGGCCGCATCGGCGGGCTTCGTCTCGGGCTCCTTCTGCGCACTACACGACAGGCAGGCCAACAGGCTGGCCCCCAGCAGGGTCACTCGGATCGGATTCACTCACTTCTCCCTTGGATGACGGTGCGCTCCGACATTCGCGAAGCGCTCCATGGACGCCGGCCGCACGCATCGTCCACGCATGCCAGCCGGCACCAGCCAGGGCCTTCCCAAAACACGCGACCCCCGCTGGCGGCAACGTCAACCTCGTGCAGGCCCGTTGCCGCATTCGATTGACAGCGCTGTCATATCCAAGCGGTCGGAGCGTGTCAACAGAATTCGCTCCCGGGCAGCCGCCAGCACGCGATGAGCGCTGTCGTGGCGCAACCCCTGTCCGCCGCGATGTGAGGAATTCGCTGCGTTGCAACATCCTCCAGCGTGGCCATTCCACCCGCCGCACGTCGCTCCAGCCCCCATACGCCGTAGTATCCTGCCGCATCCCTTCACGGAGCGGCGGCATGATGCGACGTACTTCCCTGCTGGCACTTCTGGCGGCGACGGCCCTGCTGGCCGGCTGCGGCGATGGCATGGTCCGACGGGTCTCCGATCCCGCCGTCAGCGTGCAGCAGCTGACTGTCAAGGCCGATGGCCAGTGGGCCGTGGACCTGCGCCTGCAGAACTACAGCAGCATCCCGATGCGCTTCGATACGGTGGAGGTCGACGTGCAGGTCGGCGATCAGGAGGCCGGCACGCTGCGCGCCTCGCCGGGCCTGTCGGTCGGCCCCGAATCGGCGGACGTGGTCACGGTCGCCTTCTCGCCCTCCAGCGCCGGACGCATCGCGGTGGCGGATGCGCTCGCCAGCCGCCGCTCCCTGCCGTACACGCTGAAGGGCAGCGCGGCCGCGACGCCCGAAGAAGCCAAGCAGCGCACCTTCGACCTCGATACCCGCAACACCCTCAACCCCGTCCCCGGCCTGGACGGCGTGCTGCGCTGAGCGCGGCGCTTCCCCTCATCCTCGATTCCGAGAAACCGCAATGCCTGCGTCCTACAAAGCCCCCCTGACCGACCTCCGCTTCGCCCTGTACGACGTGCTGGGCGTCGAAGCGTTGTTCCAGCGCCTCGGCTATACCGAGGCCACCCGCGACATCCTCGACGCCGTGCTCGACGAGGCGGCGCGCTTCACCGAAACCGTGCTCGCGCCGTTGAACAGCGTGGGCGACGAGATCGGCAGCCAACTCGACAAGGCCACCGGCGAGGTCACCACACCGGCGGGCTTCAAGGCCGCATACGCGCAGTTCGTGGAAGGCGGCTGGACCGGCCTGACCTCGTCGCCCGACGTCGGCGGCCAGGG
The DNA here is from genome assembly GCF_035999195.1 of Pseudoxanthomonas sp. NCBI lineage: Bacteria > Pseudomonadati > Pseudomonadota > Gammaproteobacteria > Lysobacterales > Lysobacteraceae > Pseudoxanthomonas > Pseudoxanthomonas sp. The sequence continues at coordinate 1,111,663 of NZ_DASYGY010000009.1, forward strand.
CCTGCCGCACACCATGGGCGTGCCGCTCAACGAACTGGTCAATGCCAGCAACCTGGCCTGGGGCAACTTCCCGCTGCTGTCGCATGGCGCGGTGGAAGCGCTCAAGCACCACGGCGAGCCCTGGCAGCAGGAGGTTTTCCTCAAGCCGCTCGTCGAAGGCCGCTGGACCGGCACCATGTGCCTGACCGAGCCGCATTGCGGCACCGATCTGGGCCTGCTGAAGACCAAGGCCGAACCGAATGCCGACGGCAGCTACGCGATCACCGGCACCAAGATCTTCATCACCGCCGGCGAGCACGACCTGACCGACAACATCGTGCACTTGGTGCTGGCCAAGCTGCCCGATGCGCCGCCCGGCGCGAAGGGTATTTCGCTGTTCGTCACGCCGAAGTTCAAGGTGGCGCGCGACGGCACCGTAGGCGAGCGCAACGCGCTGGCCTGCGGCTCGATCGAGCACAAGATGGGCATCAAGGCCTCCGTCACCTGCGTGATGAACTTCGACGGCGCCCAGGGCTATCTGGTCGGCCAGCCGCACAAGGGCCTGCAGGCGATGTTCACCATGATGAATACCGCGCGCCTCGGCGTGGGCCTGCAGGGCGTGGGCCTGAGCGAGCGCGCCTACCAGAACGCGCTGCGCTACGCGCGCGAGCGCCTGCAGACACGCTCACTGAGCGGCCCGAAATACCCGGACAAGCCGGCCGATCCGATCATCGTGCATCCCGACGTGCGCCGCATGTTGCTGACGATGAAGTCGCTGATCGAAGGCAGCCGCCTGCTGGCGCTGCATGCGGGCAGCCTGATCGACGTGGCCAACCATGCCGAGGATCCCGCCGAACGCGAACGCGCCGACACGCTGGTGAGCTTCCTGACGCCGATTTCGAAGGCGTGCCAGACCGAGTGGGGCATCGAAAACACCTACCATGCGCTGCAGTGCTTCGGCGGCCATGGCTACATCCACGAGCACGGCATGGAGCAGCTGGCGCGCGATGCCCGCATCACCACGCTCTACGAGGGCACCACCGGCATCCAGGCGCTGGACCTGATGGGCCGCAAGACCGCCGCCACCCAGGCCGCCGGCCTCAAGCTGTTCCTAGCCGATGTGCATGCCTTCGTGCAGCAGCACAAGGACGACGCCACGCTGACCGAGTTCATCGACCCGCTGCAGCAGAAGGCGGCCGAATGGGCGGGACTGACGAAGAACATCCTGCAGCGCGCAGCAACGAACCCCGAGGAGATCGGTGCGGCCAGCACGGACTACCTCTTCTACTCCGGCTACGTGGTGCTCGCGTACTGGTGGGCGCGCAGCGTGGCAGCGGCCGATGCCTCCTCGCACAATGACGCCTTCAAGCAGGCCAAGCGCGAGACCGCCCGCTTCTACTTCGCCCGCATCCTGCCGCGCACGCTCGCCCATGCCGCCGCCATCGAATCCGGCGCCGAGTCGCTGATGGCGATGGACGAGACACGCTTCGGCGAGTGACCCGTCACCGGAGGAGCGCCGGCACCGCGCTCCTCCGGAAAAGTGCCGCGCCGGATACACATTTCGTCAACATTTGGGTATAACCTGCTTCTCCATGGAAGCAGACAGCGCTCAGCTTCACCTGGTCCAGACCGGTTCCCGTTCTTCGCCGGTCCCTTCTCCGTCGTCCCCCCGCCCCCACCCCGCCGCCCTGCGACTGTTGTCGCTGGATGCGCATGGCCGCGTGCTGGACTGGATCAACTGGCAGGACGCGACCTGTCTCTATGCGCGCGGCGCAGTCGCCTGGACGCTGGGCGATCCCTGCTTGCACGTGCACGGCGGCATGTCCCGCCTGACCGGCGAACGGAGCCTGATCGAACTGCATCCCATCGTGGCCTCGCGCGGCCATGCCCGCGCGCACGCACTGTCCCCCACGCCGACGCTGACCAACACGGCGCTGTTCGCCCGCGACGCCCACCTGTGCCTGTACTGCGGCCACGAGTACTCCCGCCCGCACCTGACACGCGACCACGTGCTGCCGCTGTCCAAGGGCGGCAAGGACATCTGGGAGAACGTGGTGACGGCCTGCTTCACCTGCAACTCGCGCAAGAGCAACCGCACGCCGCAGCAGGCGCACATGCCGCTGCTCGCCGTGCCGTACCGGCCCAGTTGGATCGAGCACCTGATCCTGTCCAACCGCAACATCCTGGCCGACCAGATGGCCTTCCTGAAGGCCCAACTGCCGAAGAAGTCGAAGCTCTCGGCGTGATTCATTGCCAGGATGCCCCGCCCGCACTTGCGGGCGTGCGTTCGCTGACGCGCGATCTGCCACTGGCAGATCGCAAGCGCGCCTGCTCACCCTGGCCGACCAGATGGCCTTCCTGAAGGCGCAGCTGCCGAAGAAGTCCACGTTGTCCGCTTGACCTTCGCCACTTGGCGGGCGGCTTTCCTGAACCGCCCCGGCCCGCCCCACGCCGCCTTCACGTGTTTGCTTGCCCCACTTCACATCCGGGGGGGACAATGACGGCTCAGAACACGCCTGCCGCCAATGATCGCCCCCGACCGCTATCCCCGCCTTTCACGCATCCACGTTCCGGACGACCTGCGCCAGTTCGACGAATCCGAACTGCCCGCCATCGCCGAGGAACTGCGGGGCTACCTGATCGAGTCGGTCGGCAGGAGCGGCGGGCATTTCGGCGCCGGCCTGGGCGTGATCGAACTGACGGTCGCCCTGCACTACCTGTTCGAGACGCCGCGCGACCGCCTGGTGTGGGACGTCGGCCACCAGACCTATCCGCACAAGATCCTGACCGGCCGCCGCGATTCGATCCACACGGTGAAGCAGAAGGACGGCGTGGCGCCGTTCCCCAAGCGCGAGGAAAGCGAGTACGACACCTTCGGCGTAGGCCACTCGTCCACGTCGATCTCCGCCGCGCTTGGCATGGCCATCGCGCTGCAGCAGCAGGGTGACGACCGCAAGGTGGTCGCGGTGATCGGCGACGGTGCGATGACCGCCGGCATGGCGTTCGAGGCACTGAACCACGCCGGCGGCATGGAGCCGGAACCGAACCTGCTGGTGATCCTCAACGACAACCAGATGTCGATCTCCGAGAACGTCGGCGGTCTGACCAAGATGCTGGGCCGCCTCAGCAGCAGCCGCACGCTCAACGCGCTGCGCGAGGGCGGCAAGAAGCTGCTCGGCGACAAGAAGAAGCCGCCGGCACGCTTCATGCGCCGCTGGGAAGAGCACTGGAAGGGCATGTTCGTGCCGTCAACGCTGTTCGAACAGATGGGCTTCCACTACACCGGCCCGATCGACGGCCATGACGTGGAGGCCCTCGTCGGCGCGCTGAAGACGCTGAAGACGCTGAAGGGTCCGCAGCTGCTCCACATCCTGACCACCAAGGGCAAGGGTTACGAACTCGCCGAGGGCGACCAGATCGGTTACCACGCCGTCGGCCCCTTCGACCCGGAGAAAGGACTGGTGAGCAAGGGCGGCGCCAAGAAGCCGACCTATACCGACGTCTTCAGCGACTGGCTGTGCGACATGGCCGCCGCCGAACCGAAGCTGCTGGGCATCACCCCGGCGATGCGCGAAGGCTCCGGCCTAGTGCGCTTCAGCAAGGAGTACCCGGAGCGTTACTTCGACGTGGCCATCGCCGAACAGCACGCGGTGACGCTGGCGGCCGGCATGGCCTGCGAAGGCAGCAAGCCGGTGGTGGCAATCTACTCGACCTTCCTGCAGCGCGGCTACGACCAGTTGGTGCACGATGTCGCCATCCAGCAGCTCGATGTGCTGTTCGCCATCGATCGCGGCGGCGTGGTCGGCCCCGACGGCGCCACCCATGCCGGCAACCTGGACCTCAGCTACCTGCGATGCGTACCGCACATGGTGGTGATGGCGCCGGCCGACGAGAACGAGTGCCGGCAGATGCTGAGCACCGGCTATCACTACCACGGCCCCGCCGCGGTGCGTTATCCGCGCGGCACCGGCCCGGGCGTGGCGCTGCAGTCCACGCTCGACACCCTGCCGATCGGCAAGGCCGACCTGCGCGTGCGCGGCAATCGCGTGGCGCTGCTCGCGTTCGGTTCGACCGTTGCAGCGGCCGAGCAGGTGGGCCGCGAGTTGGGGCTGACCGTCGTCAACATGCGCTTCGTGAAACCGCTGGACCGCGATCTGCTGCTGGAGCTGGCCAGGACGCACCAGGGCTTCGTCACCATCGAGGACAACGTCGTGATGGGCGGTGCCGGCTCGGGCGTGGCCGAACTGTTCAACCAAGAAGGGCTGGTCACGCCGGTGCTGCACCTGGGCCTGCCGGACGAGTTCCAGCACCACGCCAGCCGCGAAGACCTGCTGGCCGAAGCCGGCATCGACGCCGCCGGCATTCGGACCAGCGTGCTGAAGCGCTGGCCCGTCCTCGCGGCCACCCAGGCGCCGCTCACCGCAGCCGGCTGACGCCGCGAGGAGATCGCGGCCTCACTCCGGCGCTTCGATCTGGTAGCCCCTGGCCTGCAGCGCGGCCAGGTAGCCGTCGGCTTTCACCAGTTGCCAGACGGGCAACGTGGCGAAGGTGATCCGGTTCTTCGTCAGCGCGCCCTCCGCGACCTCCAGCCAGCGGGCCTGCATCCGGGGTTCGACGTTGGCGATGCCGCGCTTGCGCGCGGTGTCGGTGTCGAACCACGCCGCTGCGCAGGTCTGCTGCCAGTCCTGGCGGGCACCCGAGCGCAGCGCCGACCAGTCGCCCACGGCCCAGGCGTTCGCACGCGCCGACACCTGCGGCAGATCGCGCTCGATGACGTCCAGCGTCTTGCCGAAGCAGGCCAGGTCGCCGGGCTTGAGCGTTTCCTTGCGGAAGTCCGCCAGGGCCGCGCGGGGGTCGTCCAGCGTGAGCTTCAACAGGGTGGGCGTGCGCTTCATCTTGCGGCGCTTCAGTGCCGCATCGATCACCGGATCGATCACGCCCCCTTCGCGCAGGCCCGCGTCCGACAGCGCCTCGACATAGAGCTGGTAGGCGGCGATCAGCGGGCGCTTCTTCTCGATACCACCATCGCGCCCCAGGTGGCGCTGCTTGAGCACGCTCCAGCGCTGGTAGAGATCGGGCGGCAGCACCTCGACGAGCGTCTGCCCGTCCGGATTCTTCGAGGCTTTCAGCGCCGATGGCAGCAGCGTCAGTCCACGGAAGAATCCCACGTCGGCGTCGACCGTGATGCCCGGCGAAGCGAGCACCTCATCGGCCAGGCCCAGCACCTGGTCGACCTCATCCGAACGCCAGCGGATGTTCTTCGGCAACGGCGACTGGGTGCCCAGGATGTACAGCACATGGTCGCCGTGCCGGACTTTCCACAGTCCGGGACCGGGCTGCACGCCGGCCACCACCACGGCGTCCATGTCGATCACCCCATCCTGGGCGAGCGACGGTGCGGCAGATACGTCCTGCGCATCGGCAGGGAGGGAACAGACCAGCAGGGATACCCACAGCATCCCGAAGAACGGACGGCGCATGCCGGACACCCGGTGTGGAAGGATCGCGGAAGTTTGCCCGTGCGCAGCCGTTGCGGCGCGCAGGGCCGCGCCATCATGGGGCCATCGGTTCAGGCGACCTTGCCGCCCGCTTCGCGCAGCCGGTGGGCGACGTCGCTGCCGCTCTGCATCAGCTCGAACCCTTTCCAGCTGAAACCGGGCGATACCGAACAGTCGACCAGCGTGAAGCCGCCCAGCGAACGCGCGCTCTGCCAGACACCGGCGGGCACCACCTGGTTCGACTGCCCGCCGCGCGCGGAGGTATCCAACTGCACGCGGGTGAGCGTGCGCTGCTCGGGATCGAACATCGACAGTTCCAGCGGACTGCCGTCATGCCAGTCCCAGACCTCGGTCGCATCGACGCGATGCCAGCGGGTCACCACGCCCTCGGGCAGCAGGAACTTGATGGCGGTCAGCGCGGGCCGCTCGATCCCGTTGACCTCGGTGCGTTTGGCCGATTCGTAGACACGGCGGAAGAACCCGCCTTCCGGATGCGGCGCCAGTTGCAGATCGCGGATCAGCGCATCGGCGGTCGGGTTCATGGGAGGTCCTGTGCGTGCCGCCGTGGATGGATCGTCGCCAGCGGCGCACGACGGGCACAAAAAAAGCCCACGCATCCGCGCAGGCTTGATGTCGAACCGCGATTGGTCGGGACGGCCGGATTTGAACCGACGACCCTCTGCCCCCCAGGCAGATGCGCTACCAGGCTGCGCTACGCCCCGAATCTCGCGGATCGGCCCGCCTTGCGACGGGCCGCGCATTATAACCGGAATTCCTCGGCGACTCCCAGCAGGAGCCCCGTCGTCCCTCACCGGCGCAGCAACTGGAGGATTTCCTCCAGTTCCATGCGCACCTGACGCACGATCTGCGCGCTCATCGCCGATTCCTGCTTGGCGCCCTCGCCTTCCAGGCGCAGGCGCGCGCCGCCGATGGTATAGCCCTGTTCGTACAGCAGGCTGCGGATCTGCCGCACCATCAGCACGTCATGGCGCTGGTAGTAGCGGCGGTTGCCGCGGCGCTTGGCCGGTTCCAGGCTGGGGAACTCGGTCTCCCAGTACCGCAGCACGTGCGGCTTGACGTCGCACAGCTCGCTCACCTCACCGATGGTGAAGTAGCGCTTGGCCGGGATCGGCGGAAGCTCGCGGTTACTGCCCGGATCCAGCATACGTTTCCACCCGCTCCTTGAGTTTCTGGCCCGGCCTGAAGGTCACCACCGTCCGCGCCGAGATCGGGATCTCCTCGCCGGTCTTGGGGTTGCGACCCGGGCGCTGGTTCTTGCGGCGCAGGTCGAAATTGCCGAACCCGGACAGCTTCACCTGGCGGCCCTGTTCCAGGGCTTCGCGCAGCACGTCGAAGTACGCGTCGACGAATTCCTTCGCCTCGCGCTTGTTCAGGCCGACCTCGTCGAACAGACGTTCGGCCATCTCCGCCTTCGTCAATGCCATGGATTACTGCGTCCCCGTTGCGGCCGTCGCCGGCCCTGCCACTGCCTTAATGCCGTTCATCCGCGGATCTTCGCGCCATGCGCGTCGTCGATCGCGGCGACGACGGACGCCACGACCTGCGCCACGTCGCCCTCAGCGAGAGTGCGTGAGTTGTCCTGCAAAATCAAGCCCATAGCGAGACTCTTTTGACCGGATTCGACCCCCTGCCCGACGTAGCGGTCGAACAGCTGGACGTCGCGCAGCAGTGGGCCGGCGGCGCGCTTCACGGTTGCCGCGAGGTCGGCCCACGACACGTCCTCCGCCACGACGAACGCGAGGTCCCTGCGGACGGACGGATACCGCGACAGCTCCGTTGCACGCGGCAGCGCGCGGGCGGTCAGCGGCGCCAGATCCAGTTCGAACGCCACGACCTCGGCATCGAGGTCCAGCTGTCGCTGCAGACGCGGGTGCAGCTGGCCGATCCAGCCGATGGCGACGCCATCGCGATAGATGTCGGCGGAACGGCCCGGATGGCCATGCGCAGCCTGAGAGGGGCGGAACTCGAGCGCCGCACCCGCCAGCGCGGCGACGCTCTCCAGGTCGCCCTTGAGGTCATGGAAATCGGCCTTGCGTGCGGGCAGTCCCCACTGCTCGGCGACGGCGTCGCCGGTGATCGCCGCGGCGATGCGCAGCGATTCGACAGGCGCGTCGCCGGACTGCGACGGTGCCCGGAACACGTTGCCGATCTCGAACAGGCGCACGCGACCCGCCTGCCGCGCGGCATTGCGCTGCAGCGCCGCCACCACGCCGGGCAACAGCTGCGTCCGCATGATCGCCAGTTCGGCGCTGAGCGGGTTCGCCAGCGGTACGGCCCCATCGCCGGCGCCCCACTGCGCCAGCCACTGCGCGTCGACGAAGGCGAAGTTCACCGTCTCGAAGTAGTCGCGCGCCGCCAACTGACGCCGGACGACGCCGGCCTCGACCCGCGTTTCGCTCGGCGCTGCGATACGGGTGGCTCCACCCGGCAGCGTGGTCGGCACGCGATCGTAGCCGTGGATGCGCGCCAGTTCCTCGATCAGGTCTTCCTCGATGGCGATGTCGAAGCGCCGGCTCGGCGCGACCACGCTCCAACCCTCGGCGACGGCGGCCGCCTGCAGGCCGAGGGCGCGCAGGATGCGCTCGACCTCGGCATCGGGGATATCGACGCCGAGTACGCGCGCGACGCGCGCACGGCGCAGCAGGATCGCCGTGGGACGCGGCAGATGCTCGGGAAGGACCGCTTCGACGGTCGGACCGGGCACGCCGCCGGCGATCTCGAGGATCAGGCGGGTCGCATACTCCACCGCGATGCGCGGCAGCTCCGGATCGACGCCGCGCTCGAAGCGATGGCCGGCGTCGGTGTGCAGGCCCAGCTTGCGGCTGCGACCGATGATCGCGGACGGAAGCCAGTGCGCGGCTTCCAGGAAGACATTGCGTGTGCTGTCGGTGACACGCGTATCCAGTCCGCCCATGATGCCGCCCAGCGCCACCGCACGGGCGGCGCGACCGCCGCGGCCGTCCGAGACGACCAGGAAGTCGTCATCGAGGGTCGCCGTGCGGCCATCCAGCAGCGCAATGGTTTCGTCCTTGCGTGCGGCACGCACGACGATGCCGCCTTCCAGCGTGTTCCTGTCGAACGCATGCATCGGCTGGCCGAGTTCCAGCATCACGTACTGGGTCACGTCGACCAGGAAACTGATCGGGCGCACGCCGCTGCGGCGCAGGCGTTCGGCCATCCAGACCGGCGAAGGTGCGGTGGCATCGACGCCTTCGATCACCCGGCCGACGAAGCGCGGCACACGTGCGCCGGCCTCCAGCTCGATGCCGAGTGCGGACAGGCTCTGCGCCGGCACGGGCGTCGCGTCGAACGGCTTGACCTCGCTGCCCAGCGAGGCCGCGACGTCGTAGGCGATGCCGCGCACGCTGAAACAGTCCGCACGGTTCGGCGTCAGCTTGATCTCGATGCTGGCATCCGGGAGCTGCAGGTAGTCGGCGACAGGCGTACCGACCGGCGCGTTCGCCGGCAACTCCAGCAAACCGGATGCATCGGCATCGATGCCGAGTTCCTTGGCCGAGCACAGCATGCCGTTCGATTCCACGCCGCGCAGCCTGGCCGCCTTGATGGCGATGCCGCCGACGTTGGCGCCCACCATCGCCAGAGGGGCCAGCAGGCCCGGGCGCGCGTTCGGTGCGCCGCAGACGATCTGCAGCAGCGCGCCCTGCCCGGCGTCCACCTGGCAGACTTGGAGGCGATCCGCTTCGGGATGCTTGGCGCATTCGACGATGCGCGCCACCACCACGTTCTCCAGGCCATCGCCCAGCGCGGTGACGTCCTCGACCTCCAGGCCGATGGCGGTCAGCGTCGCGGACAGCTCGTCGCGGGTGGCCTGGGTGGGGACGTGGCTGCGCAGCCAGTTTTCGCTGAATTTCATTCTGAAATTCCGTGATTCGTGATTCGTGATTAGGGATTCGTCAACAGCGTTCGCCTGTCGGGTTCCGGGCAGTGTCGGTGCCGCTTTTGCGAATCACCCATCACCAGTCCCGAATCCCGTTCCTCATGCAAACTGCTTGAGGAACCGCACATCGTTCTCGAAGAACGCGCGCAGGTCGTTGACGCCGTAGCGCAGCATCGCGAAGCGCTCCACGCCCAGGCCGAAGGCGAAGCCGGTGTAGCGCTCCGGATCAATGCCGCAGTTGCGCAACACGTTCGGGTGCACCATGCCGCAGCCCAGCACCTCCAGCCAGCGCGTGCTGCCGTCCGGCTGCTGCCAGGCGATGTCGACTTCCGCACCGGGCTCGACGAACGGGAAATAGCTGGGGCGGAAGCACATCTCGAAGTCGCGCTCGAAGAACGCGCGCACGAACTCTGCCAGCGTTCCCTTGAGGTCGGCGAACGTGGAATGCTCGTCGACCAGCAGGCCTTCCACCTGGTGGAACATAGGCGAGTGGGTCTGGTCGCTGTCGCTGCGGTAGACCTTGCCGGCCGCGATCATGCGCAGCGGCGGCTGGTGCGTGTCCATGTAGCGCACCTGCACGCCAGAGGTGTGCGTGCGCAGCAGGCGGCCATCGCCGAAGTAGAACGTGTCGTGCATGGCGCGCGCCGGGTGATGCGGCGGGAAGTTCAGCGCCTCGAAGTTGTGCCGGTCGTCCTCGATTTCCGGACCGTCCGCCAGCTCGTAACCCAGGCGTCCGAAGATGTCGGCGATGCGCTCCAGCGTGCGGCTGATGGGATGCAGGCCGCCGCGCGTCCCGTTGCGGCCCGGCAGCGTCACGTCGATGGTTTCGCCGGCCAGGCGCGCGTCGAGCGCGGCATCTTCCAGCACGGACTTGCGCACCGACAGCGCCTCGCCGATCGCATCGCGCGCACGGTTGATGGCTTCGCCGGCGGCCTTGCGCTGGTCGGCAGGCAACGCGCCCAACTGCTTCAGCTTGGCGGTGATGCTGCCGCTCTTGCCGAGCAGCGCGACGCGCAGCTGTTCCACCACGTCGGGCGACTGCGCCGCGGCGATGTCGGCCAAGGCCTGGGTGGACAGGGATTCGATATCGCTCATGAGCCGGGATTCGGGATTGGGGAATCGGGGTTGGGAAAAGCGGCGGCGCGTCGGGATGGGGATGATGACCGGATCGCGCTGTCGCGAATCCCTATTCTCCAATCCCCTGTCCCGTCGCCGAAAAAACAATGGGGAAGGACTCGCGCCCTTCCCCACGTGTTTCCGGCGGTGGACTGCCGGCGTGCTTTACGGTGGAGACGCGGCTTACGCCGCGAGTGCGCCCTTCGCCTTTTCAGCCAGGGCCGCAAAACCGGCCGCATCGTGCACGGCGATGTCCGCCAGCACCTTGCGGTCCAGGGTGATGCCAGCCTTCAGCAGGCCGTTCATGAAACGGCTGTAGCTCAGGCCGTTGATGCGGGCCGCCGCGTTGATACGCGTGATCCACAGCGAACGGAAATTGCGCTTCTTCTGCTTGCGGCCGATGTAGGCGTACTGCTGCGCCTTGATGACCGCCTGCTTGGCGACGCGGAACACCTTGCGGCGCGCGTTGTAGTAACCCTTGGCCAGGGTGAGGATCTTCTTGTGACGGCGACGCGCCATCACGCCACGCTTTACTCGTGCCATGTCTCAGTCCTCAGAGGTAGGGAAGCATGCGGTTCAGACGGCCGCTGTCCTCGGCGCGGACGATGTTCGTCGCACGCAGGCCGCGCTTACGCTTGGTCGCTTTCTTGGTGAGGATGTGGCTACGGTTGGCGTGGCCAGCCTTAAACTTGCCGGAGGCGGTCTTGCGGAAACGCTTGGCCGCCGCCCGGTGGGTCTTGATCTTGGGCATTGCTATGTCCTTGACGGGTTTATGTCACTGATCGGGGCGGCGCCCTCCGATGCTTTGCGGCGTTGCCGCGAAGACCTGAAGGCCACTCTTTCCATCCATGCCCATATCGGCTTGTAAGTCGTTGATTCCTGTGCGGAACCTGCGACGGGTCCATCGGCTGCGAGCAGCCTCCCGGCGTACCGGGCCGCGTATTATGCCCGCTGGCCTTTTCTCTTGCAAATCCGGCCACTTAGCACGGGAACCGGAGGGCGCTAAAGGCGAAAGGCGCCTTGCGGCGCCCTCCCTTCACCCTTGCCCTCTCCCCGCACGCGGGGCGAGGGGGACGGGTGGCGTCGGCGGCTCCGCCGCCGACATCATTTCTTTTTGGGCGCGATCATCATGACCATCTGGCGGCCTTCCAGCCGCGGGCGGGACTCGATGACGATCTCATCGCCCAGCTCGGCCTCGATGCGCGCGGCCATCTCGCGACCCAGTTCCTGGTGGCTCATCTCGCGGCCACGGAAACGGATGTTGACCTTGACCTTGTCGCCCTCTTCCAGGAAGCGGCGGATGTTGCGCATCTTGATCTGATAGTCGCCCTCGTCGGTGACGGGACGGAACTTCAGTTCCTTGATCTCGACCTGCTTGGTCTTCTTCTTGGCCTCGTTGGCCTTCTTCTGCATCTCGAACTTGAACTTGCCGAAGTCCATGATCTTGCAGACGGGCGGCTCAGCGTTGGGCTGGATCTCGACCAGATCCAGACCCTCTTCTTCCGCCTTGGCCAGCGCTTCGTCGCGCGAAAGCACGCCGATCATCTCGCCATCGGAGCCGATCACGCGCACCCGCGGAACGCGGATCTCGTGGTTCTTGCGGTTTTGCTTGTTGTCAGGGGTGCTGATGTTGCAGTCTCCAGGGAGGGGTGCACCGGCCCGCACGGGCCGGAACCAGATTATGCGGCGTGCTCGTTCCGCAAACGTTCGGCGAAGGCGGCAACGGACATGCTACCCAAGTCTTCCCCGGAACGCGTGCGCACGGCGATGGCGCCATTGTCCTTCTCGCGGTCTCCGACCACCAGCAGGTACGGCACCCGCTGCAGCGTGTGCTCGCGAATCTTATAGCCGATCTTCTCGTTCCGCAAATCGGCCGCGACCCGGAAGCCTTGATTTGCAAGGGTTTTCCGGACCTCGGCCACATAATCGGCCTGGGCGTCGGTGATATTCATCACCACGGCCTGTTGGGGCGCCAGCCAGGACGGGAATGCACCAGCGTGGTGCTCGATCAGGATGCCGATGAAGCGCTCCATCGAGCCCACGATGGCCCGGTGCAGCATGACCGGGTGCTGGCGCTGGCTGTTCTCGTCCACGTACTCGGCGCCCAGGCGGCCCGGCATCATGAAATCGACCTGCATCGTGCCCAGCTGCCAGGTGCGGCCGATGGCGTCCTTCAGGTGGTACTCGATCTTCGGCCCGTAGAAGGCACCCTCGCCCGGCAGTTCCTGCCATTCCACGCCGCAGCTGCGCAGCGCGGCACGCAGGGCGGTCTCGGCCTTGTCCCAGGTGGCGTCGTCGCCCAGGCGCGACTCGGGGCGCAGGGCGATCTTGATCTGGATGTCCTCGAAACCGAAGTCCGAATAGACCTTCAGCGCCTGCTGGTGGAACGCGGTGACTTCGGCCTCGATCTGGTCTTCCGTGCAGAAGATGTGGCCGTCGTCCTGGGTGAAACCGCGCACGCGCAGGATGCCGTGCAGCGCGCCCGACGGCTCGTTGCGGTGGCAGGCGCCGAACTCGCCGTAGCGGATCGGCAGGTCGCGGTAGCTGTGCAGGCCCTGGTTGAACACCTGCACATGGCCCGGGCAGTTCATCGGCTTGACCGCATAGGTGCGGTTCTCCGATTCGCTGAAGAACATGTTTTCCTTGTAGTTGTCCCAGTGGCCGGACTTCTTCCACAGGGCCACGTCGAGGATCTGGGGGCAGCGCACTTCCTGATAGCCGCTGTCGCGGTAGACCTTGCGCATGTACTGCTCGACCACCTGCCAGATGGCCCAGCCCTTCGGGTGCCAGAACACCAGGCCCGGCGCCTCTTCCTGCAGGTGGAACAGCTCCTGCTGCTTGCCGATCTTGCGGTGGTCGCGCTTCTCGGCTTCCTCGATGCGCTGGATGTAGGCTTCCAGCTGCTTCTTGTCGGCCCACGCCGTGCCGTAGATGCGCTGCAGCTGCTCGTTCTTGGCGTCGCCGCGCCAGTAGGCGCCGGAGATGCGGGTCAGCTTGAACGCCTTCAGGAAACGCGTGTTCGGCACGTGCGGGCCACGGCACATGTCCACGTATTCCTGGTGGTAGTACAGGCCCATCGCCGTCACCTCGGGACCCATGTCCTCGATCAGGCGCAGCTTGTAGTCCTCGCCGCGTGCCTTGAAGACGTCGATCACCTCGGCGCGCGGCGTCATCTTCTTGATGACGTCGTAGTCCTGCGCGATCAGCTCCTGCATGCGCTGCTCGACCGCGGCCAGGTCGTCCGGCGTGAACGGGCGCTCGCTGTAGATGTCGTAGTAGAAGCCTTCGGCGATGACCGGGCCGATGACCATCTTCACGTCCGGGTACAGCTGCTTCACCGCATGGCCGACCAGGTGGGCGCAGGAGTGGCGGATGATCTCCACGCCCTCCTCGTCCTTCGGCGTGATGATGCGCAACGACGCGTCGTGGTCGATGACGTCGCTGGCATCGACCAGCACGCCGTCGACCGCGCCGGCGACGGTGGCCTTGGCCAGCCCGGCGCCGATGGACTGGGCCACCTGCATGACGGAGACGGGATTCTCGAACTCGCGGCGGCTGCCGTCGGGGAGCGTGATGGTGATCATTTGGGGGCCGTGATTCGTGGTTGGGGATTCGGGATTCGCAAAAGCGCGGGCTCGCGGCCCGGGGCCGGTATTCGCAGGCGGATACTGTTGCCCCTGCGAATCCCGAATCCCGTCTTGCCAATCCCGTGGCCGCCGAGCGGCCAACAAAAAAGCGCCACGAGGGCGCCTACGGGATGCAGTGCCTCGGGCAGTACCAGGTTCAGGCGATGGTAGTGCTCATGTCGCACGCTCGGCCGGCGTTTCCGCGGGCCACCTCGTGAATACGGATGGCGCATCGGGCTGGCCCCAGAAGTCCGGAATCCACGCCGTGGAAGCGTGGTGGGCGGTACAGGGTTCGAACCTGTGACCCCTACCATGTCAAGGTAGTGCTCTACCGCTGAGCTAACCGCCCGGTCTGCCCTTTGCAGGGGCGCGAATTCTAGCCCGGAAGCGGGGTCGCCGACAACCGGTGCATGCGATGGGCCGGTCAACCGCCCAGGCTGGCTTCCTTCAGCCGCTGGATCTGGTCGCGCAGGCGCGCCGCGTCCTCGAATTCCAGGTCGCGTGCGTGCTGGTACATCTGCTGCTCCAGCGCCTTGATCCTGGCCACGGCCTTCGCCGGATCCATCGGGCCGTACTCGGCGGGCTCTTCGGCCACGCGGCGGGACTTGCCGCGCCCGCCCTTGCCCTCGCTGGCCGCCTCGCTGCGCGCGCCCTCCAGGATGTCCACGATGGGACGGGCGACGGACTTCGGGGTGATGCCGTGCTCCAGGTTGTACTCCACCTGCTTCTCGCGGCGGCGGCTGGTCTCGTCGATCGCCGCCTGCATCGACCGCGTCATCTTGTCGGCATAGAGGATCGCCTTGCCGCGCAGGTTGCGCGCGGCGCGACCGATGGTCTGGATCAGGGAGCCGGTGGAGCGCAGGAAGCCCTCCTTGTCGGCGTCGAGGATGGCCACCAGCGACACCTCCGGCATGTCCAGGCCCTCGCGCAGCAGGTTGATGCCGACCAGCACGTCGAACTTGCCCAGCCGCAGGTCGCGGATGATCTCCACGCGCTCCACGGTATCCACGTCGGAGTGCAGGTAGCGCACCTTGATCCCGTGTTCGCCGAGGTACTCGGTGAGGTTCTCGGCCATGCGCTTGGTCAGCGTGGTGACCAGCACGCGGTCGCCCCAGGACACCCGCAGGTTGATCTCGGACAAGAGATCGTCCACCTGCGTACCCACCGGACGGATCTCGACTTCCGGGTCGATCAGTCCGGTGGGGCGCACCACCAGTTCGACGATCTCGCCGTTGGATTCGCGCAGTTCGTACGGCCCGGGCGTGGCCGACACATAGATGCTGCGTGGCGAGCGTGCTTCCCACTCCTCGAACCGCAGCGGCCGGTTGTCCAGCGCCGACGGCAGACGGAAGCCGAACTCCACCAGCGTCTCCTTGCGCGAGCGGTCACCCTTGTACATGGCGCCGATCTGCGGAATGGTCACGTGCGACTCGTCGATCACCAGCAGCGCATCCGCCGGCAGGTAGTCGAACAGGGTCGGCGGCGGTTCGCCCGGCGCCTTGCCGGTCAGGTGACGCGAGTAGTTCTCGATGCCGGAGCAGAAACCGACTTCCGCCATCATCTCCACGTCGAACTGGGTCCGCTGCGCCAGCCGCTGCGCTTCGACCAGCTTGTTCTGGGAATAGAGCTGTTCCAGCCGCTCCTTCAACTCGACCTTGATGGTGTCGATGGCCGACAGCACCCGCTCGCGCGTCGTCGCGTAGTGGGTCTTGGGGTAGACGGTGTAGCGCTGCAGCTTGCGCAGCGATTCGCCGGTCAACGGGTCGAACAGGCTCAGCCCCTCGACCTCGCCATCGAACAGTTCGATGCGCACGGCCTCGGCATCGCTTTCCGCCGGGTGTACGTCGATGATCTCGCCGCGCACGCGGAACGTACCGCGCTGCAATTCGTATTCATTGCGGGTGTACTGCAGCTGGGTCAGGTGGCGGATCAGTTCACGCTGGTCGATGCGCTCGCCCACCGACAGGATCAGCCGCAGCGACAGGTAGTCCTCCGGCGCGCCCAGACCATAGATGGCCGATACGGTGGCCACGACCAACGCATCCGGTCGCGATAGCAGGGTCTTGGTCGCCGCCAGCCGCATCTGCTCGATGTGCTCGTTGATCGAGCTGTCCTTCTCGATGAACGTGTCGCTCGACGGCACATAGGCCTCGGGCTGGTAGTAGTCGTAGTAGCTGACGAAGTACTCGACGGCGTTGTGCGGGAAGAACGCCTTGAACTCGCCGTACAACTGGGCCGCCAGCGTCTTGTTGGGCGCCATGATCAGGGTCGGCTTCTGTACCCGCTGCACCACGTTGGCGATGGTGTAGGTCTTGCCCGAACCCGTCACGCCCAGCAACGTCTGCTTCGCGAGCCCTGCCTCGAAGTTCTCCACGAGCTTCTCGATCGCGCGCGGCTGGTCGCCGGCGGGCGAATAGGGGGAAACGAGTTGGAAGCGGTCGGTCATGTCGCCAGCCCAGAGGTCAGCCGGGAAGTATAGCCACGCGGATGTGACGGACCCCGCGGCGAAGTCCTACACGCGGACAGGAACTGACCTGATGGCGTCGGATGGACACCGGCATGAACCTGTATTCGCGCAAGCATCCAAGGAGTGGTCGATGGCAAGGACGCCTTCGCCTCCCCGCGAGGGAGGTCATGCCGGTGCGTGCAGGCACGCATACGGCTTCACGCTGGTCGAGATGTCGGTGACGCTCGCGGTCCTGGCGCTCATGGTGGCCATCGGCCTGCCCTCCATGCGCGAGTTCCGGGCGCGACAGCAATCGAATGCGCTGGCCCACCTGATGGTGTCCCATTTCGCCTCCGCCCGCATGACCGCCATCAGCCACAACGTACCGGTCGTGGTCTGCCCCAGTGATGGCGCCGGCAACTGCCGCCAGGGCACCGACTGGGGCGGCCACTGGCTGTCCTTCCGCGACCCGGACGGGAACCGCCAGCCCGACGGAGGCGACGACCTCTACCGGAACGAGACGGTCCCCGACGATCCCAGTATCCGCATCCTGTCGACCCAGGGCCGCCGGCATATCCGCTACCAGCCCACCGGCATGAGTTATGGCACCAACCTGACGATCCGGATATGCCACGACGGCCGCATTGCCAGCAGCGTCATCATGAACAACACCGGTCGCGCCCGCGTGGTCCGCGGCGACATGAAAACGCCCTGTTGACCGCCACGGGCACCGCGCAGGGACACCTGCGCGATCGATCCCGCAGGATGTGCAGCGACAAAGGCTTGTTCCCGCCGGGAGGGCTGGCTACAATACGCGCCCCGCCCGAATAGCTCAGCCGGTTAGAGCACTTGACTGTTAATCAGGGGGTCGTTGGTTCGAGTCCAACTTCGGGCGCCAAGTTCAAGCAAAAAAGCCGCATCGAGAGACGCGGCTTTTTTGTCATTTCCGATCCCTTCGCGGCGGCGTCATTGGGATATCAAGCTAACCGGCATGCTATCGCGTCGACCGCAGATGGAGGGCCGTACCTGCGGTGATCGCTGGGTGCCTGAGTGTAGACGACACTCACCAGCACCCATCCGTCGTGGGCGAGCGATTCCCTGCCTGATCGATCGTAAGGTTGCCACAGCGGTCATCTGCTTGACTGCCCTGCGGCGTGGCACGCAGCAGATATGCTCGCGGAGCCAGGCTGTCGGTGTCGACCGAGATGGCATAAAACCTGTCCGCGTCCGCATCGCAGGTAAAAGCGGTGGGGCTGCCGTCGGCGTTGTACGCGAGTGTCGTCGTGTAGAAGCGCTCCATCTGTTGTGCGGCCTGAAGCAGACACGCGGTCCCGGCCGCGCGGCGCCCTTTACGCACATGCTCGAGATAGCTGGGTATGGCTATCGAAGCGAGGATACCGATGATCGCGACCACCACCATCAGCTCGATTAGGGTGAAACCCGCTTGCGTACGACGTGTCATATCAGCTGAAAGGGTCATCTGTTCGGTCTCCATCTGTCAGTCCCTGCGGATCTCTCGCCACGACGCACGATCCCAGCGCGGTGCGGCGGTACGTACCGAATTCAACCCGGCGCCACCACTACCACCCACCCCCAGCAAGCCCCGCAGGAGATTGGGCAGCGTCGGCATGCCGTTGCCCAGGTTGACAGAGCCGACCGGCAGGCCACCAGTGACCGCCTTGTCCTCCGTCTTGCCATCGCCATTGAGGTCGAAGTAAGAGAGGCTGCCACTGGTGCCGGTGAAAGCATCGAGGGCGTTGATGTAACCGGTGCCGCTGGAACTGCAGGCGCCACCCGATGGGATGATGCTGGCGGTGACGAGGAACCGACCGGCCAACTGGGCGTCCTGGACGACTCGCTCACCGTTACCCGGCAAATCGAGGTACCAGCCCTTCGATAGAGGCGGCAGTACGGCACGCGGCTCGAAGGCGCGCACATTACCTTCCGTCACCTGTACCCTGCGCTCGGTCAGATCATCGCGGGTACGGGTCGTGTTCTCGTCGATGAACCCGTACATGCTCTGCACATCGGTGCTGTCCGGCTGCGCGTCCTCGGCGGTCAGATAGCGACCGGTACCGAAGAAAACCCAGCGCTTCCGGGTCAGCGGATGGACGCCCACCGCTACGCCACCACTGATGGGTTGCGCCTTGCCGTCAGCGTCCTGTGCCGTGAACAGGCGCGTGGCAGTCCATGCGCTTGGCGTGGAGGACGTCATGTCGAACTTCCACACGTTGCCTTGCATGTCGCCAGCATAAACGTAGGCCAGCGTCCTTCCATCGGGACCGTACACGCCCGTGGCCGAAGAAAGGCCATTGGGCGCGAGCGCGCTTCCGACACCCGTATCGATTTCGCGAATCACGGCACCGGTATCCAGGTCCATAACGATCAGGACGGCACGCTCATTGGTGCTGTTGGGGCCATTGCCAACCACCACGGCCGGCGTGCGCGTTCCGTTGTTGACGTTGGCCAGCAGCGGCTTGCTGAGCACCAGGCCCATGTTGTTGGACGGCGTTTCCGCGCGTTCCCACTTGAAGTTGGAGGCGGTCATCGATGCGGGATTGGTGACATCGAGCGCATACAGTCCCTTGCCACCACGCCCCAGACTTCCTACCAGGATATTCGTGCCTGCAGACGTAAGGGACCGCCGACTGACGGCGATGGGACCATCGACAAAATACCGGTGTGCATAGTCGCCACGGCTCAGCGTGGACAGCAGACCCCAGTTGATGATGTTGGGGATGTAGGCGAACACTTCCTCGCCGTTGCTCGCATTGAAGGCATGCAGCATGCCGTCGTTGGCGCCCACGTAAAGCGTATTGGTATCGACATCGTAGGCAGGCGAAGAATTGATGATATCGCCCAGCAGACCGGTGCGCCTGCGCAGGGCCGGCGCTTCATTGCCCTCCAGGCTCGTGTCGCCCTTGATGTAGTCCGCATTCTTCGCGCCGGTGACGGGATAGTTGAACGTATCTCCCGTCCTGGTCAACAGCGCCCTCTGCGTCGCGGTTGGGAATGTCTGCCCCGTTCCACCTTCAGAGGTGAACACCTTGCGGGTGCTCCAGTTGCCGATGCTCGCATTCCACATTTCGGCACCGTCGGACGCCCGGCTGGCCCTCAGACCACCCTTCCAACTGCCCTGCTCGTAACTGGCGTTGAACACCAGCGTGCTGGCGTCCGGCGACACGGACGTGGAGGCCACATTGGAATACGAACTGCTGCGCCGTTCGATCTCTGTCAACGCGTCCTGCAAGGCTTTGGTGAACCTGTCCGAATCATTGGCAAGCACATACCTACCACGACCGTTCACTGCCGCATGCCACAGATCGTCGATGCTGCTGGCGGTATTGTTGAGAGAGATCGGCCAGCTCTTGGTGCCCGCCGTGATCGCCGGCAGATCCGTTTCCGGATCCAGGCTGCCCGCCGCGCCCAGCGACACGGAGAACGTGACCATATGCTGGTAACTGGCCGGGTCGTCGATCGATGCCGGCACGTTGTCCACCATGTCAGGACGCAGGTCGTTCTTCCAGTAGTACATGGCGATATCGGCCAGCGTGTCGGCCTGGTTGTCGCCCTTGTACGGGAGGGGGAAGGTACCATCCTGCTCACCGACCTTCTGACCCACGCCGGTGTAATCGTACGCAGCGTCATCCGAATCGTTACGGTAACCATCGGTGGTCAAGATCATGTAGCTCTGACGGCAACTGAACTGCTCCACCGTTGCACCGGGCCCCCAGGGGCCATCGGAAGCATGGTCGGTGGCGAAGTAATTGCCCGCGTTCCATATCGCGGAGCGCAGCGGCGTGGCGCCGCTGCCGTTCTCCGAATACAGCCGCTGGAACCACGCGGTGCGATTATTGTCGGCACCGGTAGTGCCGTTGGGGTCATCGAACAGGCCCTGGTTTCGCGTGACGGGGATGGGTTTAGCACGCGAAATGGGGTGGGTGTTCCAGCGCCCCCCTGTCGGCCAGAGTCCACCGCCCGGGATGGCTGTGTTGCCTATCGACATGTCGTTCCAGATGTTGCGATAGCCCACGCGATAATTCGTGCCGATCTGCGAGAACGCGCGACCGGCGCCCGCCTTGGCGACCTTGAATCGGGTGCGGTGGTAGGAATACCACGTGGCAAAGTTCGCGCGCTCGTCTGCGGCGGAACGGCCGGTCGGCGTTGCCGCAGTACAGTTCGTCCAGCCGGTTGCGCCACATCCTGCTTCACTGGTGTAGTAGGTGATGGTGAGAGTGGCACCGCTGAAGCCGGTAGCCACCCGGCCACGCAAGCCGAGATGGATCACCGTACCGGCATCGGGATTGTTGATGGAGATTGTCTTGGTCGCACCGGATCCCGTAGCTCTGGCCTGATAGTTTGCCGTGGTAGGAGCACTTCCATACCGGTAATACAACTCTGCGTTCGAACCCGTCGCCGTGATCGTGACATTTACCGTATTAGCCGGAACCGTGAAGGTTGGATAACCCGTCACCATCGTCTGAGCCAGTCCTCCTGCCAACCCGGTCATGGGATAGCCGGTCACGGTCGGAGCGCCACTCCACTCCGAGCGCTCTACCGTGCCATTGGTCAGGATCTGGTACCGCCAGTAGTTCGCGACGGCCCCAAACGTCGCCGGATTCAAGGGGTCTTTCGGAACGTAATAGGTCTGCGTGGCATTGGACAGATTGATGGTGCCGGTGTTGAAAGGGGGCACCAAAGCGACATGGGAGTAAGCGGCGGTATATGAAGTACCGCCGGTCATCTCCGAACCATCGGGATTCACCCACGGCCGATAGGCCTTGAACGGGTTGTAATAGATGGTATTGCGCGTATACGCCTGCCTTGCGATGTTGATACCCGTCACGCTCGGAACAACGTCCGGCATGTAGTCGTTCTGCATCGAGCCGGAGTTATCCAGCACCATCAGGATGTTGGGCGGTATGCGCGCTCCCGTGGTCATCGGCTCGGGCGGAATCGTCACGCCGGCATTGACCGGAAGTGCGAGTAGCGTCGTGAGGAAGGCGGCCGGGGCGCTCCACCAGGGGCGGTGGCTGGCATTCTGAGACGGCGAGCGCAAAGCAGAAGACGAAGTTTTCATGGCTCATCCGGGATGCGGCTGATGACGGTGGCTTGCACGAGCACGTCGGCGCGGCCTGCGGAACGACTGCGCGCGGTCACGCGATACAAGGGATTGGCGCAATTGAGCGTGGAACCGGAGGTGGTGTCGCAACCACCTGGCTGACCCGGCCCGGTACCGATGTATTCGATCCAGTACTCGGGATTCTCCGGAATCATCATGCTGTCGTAGCTGTCGTCCGGCACTTGGCGCCACACAGGCGCGGAACCGCTGGGACAGATACTGTCGGACGTGCAATCCGCTGCCGTGGGAATGCGGGTGTCCCAGTTCCCCACGCCGAGCACCTGATCCTGCGCAAAGCGCAGAGCGCCTTCGGCTGCCTGGAAGGCAACGCTGCGGTCACGCAGATTGGCAGCCATGCGCTCCTGCATTGCAGAACTACGCATGATGGCAATGCCGAGGATAGCCGTTACTACCAGTAGAACCAGCACCACGATCAAGGCGATACCCTGCTGATCGCGGGAGGTACCGGCAGGACGGGAACGAGAGACTTTCATAGTGTGCGCCCCCGCAGGCTAACAACGTTGGATACCTGGCGCGTCAGATCTCGACCGTCGACGTCCGCGCCCTGCAAGGTCATGTTGATCCGTACGGCAACCACGTCATCGCCAGGCGCGGCGGCGTAACCCGCTTCGTCTCGCTGGCGATAACCGAACTCGATAGCCTGAACGCCTTCGATCACTTCCTCGTCCGCGCCGCCCATGCGCGACATGTAAAGGGAGCTGCCACCACGGCCATTTTCCCGCACAAACCACTGCACGTCGCGAAAGCGGGCCAGTACGACAGAAGGCAGCAGCGCGGCGTCAGTTACCGGGTAGTCGGGAAGCCCGTTGAAACTGACCGTCATGCCCGACACTCCCGTGGCTGCGACCACGTGGGTACGGCTGCTGTTGCACAACATGACGAGATCGCCGACGGAAAACGCGTCGGAAGCGGCATCGAGAGTCTCGTCATCCAGCGTGACGGAGCTGGCCGTCGTGCTCTCGACGCGGTAGGCAGTGTCGTCGCCGGAGAACACGCGCAGAGAAGTTGCATCGCCCTGGATGGGCGAGCCGCTGAACTGTGTCGCTTCCGCGTTGGAGCCCACGATTTCGGAGTAGCGCGAACAGGCGCTCCCCCCCGCGGCCCGGATGTCGCGGGACATCAGCTCGAACGCAATACGGGCATTTTCCTGGATGCGGTTAAGACCTTCGTTCGAGCGATAGGTCGCCTGATTGGATTGCAGGATCGCAAATGCGGCACCGGTGACCAGCAGCCCCAGCACCAAGGCCACCATCAGTTCGATCAGACTGAAGCCGGAGGCAAGACGACGCGATGTCATATGGTCGTCCTCGTCACCACCCGCCGCTCGTTGCCACCACCCGCACGCGAGTCATCCCACTGGATGGTAATGACGCAAGCCTCGGGACAGCCGGTAATCTGCCCGCAGGTCGTGGCATCGGCGGCAGTATTCGCGATGTTGCTCTTGAGGTCGGTAATCCAGGTCTGCAGGTCGCTCTCAGCCACGCTACCGCCGGCCGGGGCCGTACATACCATGCCGCCGGTGTTATAGGCCGCTGCGTTCGCGCTATTGGCGCGCATGGCGTCGAGGATGGCATTGGTCTGCATGACCGCCTGACTGGTCTCCAGCGAGCTCTGTCCCCCACGCAGTGCGACGGATTGCATCGCCGCCACTCCCAGCAGACCGATGCTCAGCACCACCACCGCCACCAACACCTCAATCAGACTGATACCGCGCATCGAGCGCGGGCCCCGCAATGGGCTGGAGAGGATAACCGGGCAGTCGCGTGATTGAGCTTTCATGAGCAGGTCCCTCCTCCGTTGACCCGTTGACTCGCGACATGTCCTGCCACACTGACTGTTATCACCCGCTGGTTATCGGCGGGACGCTCAGTGGGAATACAGACGGTCAGCACCTGCGCCGAGGGTGTCAGGCCAGCGGAGTTGAACGTGATGCCACCCTCTGGTCCGGCGAGTTGTACGTTGCCGGGAAACAGTCCACCCCGTACGACGTCCTCGTCGTCGTCGAGATTGTTGTTGCCAACCACGGCCC
This sequence comes from Pseudoxanthomonas sp., assembly GCF_035999195.1. Taxonomy (NCBI): domain Bacteria; kingdom Pseudomonadati; phylum Pseudomonadota; class Gammaproteobacteria; order Lysobacterales; family Lysobacteraceae; genus Pseudoxanthomonas; species Pseudoxanthomonas sp. The sequence goes on from NZ_DASYGY010000009.1 coordinate 1,135,419, forward strand.
AACCACCCCAGTCGGCACCGTCCGAGCACGTCGTGCCGTCTGTGCTACGGCACAGTCGTACCGGTGAATTGCGACGGATGGCCTCCGCACGCGCCAGTTGGACGGCCGCCGTCAACTCACCAGCGGTACTGGAAAGGCGGTTCGAATTCATCAACGCGACCATCGACGGCGCCGCAATGGCGGACAGGATGGCGATCACCGCGATGGTCACCATCAGCTCGATGAGCGTGAAACCGCGCAACTGGCGGCGGAGCTTCAGCAACGCCCCGTCGCTCCTGGCCCGGGCTGGATGAAGGACGGACATACAGTTCCCCTTGTAGAGGCACTACCCTAGTCCCGGCCCCGTGAGGGTACCAGCGCTTCCGGAATGAACGGCGCAATTCGGCACCCGAAAGGTAACCAGCAGCCAGGCGAGACGGAAACAATGGGGCATGATGGCAGCGGATCTTCGACATACCACGCCATGGCAGCCTCGCCCTCGACACCCGCGCTTAGCCCGCTCGACACCCTCTGGCAGGCACGAACACTGATCTGGGTACTGTTGGCCGGAGAGGCATTGGCCGTGGTGCTGGCCATCGCACCAGGCCGGGAGGGGGATCGCCTGACCTACTTTGGAGTTGCGTCGTTGGCGATTCAGTGGATTGCACTCACCTCACTGGGTCTGCTTTACCTCATGCGCCGCGGTCTGTCACGGATCAGCCCGCCGTTTGTCGCCCAGGTGGGGCTTGGGGCTTTGCTATCGAGCACCTGGATCGTCCTGCTGAGCGGCTGGCTGACCCTGCATGAGTTCATGCCCGTTCCCGATGGGGGTTGGATGGTCTTCTCGATCCGGGTTACCGCCATTGCGTTGATCATGGGCCTGCTGGGCCTGGCGGCCTTTCAGGCCCAGTGGAACGCGAAGCAACTGGCCGTCAGCGCCGAGCACGCCAAGCTGCAGGCGCTGCAGGCCCGTATCCAGCCCCACTTCCTGTTCAACACCCTCAATACCGGCATCTCGTTGCTGCACGCCAGGCCCGACCTGGCCGAGCGCCTGCTGCTCGACCTGTCGGACCTGTTCCGGGCGGCGCTGTCGCAGCGCGACCCGCTCCGGCTGGAAGAAGACCTGTCGCTGGCGCACCGCTATCTGGAGATCGAACAGCTCCGGCTGGGGGACCGCCTTCGCCTTCGCTGGGAGGTGCCGGAGGCGTTGCCGCCGCTTTCGATCCCCACCTTGTCCGTCCAGCCGCTGGCCGAGAACGCGATCCGCCATGGGATCGAACCGTCCACCTCAGGCGGCGAGGTCAGCGTGCGGGTGGAGACGGTGGACGGACACCTGCAGATCTCCGTCGCCAACACGCTGCCGCCGGCGACGGCCCGTGTTGCGTCGGGGCACCAGGTCGGCCTGAGCTCGGTCCGCGCCCGCCTCCATGCGGCCACCCGGGGACGCGGACGCGTGGACACCCGGATAAGCGACGGCAACTACGTCGCCGTGATCCGCCTGCCCCTGGACGCCGGCGACTAGTCCCGCCTCAGGTCGCCACGCGATAACAGGGCTTGTATTCGCCGGCGATCTTCATGCGCCGCTGCTCCACGAACGCGCGCAGCAGCGCGTCCAGCGCCTGCATCATCGCCGCGTCGCCATGGATCTCGAACGGACCGAATTCCTCGATCCGGCGCATGCCGTCTTCCTTCACGTTGCCCGCCACGATGCCGGAGAACGCTCGCCGCAGGTCCGCCGCTAGGTCGTGCACGGCCCGGCCGGGACGCAGCTGCAGCGCCGCCATCGCCTCGTGCGAGGGAATGAAGGGCTGCTGGTAATCCTCGGGAATCTGGATGGCCCAGTTGAAGAAGAACGAGTCCTTGTGCTCGATGCGGTACTCGCGCACCTTGCGGATGCCGGCCACCATCTTCTTCGCCACCGCCACCGGGTCGCCGACGATGATCTCGTAGCGTTCGGCGGCGGCATCGCCCAGCGTCACGCGGATGAAGCGGTCGATCTGCTCGAAGTACGGCGCGGCGATGGTGGGGCCGGTGAGGATCAGCGGGAACGGCAGGTGCGCGTTGTCCGGATGCAGCAGGATGCCGAGCAGGTAGAGGATCTCTTCCGCCGTCCCCACGCCGCCCGGGAACACGATGATGCCGTGGCCGATGCGGACGAAGGCCTCCAGGCGCTTCTCGATATCCGGCATGATCACTAGGTGGTTGACGATCGGATTGGGCGATTCGGCGGCGATGATGCCCGGCTCGGTCACGCCGATGTAACGCGTCCTGGCGCGACGCTGCTTGGCGTGCGCGATGGTCGCGCCCTTCATCGGACCCTTCATCGCGCCCGGGCCGCATCCGGTGCAGATGTCCAACCCGCGCAGGCCCAGCTCGTAGCCCACCTGCTTGGTATAGAGGTATTCGTCCCGCGAAATCGAATGGCCGCCCCAGCACACCACCAGGTTGGGGTCGCTGGGTTTGAGGATGCGCGCATTGCGTAGCAGGCCGAATACCGCGTTGGTGATGCCGGCCGAGGATTCCAGGTCGGCCGCATACTCCGGACCGAGCTCGATCGCGGTGTAGGCCAGGTCGCGGACCACGGCGAACAGCAGCTCGGCGATGCCGCGGATGATCTCGCCGTCGACGAACGCCATGGCCGGCGCGTTGATCAGGTCGATGCGTACGCCGCGATCCTGCTGCAGCACCTGGATGTCGAAATCCGGGTACAGATCGCGAGCCGCGCGCGGATCGTCCGACGCGCTGCCGCTGGTCAGCACGGCCAGCGCGCAGCGGCGCAGCAGTTCGTGCATGCCGCCGCTGGACGCGTCGCGCAGGCGCGCCACTTCGGCGCGGGAAAGTACGTCCAGGCCGCCGCGCGGATAGATCCGCGCGTCCTGCACCGGCAACGCCCTCGATGCCGTTTCACTCATGGGAATTCCTGTCATCCGTTCGTCAGAGGCGGGACTTTAGCGCAGTCATGGGGGCAAGAGGAGCCCGCCCAAAAGAAAACGGCCGGGTTTCCCCGGCCGTTTCCTGTTGCCTTCCGCGATGCGGCTGCGGATCAGAACTCGTACTTCAGGCCCACCGACAGCGACCACTGCGAGATGCCGTTGGTCTGGCTGTCTGCGTTGGTCGGGATGCCCAGCGCCGTCGACTGGCCGAACTCCGTACCGCTGCGGTAGCCATACACGTACTTGCCGTCATAGATGCCGCGCAGCGAGGCGACCGCGTTGTTGGCGTTGAAGCCGTAGTCGATGATGTGGCCCCAGTCGTCGTTGATCAGGTTGCCGACATTCTGGATGTCGAGCCAGATCTTGGACTTGTGGCCCTTCATGAAGCCCGGCAGTTCCTGGCTGATGCGGATGTCGAACGTGTTGACCCAGCCGGAGGTGAAGCCGTTCTCCGGCGCGTAGGTACCGGCGTAACGGCTCAGGCCGTCCTGCTGTTCGAGCCATGTCCAGAAGGCCTGCTCCATGACGGGATCGGCCGTGAACTGGCCGGTGGCGCTCAGGCTGCCGAACAGCACGTCACCACGACCGGCCGGCACATAGAACAGGTCGTTGAAGGTGCGGTTGTCGCCGTTGGCGTCGCCATTGAAGATGTAGCTGTACGGACGGCCGCTGCGGCCTTCGTAGAACAGACCCACCTGGGTGGCGTAGTCACCGAAGAACTTGTGCGACCAGTTCAGCGAACCGCTGAAGCGGTCCTTGATCTCATAGCGCGCCGTGCTGCTGGTGGGCTCGTTGATGCTGGCGCCCAGCTGCGAACCATAGCCCGAACCTGCGGTGGAGCTGGTCAGCGCCGACACTTCCTCGGCGTTGGTGCGGGTGTAACCCACGGTCCACGACCAGTCGCTGTCTTCCGACACCGGCTTGCTCAGCGAGACCGTCAGCTGCTGGCCCTTGCCCTTGTTGGTGTTCTCCAGCAGGAAGACATCACCGAAGTACGTGTTGCGGCCGGTGCGCGCACCGTTGGGGGCCAACGCGCCGGTGCCGGCACTGGTATTGCCGAAGGGACGCGTGCTGGTCGGGTTCCAGTACAGCACACGGCCGTCCGGACCGACGTAGCCGGGACCGACGTTGAGGCTGCGATAGAACAGGCCGTTCTTGACGTCCGTCAGCAGCAGCTCGGCCGAGGCCACGATGCCGTTCCACGGCGTCTCGACGTCGATGGCCAGGTTGGCCTTCCACACCGACGGCAGCTCGAAGTCGTCGGCGATGGCGTTGACGTTACGCACGCCCGTACCGCCCGGCGGCACGTTCTGGTTCAGGCCATCGGGGCTGAACGGGACCAGCGCCGGATTGGTGTTGTTCTGGAACGAAATGTAGTTCATGCCCGTATTGCTGTAGGCATTGCCCACCCACACCTGCGGGGCGTCACCCTGGAACAGGCCGATGCCACCGCGCAGCTGGGCCGGACGCTCCCAGTCGAAGGTGTAGTTGAAACCGAAGCGCGGCTGGATGATGTAGTCGCCGTTGTACGTATTGTTGTTGGCGATGCCGAAGCCGCCGGTGTAGCCCGTGCCGCAGGCCGCATTGGCGGTGCCGGGCGCGGCCGAGAAGCACTCGTTGAACGGCGCATCCGGGCTGGCGGTCGGCTTGTCGGCACGCACGCCGAGAGTCAGCGTCAGGTTGGGCGTGACGTACCACGTATCCTGCACGAAGAAGCCGAGGCTCTTGTTCTTGTAGCGCGCGGCGATCATGTCCGCGTTGGTCGGATTAGTCTGCAGGTCGTAGTCGAAGTACTGACCGTTGATCAGGTTGCTGAAGTCGGACACGCGCACGCCGCCCACCAGGGGACGCGGCACGTAGAAGCTGTAATTGCCCCAGTAGTCCTGCAGGAAGAAGTTGTAGATCTCGTTCTCGCTGTACTCGGCGCCGAACTTGAAGTCGTGGTCGCCCACGGTCCAGGTGGCCGAACCGAAGTAGTTCCAGGTCTCGGTCAGCAGGGCGTTGCCCATCGAGCTGCGTTCGGTACCCAGGCGGATGGCGTCCAGGCCGCTGAAGCTGTTGTTGTTGGTGCCGATCGGGCTGTCGTTGCCGTTGCCGGTAACGCCGTCGTCGAAGTACACCTGGATGGTCGGCGCGGTGGTCGGGCTGACGCGGACCGCCGAGTAGTCGCGGTAGGACACCTTGAACTCAGTCGAGAACGTGTCGGACCAGTCGCTGAACAGCTGGCCGACATAGCTTTCCACGGTCTTGACGTGGTTGTACCAGTTGGAGCTCAGCGACAGCACATTGGCGGTGGACGCTTCCGGACGGACGCGGTTCTGCTCCAGCTTGCTGTAGCGCAGGCTGGCACGGTGCGCATCGCTGATGTTCCAGTCCAACTTCAGCGCGTACTCCTCCAGCTCGGTGTCCCCGGCGCCGGTCAGGTCGCCCGGCTCGAAGCCCCACACGTCGCGCGCGATGTCCTGCACGGCGGCCAGGTCGGCGGCGCTGAAATCGGCGGTGCCGGCAGCCAGCGGGTTGGTGCCCTGGCTCTTGCCGGCCGGGCCGATGTTGGTCTGCTTGAACTTCTCGTAGTTGGCGAAGAAGAACAGCTTGTCCTTGACGATCGGGCCGCCCAGGGTCACGCCCCAGGTGGTCTCGTCGTCGTACTCGTCGAACGGCAGGCCGGTCACGTCGAGCGAGCTGCCGGCGATGCGCGCCGGGTAATCGCCGAACCAGTCGCCGTCACGGTAGCTGCCGTACACGGAGCCGTGGAACTCGTTGGTGCCCGACTTGGTCACGGCATTGACGTTGGCGCCGGCGGCACCGGTCATCGTCACGTCGTAGTTCGACAGGTTGATGTCGATGGCTTCGATGGCTTCCATCGAGACCGGCTGGCGCTGAGTCGGCATGTTGTTGCCTTCCAGGCCGAAGGTGTCGCTGGCCGACACGCCGTCGATGGTGATCTTGTTGAAGCGCGGATTCTGGCCGCCGGCGGTGATGCTGCCCGAGGCGCGGTCGCTGAAGGTCACGCGCGGATCCAGGCGCATGTAGTCCTGGATGTTGCCGTTGACCGACGGCAGGTTCTCGATGGTGACGCGATCGACGCTGGTGCCCGAACCCATCTTGGTCGCGCTGAAGACCTCCGAACCACCGGAAAAGCCCACCGCCGTGACCGTTTCCAGCGTGGTCAGGTCGCCGGTCAGCGCGGCGTTGATGGTGCTGGTCTGGTTGAGCTGCAGGAACACGTTGTCTTCGGTCTTGGTGCCCGTACCCGGCTTGGTGATCGTCACCTGGTAGGGACCGCCCACGCGCAGGCCGCGCGCGTTGTAGCGACCGCTGGCATCGGTGGTGGCGCGGCTGACGGTGCCGGATTCGACGTGGGTGATGGTCACCTCGGCGCCGGCGACGGGCTGGCCGCCATTGTCGGTGACCAGGCCGCCCACGCCGGCCGAGGTGCTCTGCGCGAAGGCAGGTGCGGCAGCGAGCGCGACAACGAGGCCAAGGCTGAGCTTGGACAGGCGAAGACGACGGGATTGGTTCATCGGATAAACCTCAGTACGGGAGTGATGTGGCGAAGCTGGCTGACAGGACGTGCGCGGAAGCGACCGTGAAGGTCGTTCGGGGGGCGTGCTTAGGGGTTCCCATGGCCCACGCGGCGTCCGCGGAGGTTAATAACAGGTTAACACGATAGGACCATTTTGTGACCGCCGCATGACAAATTTCCGCGGTGCAGCATGGCCGTCAACGGACCGCCGATCGCGGCATCCGGACGGCGTACCGGCGGCGGGCGGACGGCGTCAGGAGGTCAGATGTTCGGCGGGGTCAGCTTGAGGTAGGTGCCGATCCCGTCCAGCACCATCTGCACGGAGATGGCGACCAGAAGCATGCCCATTAGCCGCTCGATGGCCGTCAGCACGCTGCGCCCCAGCCATCTGTAAAGCACAGTGGCCGAGAACAGGATCGCCGCCGTCGCCCCCCAGGCCAGCAGCAGGGCCAGGCTCCAGTCGCCGAGCCGGGCGGGGTCGTTGCTGCCCATCAGCATGACGGCCGCCATGCCGGAAGGGCCGGCCACCAGCGGGATGGCCAGCGGCACGATGAAGGGCTCGCCGCCGGGCAGTTCGCCCATCAGGCCTTCCGGCCGGGGAAAGATCATCCGCACGCCGATCAGGAACAGCACGATGCCGCCGGCGATGGCGACCGACTCCTGGCGCAGGTGCATCATTTCCAGCGCGTACTTGCCGCCCCACAGGAACAGCATCAGCACGACCAGCGCGATCAGCAGCTCGCGCACCACCACGATACGTTGCCGGCGCGGCGGCAGCGGCTTGAGCACGCTCAGGAACACCGGGATGTTGCCCAGCGGATCCAGGATCAGGAACAGCAGCAGGGCCGCCGACAGGACGGTCATGCCCGTACCTTCCATATCCGCCCCCTGTACGTGGCGCCTGCAGATGACAGCAGGGTGACACAGGACGCGGCGTAATCGACTGCCTCGCGCGCGTGGGTGTCGGTGTCGTCGGCGTACGCACGCGAACGCAATGCCGTGCGCATGGGGCCGGGCTGCAGCGCCGAAACACGGACGCTGCTGGTCGCCAGTTCGGTGTGCAGCATGCCGACCAGGGAGGTCAGTCCGTGCTGGGCCACCCCGTATGCCCCCCAGTACGCCTGCCCCACCCGGTCGAGGTCGTCGACAGCGAACACCAGCGCGGCGTCGTCCGACTCCTTGAGCAGGGGCAGGCAAGCCTGCGACAGCCACCACGGTGCGGTCAGGTTGACATGCAGCACGCGCGCGAAGGCGGCCGGATCGGTGTGTTCGAGCGGCGTCAGTCCCTTGAACTCGGCCGCGCAGTGCAACACGCCATCCAGTCGGCCCAGTTCCGCATGCAGGCGATCAGCCAGCTCGGCGTAGTCGTCGGGCGTGGCGCCTTCCAGATCGAGCGGATACAGCAGCGGCTCGGCGCCCACCTTCGCCACTGCGTCGTAGACACGATTCAACTTCGGCACCTTGCGTCCGAGCAGCACGACGGTCGCGCCCGCGTCGGCGCACGCGACGGCGGCGGCGCTGCCCAGCCCGCCGTGCGCACCGCTGACCAGCACCACGCGCTGGTCCAGCGCGCGCGACGCGCGCGTCGGCAGGCCGATCAGGCTCACGGCGCGTACGCCTCGGTGACGATGCGCTGCAGCTCGCCCGACTCGTGCAGTTCCAGGGTGATGTCGCAGCCGCCGATCAGTTCGCCGTTGATGAAAAGCTGCGGGAACGTCGGCCAGTTGGAGAAGCGCGGCAGGTTGGCGCGGATCTCGGGTTCTTCCAGCACGTTGATGACATGCAGCTGCTCCGCCCCCGCTTCGCGCAGCGCATGCACGGCCCGGCTGGAGAAGCCGCACATCGGGAACTGCGGCGTGCCCTTCATGAAAAGGACGATCGGATGGCCATCGACTTCGGCCTGGATGCGTTCCATCACCGGCATGCTGTTTTCTCCTTCCTTGACGGTTTGGCAACCACCGTCGGGTACACTTTCGGTCCGTTCCGCCGGCCTCGCCTGCGGATTGCATAGTGTAAGCCTTTGCATCGCCCGCCGATGACGGGGCTTCCCCTGACCCGCCTAGCACAAGGAAACCGAGCCATGGCCATCGAACTGCCCCCCCTGCCCTACGACCGCACCGCGCTGGAGCCGCACATCTCCGGCGAGACGATCGATTTCCATTACGGCAAGCACCACAAGACCTATGTCGACAACCTCAACAAGCTGATCGAAGGCACCGAGTTCGCCGACGCCTCGCTGGAGGAGATCGTGCGCAAGTCGCAGGGCGGCATGTTCAACAATGCGGCCCAGGTCTGGAACCACACCTTCTACTGGAACTGCCTCAAGCCCAATGGCGGCGGCGAGCCGACCGGCAAGCTGGCCGAGCTGATCAACAAGACCTTCGGCGATTTCGCGAAGTTCAAGGAAGAGTTCACCAAGACCGCCATCGGCACCTTCGGTTCGGGCTGGGGCTGGCTGGTGCAGCGTCCGGACGGTTCGCTGGCGCTGGCCAGCACCTCGAACGCCGCCACCCCGCTGACCGGCGAGGACAAGCCGCTGCTGACCATCGACGTGTGGGAACACGCCTACTACATCGACTATCGCAATGCGCGCCCGAAGTACGTGGAATCGTTCTGGGCGCTGGTGAACTGGGACTTCGTCGCCGGCAACCTGCGCTGAGCAGCCAACGTCGCACCATGAAGAACGGCCGGGGAAACCCGGCCGTTTTCTTTTGAACGCGGTGCGTGGGCGGGACTACGCGGACAGGCGCGCCACGACGGGCGCCACCTGGGCATCGCGTCCCAGCGCCGCGCCCACGCGCGCCAACGCGCCGGCCAGCGAGGACGCGTCCTGCGCACGCAGCGTGGCATGCCCGACCTTGCGACCCGCGCGCGGCTCCTTGCCGTAGTCGTGCCAGTGCCCGCCCGCCTCCTGCAGCACGCCGCGCGCATCCGGCATGTCGCCGATCCAGTTGAGCATGCAGGCATGGCCCAGAACGCTCGTCTCGCCCAGCGGCAGACCCAGTACCGCACGCAGGTGGTTCTGGAACTGAGATGTTTCCGCGCCCTCGATCGTCCAGTGGCCGGAGTTGTGAACCCGCGGGGCCATCTCGTTGGCGAGCAGTCCGCCGTCCCAGTAGAACAGCTCCAGCGCGAACACGCCCACATAGTCCAGCGCCTCGGCCAACCGGCGCGCATGCGCGTACGCCGCCTCGGCCAACGTCTCATCGACGTGCGCGGGTGCCAGGCTCGCCGACAGCACGCCCTCGACATGCCAGTTCTCGGTCAGCGGCCACGTGCGGAATTCGCCGTCGCGACCCCGTACTGCGATCACGGACAGTTCCCGCTCGAACGGGATGAAGGCCTCGACGATCAACCCGACCGTGGCCGCCTGCGAACCCAACGCGTCCCAGGCCGCGTCGATGTCGGCCGGCGACTTGATGCGGAACTGGCCCTTGCCGTCGTAACCCAGCCGGCGCGTCTTGAGGATGCAGGTACCGCCGAGCCGTTCGACTTCGGCCCGCAGCGTCCCCAGGCTGTCCACGTCGGCGAACGCGCCGACCGGGATGCCGAGTTCCCGGAACAGCGTCTTCTCGACCAGGCGATCCTGCGCCACCGCCAGCGCGCGCGGATTGGGAAACACCGGAACGCGCGCGGCGAGCCATTCGGCGCTTTCGGCCGGCACGTTCTCGAAATCGAACGTCGCCACGTCCACCTTCGAGGCGAATTCGGCCAGTGCGGCCTCGTCGCGGTAATCGCCCACCAGCAACGGCGCGAACTGCCCCGCGCACGCGTCGGCGGCCGTATCCATCACCAGGAAGCGCACGCCGAGCGGCGCGCCGGAGAGCGCGAGCATGCGGGCCAGTTGCCCGCCACCCAGGATGCCGACCGTCGTCATAGCGGCTGGCGGGGATCGTCGTGCGCCATCACGTCGTCGGTCTGGCGTGTGCGGAACGTGTCGAGCGCGGCCCCGATGGCCGGATACTCCGGCGCCAGCAGTGCGGCGGCGAACAGACCGGCATTGGCGGCGCCCGCATTGCCGATCGCGAACGTGGCGACGGGAATGCCGGCCGGCATCTGCACGATGGACAGCAGTGAGTCCATGCCGTTGAGCGCCTTCGACTGCACCGGCACACCCAGCACCGGCACCGCGGTCTTCGCCGCCAGCATGCCGGGCAGGTGGGCCGCACCGCCCGCGCCGGCGATGATGGCGCGCAAGCCGCGCGATGCCGCCGCGTCCGCATACGCGAACAGCACGTCCGGCGTGCGGTGCGCCGAGACCACCTTCACTTCGTACGGAACACCCAGCGCATCCAGTTTCTGCGCTGCGTGCTGCATGGTCTCCCAGTCGGAGCGGGAACCCATCACGATGCCCACCACGGGGCTGGAAACGCTGGCGGTCATGGCCGTCCTCGGTCGCAAAGACGTATTCTACCCTCCTGACCGAATCGCCGAACGAGTCCCCATGGACCGCAAACTGCTGGACCTGCTGTGCTGCCCCACCACCCGCCAGCCCCTGGCCGTGCTCGACGCGCGCGGGCTGGAAGCGCTCAACCGCGCCATCGGCGAGGGACAGGTCAAACGCGCCGACGACAGCGTACAGACCGAGCCGCTGCGCGAGGCGCTGGTGACGCACGACCGCAAGACCGTCTACCGGGTCGAGGACGGCATTCCCGTGCTGCTGGCCGAGGAGGCCATCGCCACCGCACAGGCCGGCGACTTCCCGGCACGATGAGCGCGCATCCGACGCCGCCACCCGCCGAGGCCATCGCCGAGGACGTCCGCCGTGCGCTGGCGGAGGATGTCGGTGCGGGCGACGTGACCGCAGCGCTGTTGCCCGACACCGCGGACATCGCTTACCTGTTGTGCAAGGAAGAAGCCGTCATCGCCGGTCGGCCGTGGTTCGATGCCTGCCATCGCGCGCTCGATCCCGACGTGCGGATCGAATGGCGCGTGCAGGAGGGCGATCGCGTGCCCGCCGGCACCGTGCTGGCCACGCTGGCCGGTCGCGCGCGCGCGCTCGTCACCGCCGAGCGCGCATCGCTGAACTTCCTGCAGACGCTGTCCGGCACCGCCACCGTCACCGCGGCGTATGTCGACGCCGTGCGCGGCACCGGCTGCACCCTCCTCGATACGCGCAAAACCCTGCCCGGCCTGCGGCTGGCGCAGAAGTACGCGGTCCGTTGCGGCGGCGGGCAGAACCACCGCATCGGCCTGTACGACGCGGTGATGCTGAAGGAGAACCACGTGCGCGCGGCCGGCTCGCTGACGGCGGCCATCCGGTCCGCCCGCAGTGCGCAACCGTCGCTGCCGCTGATCGTGGAAGTGGAAACCCTGGCGCAGCTCGACGAGGCGCTGGCCGAAGGCTGCGAACGCATCCTGATCGACGACTTCGATGCCGACACCCGGCGGGAAGCCGTCCGCCGCGCCCGGGCTGCACCTTACGCAGGCCGCATACCGCTCGAAGTGTCGGGCGGCGTCGACCTGACCACACTGCGCGAGATCGCCGCCGATGGCGTCGACTTCGTCTCGATCGGTGGCCTGACCAAGCACGTCCGCGCCATCGACCTGTCGATGAAGCTCGGTCCCGCCCCATGAACCTGTCGCCGCTCAGCGCCCTGCTGTGGCTGATCGCTGGCGGCGCCGCGTTCGCGTACTGGAACGCCGCGCGTGCCGCCGCCGAACGCGCCGGCATGCTGGGACGGAATGCCTGCAAGGCCGCAGGCGTCATCTGGCTGGACCAGAGCGTCCACGCGAACGGCCTGCGCCTGCGTCGCGGCGACGATGGCTGGCTGGGTTTCGAGCGGAGCTTCCGATTCGAGTATTCGTACGATGGCGTCGACCGCCATGTCGGGCGACTGGTGCTGCGCAAGGGTCAGCTGATTTCGTTCGTCGGGCCGATGGCGCCCTCGATCACGTCGATCGAGCCGCACTGAACCGCACTGCCCGCGCGCCGTGGCGGTCAGGCGGGGAGACGGTTCACTTCACCACGCGCAGGAACGGCGGGCGCTTGCCGGCCGGCGGCGGCGGATCGTCGTCGGGGGGCGTGTCCTGGGAGCTGGCGGCATCGTCGTCGCCACTGGCGTCGGTGTCGTGCGGCACGTCGTCCGGCAGCGCCATGCCCTGCCCGGTCTCGCGCGAATAGATCGCCAGCACGGCGCCGATCGGCACATGGACCGCATGGCTCACGCCGCCGAAACGCGCGGTGAAACTGACCGCGTCGTTGTCGATCATCAGCCGCACCACCGCACGCTCGGCGATGTTCAACACCACCTTGCCTTCCTTCACCGCACTCGCGGGCACCTGCACGCCGGCCATCGTCGCGTCGACCAGCAGGTGCGGGGTCATGCCGTTGTCGGCGATCCACTCGTTCAACGCCCGCAGCAGGTACGGACGGTGGCTGGTCATGCGGGTGTGTGCGTCGGTCATTTCACGTCTCGAAGACCGCGCACGATGCGGCATCGCGCCTGGCCTGGCGTTGCACGGCGGCGGGTCAGGCCGGGATCTCGCGCAGCTTCTTCTCCGCATCCGTCAGGCTGCGCAGGAAGCCGGGATGCCGGAAGATGCGGTTGCCGTAGTCCTCGATCGCCTTGCCGTCCTTCGGCAGCGGCACGTCCAGCGACGGCAGGCGCCAGATGATCGGGGCCATCGCGCAATCGGCCAGGCTCATCTCGGGATTGAGGAAGAACTTGCTCGCCTTGAACAGCGGCACCGACGCGGTCAGCAGTTCCTTCAGGCGCTTGCGGCCGGCTTCGGCCTGCTGCTTGTTGCCCAGTTGGATGGCCTGCACCTGCGGCACCCAGTCGTGCTCGATGCGCAGCATGGCCAGCCTGAGGCGCGCGCGGGACAGCGGATCCACCGGCATCAGCGGCGGATGCGGATAACGTTCGTCCAGGTATTCGCTGACCACCGAGGCGGCGTACAGCACCAGGTCGCGCTCCACCAGGGTGGGCACGGAATGGTAGGGATTCAGATCGATCAGATCTTCGGGCGGGTTCTGCGGATCCACCGGCACCAGGTCGTAACTCACGCCCTTGGCGGCGAGTACCAGCCGCACGCGGTGGCAGAGCACATCATCGGTGGAGGAAAACAACGTCAGTGTATTGCGCATACGTGGGCTCGCAGCCATTCACGGCTCTCCGACGACCGGAATCCGCCGATCGTACCGACGCCGCCAGCCCCTTGCTGACGGTCGCCACGGTCCCTGAGTGTGCAATCCGCGCCGGGAAAAGCCAAGCAATCCACTTGGCTCTTTCCTGCCGAAGCGGGCCCTGCGGCCCGTCCGCGGCGTCGGATGCGCGACGCCGCGTTAGTGGACGTCCTTCCAGTACTCCTGCTTCAGCAGGTAGGCCAGGAACGTCAGCGCCGCCAGGAACAGGATCACCCACACGCCGATGCTCTGGCGCTTCAGGGCCGCCGGCTCGCCGACATACTCCAGGAAGTTGGTGATGTCGCGCGCGGTCTGGTCGAATTCCTGCGCGCTCTGCCGTCCGGCCTGGGTGACTTTCAGGCTTTCCACGTGGCGCTCGCCGGTGGCGGGATCGACCGCACCGAACTCGGCGTGCTGCAGGCCCTGCAGCTCCCACAGCGGGTTGGGCATGGACGCGTTGGGGAACAGCTTGTTGTTCCACCCCAGCGGACGCGATTCGTCCAGGTAGAAGGACTTCAGGTAGGTGTAGATCCAGTCGCTGCCGCGCACGCGCGAGATCACGCTGAGGTCCGGCGGCATCTTGCCGAACCACTTCTCGCCGCCAGCGACGGGCATGGACACCTGCACCTGCTCGCCGAACTTGGCGCCGGTGAAGTTGAGGTTCTTCATCACCTCGTCCTCGGTCAGGCCCAGGTCCTCGGCCATGCGCGAATAGCGCATGTACTTCAGCGAGTGGCAGCCGGCGCAGTAGTTCATGTACAGCTGCGCGCCGCGCTGCAGCGAGGCGCGGTCGCCCAGGTCGTTGCCGGCCTGGAGCGTGGCACCGCCGCCGGCGGCGAAGGCGGAGAACGAAATCAGCAACCCGCTGGCGAAGACAGCTAGGCGAGAGGCGAAAGTCTTAGTCATGCGTCGTCACCCGCGCGGGCACTGGCTTGGTCTTGTCGATCTTGGTCCAGATCGGCATGGTCAGGAAGAACAGGAAGTAGAACGCGGTCAGGAAGCGGCCCACGATGGTTTCCACCGGATCCGTACCCGGGCCGGCGCCGATCTTGCCCAGCCACACGAAGCTGATCGCGAACAGGCCCAGCAGCACCTTGGACAGCACGCCGCGGTAGCGGTAGGACTTGACCTTGGCGCGGTCCAGCCACGGCACCAGGAACAGGATCGCGATGGCGCCGAACATCACCAGCACGCCGCCGAGCTTGTCGGGCACCACGCGCAACATGGCGTAGTAGGGCGTGTAGTACCACACCGGCTTGATGTGCGCCGGGGTGACCAGCTTGTTGGCTTCGGTGAAGTTGTCGTGCTCGAGGAACCAGCCGCCCATGGCCGGCGCGAAGAACACGATGAAGGCGGCGAAGATCAGGAAGCAGCCGACGTAGAAGCCGTCCTTGACCGTGTAGTACGGATGGAACGGCACGCCGTCGGCCGGCGCGGTGGGCGACCAGCGGTTGCCCTTCGGGCCCTTCTTGATCTCCACGCCGTCGGGGTTGTTGGAGCCGACTTCGTGCAGCGCGAAGATGTGCAGCACCACCAGCAGCAGCAGCACCAGCGGCAGCGCGATGACGTGCAGCGCGAAGAAGCGGTTGAGCGTGGCGTCGCTGGGCAGGTAGTCGCCCATGATCCACTCGGTCAGGCCGTTGCCGATCACCGGGATGGCGCCGAACAGCGAGATGATGACCTTGGCGCCCCAGAACGACATCTGGCCCCACGGCAGCACGTAGCCCAGGAAGGCTTCGGCCATCAGCACCAGGTAGATCAGCATGCCGAGGATCCACACCAGTTCGCGCGGCTTCTGGTACGAGCCGTACATCAAGCCGCGGAACATGTGGATGTAGACGACGATGAAGAACAGCGAGGCGCCGGTGCTGTGCATGTAGCGGATCAGCCAGCCCCACTCCACGTCGCGCATGATGTATTCGACCGAGGCGAAGGCTTCCGCCGCGCTCGGCTTGAAGTGCATCGTCAGGAAGATGCCGGTCAGGATCTGGTTGACCAGCACCACGATCGACAGCACGCCGAAGATGTACCAGATGTTGAAGTTCTTGGGCGCGTAGTACTCGCTCATGTGCTTGCGGTACACGGGCATGAAGCCCGGCGCGCGCGCATTGAACCAATCCATCACGCCGTCGGCGGTACGGGAAAAGATGTTCGCCATGGCTTAGGCCCCCTGCGGGTCGAGGCCGACGACGATGGTCGTGTCGTTCTCGTAGTAATGCGGCGGCACCACCAGGTTGGTGGGTGCGGGCACGCCCTGGAACACGCGGCCGGCCATGTCGAAGCGCGACTTGTGGCAGGGGCAGAAGTAGCCGCCCTTCCAGTCAGGATCGTACGGCTCGGGCTTGATCTCGGCGGCCATTTCGGGCGAGCAGCCCAGATGGGTGCACAGGCCGACCAGCACGGAGATCTCCGGCTTGATCGAGCGCGTCTCGCCGGTGATGTAGGCGGGCTGCTGGTCCTTGTTGGCCGACTGCGGGTCGCGCAGGTTGGCGTCCAGGGTGGGCAGCGCGTCCAGGATCGCCTTGGAGCGCTTGACGATCCAGATCGGCTGGCCGCGCCATTCCAGGATCAGGCGCTGGCCTTCCTGCAGGCCGGTCAGGTCGGCGGTCACCGGGGCGCCGGCCAGCTTGGCTCGGGCGCTCGGATTCCACGACTTGATAAAAGGTACAGCTGCAATACCGGCACCTACTGCACCCACCACGGCGGTGGTCGCAGTCAGGAACCGGCGTCGGCCCGTATTCACAGGCCCATTGACCCCATCGATGGCCATCCGGCACTCCGCAAAACAATCAGGTAGCTAAAAAGGCTGCCAAGGCCCGCCCCAACCCACGGGACCGGCGGCAAAAACACAGCGAAGTGTAACGGATGGCTTAACAGGCCGACAATCCGCCGCGCCATCCGCCAGGCGCAGCGGTGGGTGCGGCAGGCGAAGAAGCGCCTCAGTTGCCCGCCGGCTCGGGTTCCGGGCGGGCCTTGACCGGCCGATACTGCCTGCGGTCCCCGTGTCCCCGGCCCTGCAGGTCCACGTTGGCGCACAGCCCTTCCCCGCACTTCGCCAGATCGGCCCTGCCGATCCGCTGGCCGAGGTCCGCCTCGACCGCGAACTGCCCCGCCTGTCGCCAGGCATGCCAGGCCCACAACGACGACCCCACCGCCAGGGAGACGCCTCCGAGGCCGAGCCACAGCAGGCTCTTCACGACCACGGTGCGCTGCATGCCGGCCAATGCGGCCATCTGGCGGCCCGCGGCGGAACCGATGCGCCCCATCGCCTGGACGGTCTGATCGATCCTGTCCCCGGCTTCGTCCAGGGGCGCCCGCAGTCCGCGCGCGAGCACCTGCTGTCCCTGCGCCTCCATGGCCTGCAGCGCCTCGGTGGCGAACCATTGCCCCCCGTCCCTCATGTCCCCTGCGGCCGACAGCAATGCCGACTGCGCCAGGCCCAGCTGCTGGCGCGCCTGGTCATGCTCCTGCTGCTGGATCTCGAGCATGCGCGCCGTCTGGGCCAGCAGCCGCTTTTGCGTTTCCACGATATCCAGCAGCAGCGCCTGCATCCGCTGTGCGTCCTGTGTCTCCATATGCCTGCTCCTGTGCGTCAGCCCCTGACCATGACGGGCTGTTCCGGCATGCGCTGCCGTTCCGACCACGCCACGTCCTGGTGCGTTGCCTCCATGGCCTGCCGGTGCTCGGCCGCGAGTCCGTCCCGGGCCTGCCGGTCCATCGCCTGCACGTGCGGCTGCTGGCCGTACTCGCGCGTCATGGCGGCGCGTGCCTCCCGGTCGCCACGCTCGCTGGCGGCCAGGAAACGTTCGAGATAGTCCTCTTCGGCGGTCCTGGGAACATGCGAGGCCTCGGGGCGGCCGCCAGCCTCCGGTTGCGGCGGCCGGGGCGGCGGCTGGGCAGGCGGCTGCCCGTCGCCAGCGTCACGACGCGGCGGATCGGGCACGGCACGCGGTGGCGCGTCGGCGCCCAGCACCTCGGCCCTGACATCACGGAACAGACCGGTGGTGGTATCCGTCAGCACGTACTGCCAGCGTTGCTGGCCTGGATTCGCGTAGGCCACTCGCATGAACTCATCGAACCGGTCCGGATGGAGCGTCTGGCAACCGGCGGAGTACGTATTGTCCCCGCCGCCCCGATGGATCTTGAAGGTGTTGTTCAAGGCTTCCAGCCCGTTGAGGTCGGCGGTGGTGAAGTAGCCATCGGCGTTCGTGTCGCGACGCACCATGTCCTGTCCTTCCGCCACCGCCGCAGCGCTGGGGCGAAAAGAACGATGCCGATCTCCGCCATGCCTCGCTCCGATCATTTCGATCGTGCCGGGTTGCAGGCGCCCCAGGTCGCGGGTGCCATCGGCGTCCGCGTCACGACCTTCGATCTTGCGCGGCGCAAGGACGTGCTCGAACCCGACGGACGCCTCCCGTGCCGGGGCCGGCCGCAGCGAATCCGCGAACAGCCGGCGGCCATTGCTGCCGGCATGATGGTCGTACTGCGCGGTGGGCTCGGTATTGGCCAACTCGGCGATGTACAGGCTGCGCGCGCCATCGGCATTCCGGTGCAGCACCACCAGGTGGTCGTCGTAGACGCCAGTCCCGCGCAGTCGCCCGTCCTCGGACACCAGCGTGGAGTTCTCCTGCCGCAACCCGAGCAGGACGCTGTGGTTGTCGCGGCGCAGGGCATCGAAGGCCGCCCGGTTGCCGCGCGCCTCCACGATGCTGGCGTACACGTCGAATTGCTGTGCCTCCGACAGGGTGCCAAGTTCGTTCGGTACGTTCGGATCCGTGCTTCGACTGAAGGCCGGCAGGCGCGGGGCCGCCAGGGCTTCCTGCAAGCGGTCCAGGGCCACGGCATGTTCGGGCAGTCCGGCCCACCGCAGCCCGGCGAGTTCGTCGCGCGCACCGGCCGCCACGTAGCGATCCAGTGCTTCCTGGACTGCTTGTGGTTCGCCGCGGCGTTCCTGCTCCAGCAGGCGCAGGGCTTCCGCCTGCCGGCCCTGTTGCAACTGGGCGATCACCCGGTCGGCGCTGGCGCGGATGTCGATATCCGTTCCGGTCGCAGCGTGGGGATTCGTCATGGCGTCCTCCGGGTCGGCCAATCGGTGTCGTAGTCAAGGAACGGGTCGCTTCGTCGGCCCCTGGTCAGTTCGCCATCGCACTTGAAATCCGGTCGCGAAAGGCTGCAATACCATCGTGGCCACAAGGCATCGGAGACGCGGTCGCGTTGGTCGAAGGCCTTGCCGTTCCAGACGGCGAAGCCGAAGTGGGCATCGAATGTCACTACCCCGTCATAGCGACGCGGCTCGGACTCCGGAAACGGCTCCTCGCCCGGCGGACTCGCGCGCCATCGGAACGTGGGGGCGTAACTCAACTGACTGCTATCCAGTCGGGGTGACCCTGCGCTGTACTTGTGCCGCTCGCCCCGCGGAATGACAGGCTTGGGCAACAAGGCCCGGGTGACATCCTGCAGTCGCCCGTCCGCTCGCCTGCGGTACAGGCGGTGGTCGCGGAACGTCAGCGGGCAATCACCCGCTTCCAACTCGTCGTAGCCCCCGTCGAACTCGAGGCGGTTGCGCGCCGCTTCGTCCATGCAGATGAAGGGCCCCTCCACGAAGTACACCGTGTCGGCCGGGTCCTTGCCTTCGAAGGAGCGGACAACGAACCAGGTACCACGTGCCCCCACATGGGCCATGTAATCCGGCCGCTCTCCAAAGCCCGGCATGGCTAGGTAGTGCTGCGGCTGGCGCAGGTACTTCACGCGCACGGCCGCAGGCAGGTGGATGTCGGCCACCGGGATGTCCCTCACCACCTCCGCCAACGGGCGCGGGATCAGGCCAAAGCACGGGCGATGGAGCGTGCCGTGTTCGAGCTGCCCCTCGTATATGGACGGTGCACCGGGGCACCTTCTCGCACCCAGCGCGAGCTCTGTCACATAGGGCTGCCACGGCACGGGCGCGGCGATGGAAGCCTCGGGCAGCCCGGACAGGTCGAGCGCGGGACCGGTGGCCTTCGATGGCAAGGGCGCCTGCACCCCAGGGCTGCTGCACGCGGCCACCACGGCACACAACGCGGCGGACAAGCAGCCTCGAAGCATCACCGTACTCATGCGCGCCCGAAGGTGCGCCACGACTGCGCGCTGCCCATGAGGAATCTTCATGCTGCCTCCCGGTCCCTGTGGATGGGCGGCCGCCAACGTACGCAACCGCTCAGCGCATGCTGCACCGCGCGCGGCCACGCTGGCTATTCACATTTGCAGGCGCGCGCCGGCAGCGTGCGTCGTTCGATCATGTGCCTTGAGGAGGACGTCCCGTGACGCGGGACGCATCGCCGCGCGTCAGCGCGCGGCGACAGCCTGGCGGTAGCGGTCGGCCAGCACGGCCACGCGCTGCACGTAGCGCTGGGTTTCCTTGTACGGCGGCACGCCGCCATGGCGGTCCACCGCGCCTTCGCCGGCGTTGTACCCGGCGGCAGCCAGCGTCAGGTTGCCGTTGAAGCGCTTCAGCAGCCAGGCGAGGTACTGCGCGCCGCCGCGGATGTTCTGCCCGGCGTTGTAGGAGTCGGTCACGCCGAACCGGCGCGCCGTGGCCGGCATCAGCTGCATCAGTCCCTGCGCACCCGCGTGCGAGAGTGCCATCGGGTTGTAGGACGATTCGGCGTGCATGATCGCGCGCAGGATCGCCTCTTCCACGCCGAACTCGCGCGAGGCGGCGGCGATCTCGGCCTGGTAGGCCGAGGTGTTCAGGCGCAGGCGGCCGAAGTCGACGCTCGGGTTGCCGCAGGCGAAGCAGGTTTCGATGTAGCTGTACTTGATGGTGCGCAGGCTGGCCACCTGGGTACCGCGCTGTGGGCGCGCGCTGGTGTAGTGGCGCACGCCATCCTTGATGTAGGAGTAGACCTGCCCGCTGACCACGCGGCGCGGGCCCGTCGCGGCCGGTGCCGGTGCCGGCGCGGCGGCCGGAACGAGGGCGCCGGCCGAGTCGGACAGCGCCGGAGCGCTGGCGGCCCCGACAGCCGGGATGTTTTCGACCGGACGGGAAACCGAGGCGACCTGGGTCGGGCGGCTGCGGTCGGGCGTGTAGCGGCTGACGATCTCGCACTGGGAACCACTGACGCGCTTGCTGACGTAGGCCGGCACACCGTCGGTGCCGGTGCACTTGTACAGCGTGCCCGCGCTGGCCGGCAGTGCGGTCAACGCGGCCAGCACGGCCAGAAGCGTCAGAGTCCCCCTCATGGCGCGCAGTGTCCCGAATTCCCGGGGGATTGCCAAGTCCTTGTCCAACAAAGGTTTCCTCCAATCTGTGCCGCCGGTCGGAGTTCGACGCATCGGCGACACGGCAGCCCGGTCCGGGCCTGATGTCCCTATCAACGCCATCGGGACCGGCTTCCGGCCGCCCGTGCGCGTAAACTACGCCGCCCTGCCCGCCCACCCGACTGGATTAAGCGCCATGACCGGGACGCAAGCCCCCGCACTGCCGACCACGGCCGGCCCCGCCGCGACCGACTCCGACCTTGTTCCCCTGCCCATCGGTCGCCCCCGTGCGCCGGAGCAGGTGCGCGGAAAACTCTTCATCAAGACCCACGGGTGCCAGATGAACGA
This sequence comes from Pseudoxanthomonas sp., assembly GCF_035999195.1. Classification (NCBI taxonomy): domain Bacteria; kingdom Pseudomonadati; phylum Pseudomonadota; class Gammaproteobacteria; order Lysobacterales; family Lysobacteraceae; genus Pseudoxanthomonas; species Pseudoxanthomonas sp. Next base: position 1,156,573 of record NZ_DASYGY010000009.1, read on the forward strand.
GTACGACTCGGCCAAGATGGCCGATGTGCTCGCCGCCTCCGACGGCCTGGAGCTGACCGACAACCCCGAAGAAGCCGACGTGGTGCTGGTCAACACCTGCTCCATCCGCGAGAAGGCGCAGGAAAAGGTGTTCAGCCAGCTCGGCCGCTGGAAGGCGCTGAAGGCCGGCGGCCGCGACGTCATCATCGGCGTCGGCGGCTGCGTGGCGTCCCAGGAAGGCGAGGCGATCGTCAAGCGCGCGCCCTACGTGGACCTGGTGTTCGGCCCGCAGACGCTGCACCGTTTGCCGGAGCTGATCCGCGCCCGCCGCGAGCAGAACAGGCCGCAGGTGGACATCAGCTTCCCCGAGATCGAGAAGTTCGACCGCCTGCCCGAGCCGCGTGCCGAAGGCCCGTCGGCGTTCGTGTCGATCATGGAAGGCTGCTCCAAGTACTGCTCGTTCTGCGTAGTGCCCTACACCCGCGGCACGGAAGTCAGTCGTCCGTTCGAGGACGTGCTGGTGGAAGTGGCGCAGCTGGCCGCGCAGGGCGTGCGTGAGATCAACCTGCTCGGCCAGAACGTCAACGCGTACCGTGGCCCCTACGGCGAAGGCGAAGTCGCCGATCTCGGCCTGCTGATCCGCACCATCGCCGAGATAGACGGCATCGGCCGCATCCGCTTCACCACCTCGCACCCGCTGGAGTTCAGCGACTCGCTGGTGGATGCGTACCGCGACGTGCCGCAGTTGGCCAACTTCCTGCACCTGCCGGTGCAGGCCGGCAGCGACCGCGTGCTGTCGGCGATGAAGCGCGGCTACACCGCACTGGAGTTCAAGCAGAAGATCCGCAAGCTGCGCGCGGTGCGCCCGGACATCTCGATCAGCTCCGACTTCATCGTCGGCTTCCCCGGGGAGACCGATGCGGATTTCGAGAAGACGATGAAGCTGATCGAGGACGTCGGCTTCGACCAGAGCTTCAGTTTCATCTACTCGCGCCGCCCCGGCACGCCCGCCGCGGACCTGGAAGACGACACGCCGGACACCGTGAAGCACGCGCGCCTGGATCGCCTGCAGCAGCACATCAACGCCTACGCCGCGGGCATCTCGCAGCGCATGGTCGGTACGGTGCAGTCGGTGCTGGTGGAAGGTCCGTCGAAGAAGAACCCGAACGAGCTGACCGGCAAGACCGAGAACATGCGGTCGGTGAACTTCCCCGCCCATCCGCGGCTGGTCGGGCAGTTCGTCGACGTGCTGATCACCGAGGCGCTGTCCAATTCGCTGCGCGGACGCATCGTCGGCACCGACTGATGTCGCACCTCAGCCGACGGGTGGCAGAGGCACGCCGTCGCGCTCGTTGTCCCAGATCATGTGGATGATCTTCCAGCCGTCCTCGCCCTTGTAGAGCTGGATGCTGTTGATGCCGCGCCGCTCAGGTACCGCGTCGCCGGGCGCATGCCGCGCCTCGTAGGCGCTCCAGACGTGCGCGATGTTGCCGAACACGCGGACTTCCCGCCCGGTCTCGACCTCGAAGAAATCCGTTTCCGCCAGCAGCGCGTCCGCATTGGCGCGGTACTCCGCCAGCGAGAACGACTGGCGCCACGGGTGTCCCTGTTCGTCCACTCCGGTGCGGATCTGCCGGCAGTCGGGGTGGAAGACGGCGTCCTGCGTGGACCAGTCGCGCGGACCGGCCGGGCCGGAAATCATCGCGTACATGGCGTCCACCACCTCACCGATCCTCGTGTGCTCCATCGCCGCGCTCCACGTCCTGGACAGGTCGGCAGCCTAGCAGCCCGCGCCGCCTGGCCCGCAAGCGTGCCGACCGGTGTTGATGTTTCCTTCCCGACCGACGCGGTACGCTTCGGTTCCCCTTGAGTTCGCCCGGAATCGCCGCCATTTCCTCCGACAGCCCGCGCCTGTGGGTGTTCACCCTGGAAGCCCGCCCCCTGCCCGACAGTCCCGACTTCGTCGAGGCCGGCGGAGCGTTCGTGACCTGTTACCTGCGGCCCACGTTCGCCCCCGACCCGATGCGCCGTGCCATCGCCTTCGTCCGCGAGCAGGGCTGGGAGGTGATCGCGGTGGAGGACGAGCCGCTGCAGATCGAGCGCCACGACGCGCCCGAGGGCGAACACTTCGACCAGGCCCTGGTCGACGACGAGGTCTATGTCTTCCACCAATGGCCGGTGGACGACGCAGACGAACACACGCGCCATTGACCCCACGCCACGAGATGCCCGCCGCCCCCATGACTGCCTCCGCCACCCACGAATTCACCCTGCAGCCCGAGAACGTCGAGCGCCTGGCCAATCTGGCGGGCCCGTTCGATGCGCACCTGCGCCAGATCGAACTGCGCCTGGGCGTGGAGATCGCCAACCGCGGCGCCATCTTCCGCGTGACCGGGCCCGAGAAATCGGCGGCCGCCGCCGAGAAGCTGCTGCATGCGCTGTACGAAGAGTCCGCCAGCGAGACCTTCGACAGCGAGGCCATCCATCTGCGCCTGAACGCGGCCAACGTGGACCGCGTTGCCGAGGCCGACTACGCCCCGCAGGACGTGGCCATCAAGGTCAAGCGCGGCACCGTGCGCGGCCGCGGCGCCAACCAGGCCAAGTACCTGCATGCCATCGCCACCCACGACATCAATTTCGGCATCGGTCCGGCCGGCACCGGCAAGACCTTCCTGGCCGTGGCCAGCGCGGTCGAGGCGCTGAACGAATCGCGCGTGCAGCGGCTGATCCTGGTGCGCCCGGCGGTGGAGGCCGGCGAGAAGCTGGGCTTCCTGCCCGGCGACCTGAGCCAGAAGGTCGACCCCTACCTGCGCCCCCTGTACGACGCGCTGTACGAAATGCTGGGCGTGGAGAAGGTGGTCAGGCTGCTGGAGAAGAACGTCATCGAGATCGCGCCGCTGGCTTACATGCGCGGTCGCACGCTCAACGATGCGTTCGTGATCCTCGACGAGGCACAGAACACCACCATCGAGCAGATGAAGATGTTCCTCACGCGCATCGGCTACGGCAGTACTGCCGTGGTCACCGGCGACCTCACCCAGATCGACCTGCCCAAGCACCAGAAATCCGGCCTGAAGGACGCGCTGGAGGTACTACGGGGCGTGGACGGCATCTCGTTCAACTTCTTCACCAGCCGCGACGTGGTGCGTCATCCGCTGGTGGCGAAGATCGTGCGGGCTTACGATGCACGCGATGGCAAGGATGCGGAGACGGAGCCGGCCGCGTGACAACTGTAGCGTCGAGCTTGCTCGACTGCTTTGCTCCGCAGGATGACGATGCCACGCGCAGTCGAGCAAGCTCGACGCTACCGAGACATACCCCATGACCCAAGGTCCCGTCCGCCTCGAAGTCGCCGTCAACTACGCGCTGCCGCGCGCGGGCATTCCGTCCGCGGTGAGTTTCCGCAAGTGGGTCGCGGCGGCGTTGAAGGGCCGCATCCGTGAAGCCGACCTGGCCATCCGCATCGTCGACAGCAAGGAGGGCCGCGCGCTCAATCGGCACTACCGGGGCCGCGACTACGCGACCAACGTGCTGAGCTTTCCGGCCGAGATGGCCGAGGGCGTCAAGCTGCCCAAGGGCGTGAAGATGCCCCTGCTCGGCGACCTGGTGATCTGCGCCCCGGTCGTCGCGCGCGAGGCGAAGGAACAGAAGAAGCCGCTGGCCGCGCACTACGCGCACATGACCGTGCACGGCGCGCTGCATCTGCTGGGCTGGGACCACGAGGACGACAAGGAAGCCGAATGCATGGAACAGCTCGAACGCGAAATCCTGGCCGAACTCGGCATCGCCGACCCGTATGCGGAAGACTGACCTCATGCTGCGCGTCCTGACCTTCGCGCCGCTGCTGGCGCTGTGGCTGCCGCCGTCCGCCGCCGCGCAGGACACGCGGCCGGACCTTGCCGCCCTGATCGAGTGCCGTGGCGATCTGGGCCAGCTCACCGCGCTGGCGCCGGTGCTCGAGGATCCGCTGAAAGCGCTGGCCCAGGGGTGGCAGCCGCTGCCGCAGGCCAACATGTTCATGAGCGAGTACCGCCTGCTTTCGCCGATCCGGGTCTTCGGGCACGACACGCAGCACGTCGCCTTCTCCGGCGGCGGCGTGGTCGCCGTGCTCGACCTGCCCGATCCGCGGCCGCTGGCGAAGCAGCTGGCGCTCGAAACCGCCATCGACACCCCCGCCAAGGCCATGTTCGGCAAGGAAGTCCGCAGCCAGGAGACCCTGGATCCGGACTCGGGCAAGGCGCTGATCGACTCGGCCGTCCTCAACGTCAGCAACGTGTCCTCGCATCCCGGCAAGACGCTGGCCGGCTGCAGCTACAGCCTGGACCTGGCCGAGGACGAGGCCGAGGAACCGGACGCGGACGTCGCCTCGCCGCCTGCACCCGCCGTCCAACCGCGCTAGACTGCGCGCAACGCCCGCTGCGGGCGACCTTTCCCCCGAGATGTCAGAAGACGACAGTACCCTCGCGCCGGAAGGCTCCGACAGACCGTCGGAGAAACGGCGCACCTGGCTGGACCGCCTCAGTTCGGCGTTCTCCGGCGAACCCAGCACACGCGACGACCTGGTGGCCATCCTGCGCGATGCGCAGTCCGACGGCCTGATCGCCGGCGACACCCTCAGGATGATGGAAGGCGCCATCGCGGTCGCCGACCTGACCGTGGGCGACGTCATGGTGCCGCGCGCGCAGATGGTCTCCCTGCCGGTCGAGGCGCGCTTCCTCGACCTGATGAAGGAGGTGGTCGAGTCGGGCCATTCGCGCTTCCCGGTGCATGGCGAGAACAAGGACGAGATCCTCGGCATCCTGCTGGCCAAGGACCTGTTGCGCGGCGTGGTGGCCGACAACGGTCCGGGCAGCGTGCGCGAGCTGCTGCGGCCGGCGGTGCTGATTCCCGAGTCGAAGAAGCTCAACCTGCTGCTCAAGGAGTTCCGGCTGTCGCGCAACCACATGGCGATCGTCGTGGACGAGTACGGCGGCGTGGCCGGCCTGGTCACCATCGAGGACGTGCTGGAACAGATCGTCGGCGAGATCGACGACGAACACGACGAAGCCGAGGACGGCGCGGCATTGATCGCGGCGCAGGCCGACGGCCAGTACGTGGTGGATGCGCTGACGCCGATCGCCGACTTCAACGAGCGCTTCGGTGCCGACTTCCTCGACGACGAATACGACACCGTCGGTGGCCTGATCACCGCCGCCATCGGCCACCTGCCGGAAACCGGCGAAGAGCTGACCCTGGGACGCTTCATGTTCCGCGTCGCCCGTGCCGATGCGCGCCGCGTGCACGCCTTCCACGTCGGGGTGCTGGCCGATGCGTAACGCGGCCGCACGCCTGGCGCTGCTGGGCGTGCTGTGGCTGCTGGCGGCCAGCGCATGGGCGGCACCGCGGATCGGCGTGGCGACGATGGCGCCGGGCGAGGTGTTCTTCGAGCGCTTCGGCCACAACGCGATCGTCGTGGTCGATCCCGCCACGGGCGATGCGATCTCGTACAACTTCGGCTTCTTCGATCCGGGCGAAGCCGATTTCGTCGGCAACTTCGCCCGCGGCCACATGATGTATTACCTGGTCGCGCTGCCGTTCGAGCAGGATCTGGCGCAGTACCGCGACAGCGGACGCGGCGTGTCGCTGCAGTGGCTGGATATCGATCCGGCACAGGCGCAGGCACTGGCAGCTGCGCTGGCCGAGCGGGCGAAGCCGGAGAACGCACGCTACCGCTACGACTACTTCACCTCCAACTGCTCCACCCAGGTGCGCGATGCGCTGGACGCCGCGCTCGGCGGCCGGCTGAAGTCGCAGCTGGCTGGGCGCTCGCGCGGCAACACGTTCCGCAGCGAAGCGGTGCGGCTGGCCTCGCCGGCCACGTGGATGTGGCTGGGCTTCGACCTGGGCCTCGGCCCGAATGCGGACAAGCCGATGTCGCGCTGGGAGGAAGCCTACGTGCCGATGCGCCTGGCCGACAGCCTGCGCGAGGCGAAGAACGCGGCCGGCCGTCCGTTGGTGCAGTCGGAAATGCAGCTGCTGCCGCACCGTATCGCCGCCGAACCGGCGGAAACGCCTCGCCGCTGGCTGCCCTGGCTCGGTGCCGGCGTACTGCTCGCGATCGTCGTCGCGCTCGCCGGACGGCGCTGGCCGCGCGTCGTTGCGGGCCTCGCCATACCGTTCTGGCTGCTGTGCTTCGTTGCCGGCGGCGTGCTGGTCTATCTGTGGGGCTTCACCGAGCACTGGGCCGCGTGGGCCAACCGCAACCTGCTGCTGCTGAACCCGCTGTGCCTGCTGCTGGTGCCTGGCGCAATTTCCGTGCTGCGCCGCCGCACGCCACCGGCCTGGTTCGGATGGCTGGCGGTGGCAATTGCGACGGGCGCCATGGTCGCGTGGTTCCTGCACTGGCTGCCGTTGCGGCTGCAATACAACCAGACCTGGATTGCGCTGCTGCTGCCCGTGCACCTCGCGCTTGCATACGTATTCATGCCGCGGCGCTTGTCGCGCTGAGCCATGCCACGCACGATGCGGCCCTCTGCTCACCGCGAGGGTCGCATGCTCCGTTTCCTTTCCACGCTCGCCGTGTTCGCCGTCGCGGCAACCGCACATGCGGGGCCCGGTCCGCGGATCGCCTCTCCCGACGGATCCATCGTGGTGGAACTGTCCACCGACAACGACGGCCGTCCCGCCTACGCCGTGTCGCGCAAGGGACAGCCCGTCCTCACGCCGTCCCGCCTCGGCTTCCTGCTGCTGGAGGCGCCGAAGTTCGAGCGCAACCTCGAGATCGTGCAGCCGCGCACCCGGACGTTCGATGAGACCTGGGAACAGCCCTGGGGTGAGCGCCGCTACATCCGCAACCACTACAACGAACTGACCGTCACGCTGAAGGAAAAGGCCAAGCCGTTCCGCCAGTTCGACGTGGTGTTCCGCGTGTTCGACGACGGCGTGGGCTTCCGCTACCGCTTCCCGAAGCAGGCAGGCCTGGAGCAGGTGAAGATCGGCGAGGAGCTGACGGAGTTCTCGCTGGCGCGCGATGCGACGGCGTGGTGGATCCCGGCCGGTGAATGGAACCGCGAGGAGTACCTGTACCACCGCACGCCGGTGCAGCAGGTCGGCGATGCGCAGACGCCGATCACCTTCAAGTTCGACGACGGCACCCACCTGTCGATCCATGAGGCCTCGCTGGTCGACTACAGCGGCATGAACCTGACCCGCGTCGAGGATCGTCGCCTGAAGGCCGACCTGACGCCCGGCATCGGCGAAGGCAAGGTGGTGCGCGCCGCACCGTTCGACACGCCGTGGCGCACGCTGCTGCTGAGCGACGACGCCGCGGGCCTGGCGATGTCCAGCCTGACGCTCAACCTCAACGAGCCCAACGCGCTCGGCGACGTGTCGTGGGTGAAGCCGATGAAGTACGTCGGCGTGTGGTGGGAAATGCACCTGGAGCTGAAGAGTTGGGCGTCGGGACCGAAACACGGCGCCACCAACGAGAACGTGCGCAAGCACATCGACTTCGCCGCCAAACACGGTTTCGGTGGGGTGCTGGTGGAAGGCTGGAATGTCGGCTGGGACGGCGACTGGTTCGGCAATGGCGAGGATTTCAGCTTCACGAAGTCGTATCCCGATTTCGATCTGGAAGCCCTGAGCGCCTATGCGCGTTCGAAGAACGTGGTGCTGATCGGCCATCATGAGACGTCAGGCAACGCCGCGCACTACGAAGCGCAGTTGGGCGATGCCTTCGACCTGTACCAGCGCGTCGGCGTGCCGGCGGTGAAGACCGGCTACGTCGCCGATGCCGGTCAGGCCAAGGTCACCGGCACCGACGGCAAGCGCCACTATGCGTGGCATGAAGGCCAGGACATGGCGCGCCATCACCTGAAGGTGGTGACCGAAGCCGCCAAGCGCCGCATTTCGGTCAACCCGCACGAACCGGTCAAGGACAGCGGCCTGCGCCGTACCTACCCGAACTGGATCACCCGCGAGGGCGCGCGCGGCATGGAGTTCAGCGCCTGGGGCCAACCCGGCAACCCGCCCGAGCACGAGGCCAACCTGGTGTTCACGCGCCTGCTCGCCGGCCCGATGGACTACACACCCGGCATCTTCGGCATGAAGACCCGCTCCACCGATGGCATCGCCACCACCTGGGCCAAGCAGCTGTCGCTGTATGTCGTCATCTACAGCCCGCTGCAGATGGCCGCCGACCTGCTGGAGAACTACGAGAAGAACCCGGCGCCGTTCCAGTTCATCAAGGACGTGCCGGTGGACTGGGACGACACGCGCGTGCTGAACGGCGAGGTGGGCGACTACGTGACCATCGCGCGCAAGGAGCGCGGTGGCGACGACTGGTATCTCGGTTCGCTGACCGACGAGGATGGCCGCACGCTGAGCGTTCCGCTGTCCTTCCTCGACGAGGGCCGCCGATACACCGCGCAGATCTACCGCGACGGCGACAAGGCCCACTGGAAGACCGCGCCGCAGGACATCGTGATCGAAGAGCGCAGCGTCGCCCGCGGCGATACGCTGACGCTGAAGCTCGCGCCCGGTGGTGGGCAGGCGATCCGGTTCGTGGCGCAGTGACATGAACCAGGTTGTGGGAGCGACGTAAGTCGCGAACGGGATCAGATGCGCTGGACCTTCCATCGCGACTGACGTCGCTCCCACAACAGCGGATACGGGCTTGTCGGACGCGGCGGCGTGGCGCACGATCCCCGCCATGAACGACCTCGCGAACTCCGACACGAAGCCCGCCCTGCCCCAGTGCGTCATCAACTGCGTGGTCTACGACCAGGGCGGCAAGCGGCGCGACATCGGCCTGGACGAGATCAGCGATGTCCTCGCCGTCGACGACGGCAGTTTCATCTGGGTGGGGCTGTACGAGCCGGCCGATACGATCCTGGAGAAGCTGCAGGAGGAGTTCTGCCTGCACGACCTGGCCGTGGAGGACGCGCAGAACGCACACCAGCGACCCAAGCTGGAGGCCTACGGCAACTCGCTGTTCGTCGCGGTGCATACCGCTCAGGTGGTCGACGACCGCATCCGGTTCGGCGAGACGCATGCTTTCCTCGGCCCGCGCTACCTGGTGACGGTGCGCCACGGCGCGTCGCTGTCGTACGCACCGGTGCGCGAGCGCGTGCAGCGCGAACCGGAGCTGCTGGCGCTCGGTCCCTCCTACGGCCTGTATGCGGTGCTCGACTACGTGGTCGACAACTACCGGCCGATCATCGACCAGTTCAAGCAGACGCTGGACACACTGGAAAAGGACATCTTCTCGGACACCTATCGACGGGTGACCGTGGTGAAACTGTACGAGCTGAAGCGCGAACTGACCCAGATGCGGCTGGCGGTCGCGCCGCTGCAGGATGTGCTGGCGCAGTTGACCCGTTCGCAGAGCGCGCTGATCCCGGAAGAAGTGCGGCTCTACTTCCGCGACGTGCAGGACCATGTACTGCGCGTCAACGAATACACCGACACCCTGCGCGAGATGCTGACCACCGCGCTCAGCGTGAACCTGTCGCTGGTGACGCTGGCGCAGGGCGAGATCGTCAAGCGGCTGGGTGCCTGGGCCGCGCTGCTGGCAGCTCCGACCCTGATCACCAGCTGGTACGGCATGAACTTCAAGCACATGCCGGAACTGGGCGGCCGTTTCGCCTACCCCGTCCTCATCGCCGGCGTGGCACTGGCCTGTTTCGGGCTGTATCGCCTCTTCAAGCGCTCGCGCTGGCTCTGAGTCCCTGCAACCCCGGACTGCGACCAAAGTCGAAGGCCGAATCCGGCGTTACGGATTGACCGGCCCCGCGCATGGGGGGACCCTTGTGGCGACTTGCCGGAGGGTGTCCGAATGAATGGTTTTTCCAAGATCGGCTGGGCCGCGCTCGCGCTGCTCGGTGCGGCGTGCCTGGGTGTGGTGGCTCTGCGCCAGGGCGAGCAGATCAGCGCGCTGTGGATCGTGGTGGCGGCGGTGTCCATCTACCTGGTCGCCTACCGCTACTACAGCCTGTACATCGCGAAGAACGTGATGGGCCTGGACCCCACCCGGGCCACGCCGGCGCACCTGAACAACGACGGCCTGGACTACGTGCCCACCAACAAGCACGTGCTGTTCGGCCACCACTTCGCCGCCATTGCCGGCGCCGGCCCGCTGGTCGGCCCGGTGCTCGCCGCGCAGATGGGCTACCTGCCCGGCATGCTGTGGCTGATCACCGGCGTGGTGCTGGCCGGTGCGGTGCAGGATTTCATGGTCCTGTTCATCTCCAGTCGCCGCAACGGCCGCTCCCTCGGCGACCTGGTCCGCGAGGAAATGGGTCAGGTGGCCGGCACCATCGCGCTGTTCGGCGCCTTCCAGATCATGATCATCATCCTGGCGGTGCTGGCGATGATCGTGGTGAAGGCGCTGGCCGAAAGCCCGTGGGGCATGTTCACGGTGATCGCCACCATGCCCATCGCGATCTTCATGGGCGTCTACATGCGTTACATCCGGCCCGGCAGGATCGGCGAGATCTCGGTGGTCGGCATCGTCCTGCTGCTGCTCGCCATCTGGTTCGGCGGCAAGGTTGGCGCGCATCCGACCTGGGGCCCGGCCTTCACCTTCACCGGCACCCAGATCACCTGGATGCTGATCGGCTACGGCTTCGTCGCCGCCGTGCTGCCCGTATGGCTGCTGCTGGCGCCGCGCGACTACCTGTCGACCTTCCTGAAGATCGGCGTGATCGTCGCGCTGGCCATCGGCATCGTCATCGCCAGCCCGGAAGTGACCTCGCTGAAGATGCCGGCGTTCACCGAGTTCGCCGCCAGCGGCGACGGACCGGTCTGGAAAGGCGGACTGTTCCCGTTCCTGTTCATCACCATCGCCTGCGGCGCGGTGTCGGGCTTCCATGCGCTGATCAGCTCGGGCACCACGCCCAAGCTGCTGGCCAACGAGATGCACACCCGTTACATCGGCTACGGCGGCATGCTGATGGAATCCTTCGTGGCGATCATGGCGCTGGTGGCCGCGTCGATCCTGGACCCGGGCATCTACTTCGCGATGAACAGCCCCGCCGCCGTCCTCGGTACCGACGTGCAGAGCGCGGCCGCGGCGGTCAGCAACATGGGCTTCGTGATCACGCCGGAGGCGCTCGAGCTGAAGGCGCAGCAGATCGGCGAGCACACCATCATCTCGCGCGCCGGCGGCGCACCGACGCTGGCCGTGGGCATCGCGGTGATCCTGCACGATGCCCTGCCCGGCGGCGACGCGATGATGGCGTTCTGGTACCACTTCGCCATCCTATTCGAGGCGCTGTTCATCCTGACCGCGGTGGATGCGGGCACGCGCGCAGGCCGCTTCATGCTGCAGGACCTGCTGGGCAACTTCATCCCCCCGCTGCGCAAGACGGATTCCTGGGGCGCGAACGTCATCGGCACCGCCGGCTGCGTCGCGCTGTGGGGCTACTTCCTGTACCAGGGAGTGGTGGATCCGTTAGGCGGCATCAATACGTTGTGGCCGCTGTTCGGCATCGCCAACCAGATGCTGGCCGGCATCGCGCTGATGCTGTGCACGGTGGTGCTGTTCAAGATGAAGCGCGACCGCTACGCATGGGTCACCATCGTGCCGGCCGTGTGGCTGCTGATCTGCACGACCTATGCGGGGCTGATCAAGATCTTCGACGGCAATCCCGCCGTGGGTTTCGTGGCGCAGGCGAAGAAGTACCAGGCCGCCATCGCCGACGGCCAGCTGCTCGGCGCCGCCAAGAGCATGGGCCAGATGCACCAGGTGGTGGTCAACAGCTACGTCAACACCGCGCTGACGGTGCTGTTCCTGTTCGTGGTGTTCAGCGTGCTGTTCTATGCCGTACGCGCGATCGCCAAGGCACGCGCCAGCAGCGTGAGGACCGATCGCGAGACGCCGTACGTGGCGCTGAGCGACGAACAGCAGAAGGTCTGGCTGTAAGCCATGGGTACCGCCCTCGTCCCGCTCTCCCACTTCGCCACGCACAAGCGCGTGTGGCGGAGGCTGGTGCAGACGGCCCGGCTGTGCTGCGGCGTGCCGGACTACGACAACTACGTCCGGCATGTGCTGGAGAACCATCCCGACCGCGAACCGATGGACTACAAAACGTTCTTCCGGGAACGGCAGGAGGCCCGGTTCGGGGGCAGGAGCGGATTCCGCTGCTGTTGAGCGCTCAGGGAATGCGGAACGGAAAAGGGCGAAGCCGTCGGCTTCGCCTTTTTTGATTCCTGTAGGAGCGACGTGAGTCGCGACGTTGATGTTTCCGGTCGCGACTCACGTCGCTCCTACAGCATTTCCGTCAGCCCTACCCCGCCATGCCGCGCAGCAGGATCCCGGTGATGTACGCGCAGTACGTTCCCAGGGCATAACCGAACACCGCCAGCAGCACCGCCACCGGCGCCAGCGAGGGATGGAATGCGCTGGCGACCACCGGAGCCGATGCCGCCGCGCCGATGTTGGCCTGCGATCCCACCGCGGCGAAGAACAACGGCGCCTTGATCAGCTTGGCCACGATGAAGAGCAGCAGGCCGTGCGTGACGATCCAGATCGCGCCCAGCAGGAACAGCCACGGCTTGTCGACCAGTGCCTTCAGGTCCATGTGCATGCCGATGGTGGCGATCAGCACGTACAGCATCGCGGTACCGACCTTCGAGGCCCCGGCGCCCTCCATCTGCCGCGCGCGCGTGAAGCTGAGCAGCAGGCCGACCGTGGTGGCGATCACCACCATCCAGAAGAACGTGGAGGTCAGGCTGAACTCTTCCAGCCTCCATTCCGCCGGCAACGTCCTGATCCACTCGACCAGTGGCGTGGCGAGGAAGTGCGCCAGGCCCGTGGTGCCTAGGCCGATGCCCAGGATGATCATCAGGTCGGTCAGCGTGGGATTGCGTGCGTGCTGCGCGTGGTAGTTCTCCATGCGCTGGCGCAGGTCGTCGATGACCCGGGTATCGGCCCCCATCCAGCGGTCGATCTTCGCCGCGCGCGGGATCAGGAACAGCAGGAACGCCATCCAGACGTTGGCGACCAGGATGTCCACCGCGACGAACTGCCCGAACAGCGTGGAATCGACGGCGAAGACTTCCTTCATCGCGGCCTGGTTGGCGCCACCGCCGATCCAGCTGCCCGCGAGCGTGGCCATGCCGCTCCAGGTATCGCCGGCCACGGTCTCCGGATGGATGATGCCCAGTGCGACGAACGACACGAGGGCGCCGAGCATCACGCCTGCCGTACCGGTCAGGAACATGATGATCGCCTTGGGGCCCAGCCGCAGTATCGCGACGAGATCAATAGCGATGCAGAACAGCGCCAGCGAGCTGGGCAGCATGTAGTCGCGCGCCATCGCGTACAGTCCGGACGCATTGCCGTCGATCAGGCCGAAACTGTTGTAGATCGCCGGCAGCAGGTAGCACATCAGCAGCGCCGGCACGACGGCATAGAACTTCTTCCAGGCGCCGGCCGGGCGCGAGGCGCCCCAGAACACGAACGCCAGCGTGGCGGCGAGCAGGCCCATCACGACGGCGTCGTTCTGGATCAGCGCGGTGGATGGTGCGGTGGCTTCGATCGCCATCGGTCGGGACTCCCAGCGGACTTCGGAAACGACGATGGCCGGCGCACGGCCGGCCATCGCACGACGCTCAGCGGCCGATGTGCTGCTTCAGCCAGGCGTTGACGGTGTCGTGCCACAGGATGCTGTTCTGCGGCTTCAGCACCCAGTGGTTCTCGTCGGGGAAGTACAGCAGCTTCGACTCGATACCCTTGCGCTGCAGCGCGGTGAACGTGGACAGGCCCTGGTCCACCGGCACGCGGTAATCCTTCTCGCCCTGCACCACCAGCATCGGCACGCGCCACTTGGCGACATGGTTGACCGGATTGAACTTTTCGTAGTTCTGCGGCTTGTCGAACGGCGTGCCGCCGTTCTCCCATTCGGTGAACCACAGCTCCTCGGTGACGTAGCCCATCGAGCGGGTGTCGAACACGCCGTCGTGGTTGACCAGGCACTTCCACGGCTCGTTCCAGTTGCCGGCGATCCAGTTGACCATGTAGCCGCCGTAGCTGGCGCCCAGCGCACAGGCCTTGTCGCCGTCGAGGAACGTGTACTTCTGCTGCGCTGCCGCCCAGCCCTTCTGCAGGTCTTCCAGCGGACGGTCGCCCCAGTGCTGGCTGATCGCGTCGGTGAAGGCCTGGCCGTAGCCGGTGGAGCCGTGGAAGTCGATCATCACCACCGCGTAGCCCTGGCCGGCGTACGTCTGCGGATTCCAGCGGTAGCTCCAGCCGTTGCCGAAGCTGCCCTGCGGGCCGCCGTGGATCAGGAACGCGACCGGATACTTCTGGCCTTCCACATAGTCGTGCGGCTTGACCACATAGCCATGCACGGTCTCGTTGTTCCAGCCGGTAAAGGTGAACTGCTCGAAGTCGCCGAACGACACGTCCGTCAGCACCTCGCCGGCGCTGGGCGTGATGGCGCGCAGGGTGGCGCCGACATCGTCGCTGGTGGCGTAGATCACGTCGCCGGACTTCAACGTATTGCGCGACAGCACCAGCGTCCTGCCGGCCATGTCGAACGCCGACACGCTACCGTCCCCGACGATCTTGCGCACCTGGCCGCTCTGGATATCCACCGAGAACAACGGATGCTCGCCCGTGTCCTGGGCGGTGGTGTAGATCCTTTCGCCGTCGTCCGAAAGCACGATGCTGTCGGCACTGCGATCCCATTCCGGTGCGATCTCGCGGACCTTTCCGTTGTCCAGGTCCATCGCCATCAGGCCGAAACGGTCGGCCTCGAAACCCGGGCGCTTCATCGCGCGGTAGTACAGCGTCTTGCCGTCGGCGCTGAACACCGGGCCGGTGTCCCAGGCAGGATTCGATGCCGTCAGGTTGAGCGGTGCGCTGCTGCCGTCGGCGGCGAGCCTGTACAGGTCGAAGTTGGTCGACCACGCCTCGCCCTTGCCGGCCACGCGGATCGCGGCGACGACCGACGCGCCGTCCGGCGACCACGCGTATTCGTCAGCGCCACCGAACGGCTTGGACGGCGCGTCACCGTCCAGGCTGTCGGTCAGCGAGGTCGCCGTCGCGACCGGCTTCGCCTTGCCTTCCGGCAGCGCGGCGACGAACAGGCGGCTGCGACGGCCATCGGCCCACGTGTCCCAGTGGCGCACGAACAGGCCGTCGTAGACCACGCCGGACGTCTTGCGCGCCGCCGTGTCGTCCAGCTTCTTCTTCGTGCAGGCAAAAACATCCTGATTGGAGCCCGCCTTGCAGTCGGCGAAGGTGTCGGTGCTGAACAGCACGCGCGTGCCGTCCGGCGACAGCTTGTAGCTGGCGATGTCCAGCGCGAAGTCGGTCAGCTGGCGCGGCGCACCGCCGGCCACCGGCAGCGCGTACAGCTGCTGCGTGCCGGACTTGGCGCTGAGGAAATAGACGGTCTTGCCATCCGGCGAGAACGCGGGCGAGTTGACGCTCCAGCCTTCCGGGGTCAGCCGTTTCGGCGGCGCCAGGTCGCGGGTCAGCAGGTTGCGGATCCACAGGCTGCTGCTGGCCTTCACCACGTCGGCGTCGACGATCCGCTTGGCGAACACGACGGTGCTGCCATCCGGCGACAGGGTCGGCGACGAGACGCGGTCCAGCTTTTGCAGGTCGCGCACGTCCAGGCCGCGGGCGGCGGCCAGCGACGGCAACGCCGCCAGCAGGCAGAGGGGCAACAGGGCGGATCTGAGGTTCATCCGGGGCTCCGGCAACAGGGAAACCCCGATGGTAGGCGCTAAGCGCGCCGCGGCGCAAAGGCGTCAGGTCACGCCTTTGCGCCGTGTGCGGTTCACCTGGGGCCGGCTTCGACGTCGCCCAGCGCCTTCGACTTGGCGCCGGTGCGGTAGAGCAGCCAGCCGACGATCGCCAGCACCACCAGGCCGACGATCTCGCCCTGCTGGAAGGCCTCCGGCAGCACCAGCACGTCGCGGTCCTTGGTGGCATAGATGGCCACGCCCACGGCGATGCCCATCAGCGCCTCGCCGGTGATCAGGCCGGCGGCGAACAGCGTGCCCGGACGGTGCAGGCGATCGCGCGCGGCCTCGTCCTTCGTGCCGACCATGCCGTGGCGCTTCTCGACCAGGTAGGCCAGTAGGCCGCCGAGGAAGATCGGCACCATCAGTTCCAGCGGCAGGTAGATGCCGATGGCCGCGGCCAGCACGGGCACGCGGAAGCTGCTGCCCTTCGCTTTCAGCATTTCGTCGATGGCGATGATGATCGCGCCGATCACCGCGCCGATGCCGATGATGCCCCACGGCAGTTCGCCGCCGAACAGGCCCTTGGCGACCGAGGCCATCAGCGTGGCCTGCGGCGCGGACAGCGGATTCGGGTGTTCGGCCGTCGGTGTACCGATGCCGTAGGCCTCGGACAGGATGTTCAGCACCGGCGCCATGATCAGCGCGCAGGAGAACGCGCCGATGCCGAGCATCAGCTGCTGCTTCCACGGCGTGGCGCCGACGATGTAGCCCGCCTTGAGGTCCTGCAGGTTGTCGCCGCCCACGGCCGCCGCACAGCACACGACCGCGCCGATCATGATCGCGGCCACCGCGCCCAGCGGCGCGCCGCCGGCACCGACCGCCATGCGGCCGCTTTCGCCGAGCAGCAACAGCAGCACGACGGACGCGAACAGGATGGTGGCGATGGTGATGCCCGATACCGGATTGTTGGACGACCCGACCAGGCCCGCGAGATACGCGGACACGGAAACGAACAGGAAGCCGGCGACGATCATGATGATCGCCATCGGGATGCTGACGTGCCACATGCCGACGATGGCCTGGTACAGCAGCAGCAGCGGCAGCACGAACACCACCAGTGCCACCAGCATCCACTTCATCGGCAGGTCGCGATCGGTCTCCGCCACCTCGGCGCCACCGGAGCTGGCACGCGCGGCGGCGATGCCGCTCTTGACGCCGGACAGCAGCGACTTGCGCAGCGAGAACAGCGTCCACACGCCACCGATCAGCATGGCGCCCACGCCCAGGTAGCGGATCTTGGCCGACCAGATGGCACCGGCGATATCCTCCGCACCCGCGCCCGCGATGCTCTGCGCCAGCGCCGGATCGGTGCCCATGAAGAACATGTGGTACAGCGGAATGGCGATGTGCCACGAGAGGATGCTGCCGGACAGCACCACGATGCCGATGTTCAGGCCGACGATGTAGCCCACGCCGAGCAGCGCCGGCGACAGGTTGGTGCCCAGGTAGCCGAGATACTTGCCGAAGAAGCCGGCGCCCGCCGCCGTGTCCGGGATCAGGCGCATGCCGCTGTGCGCGGCGACCTTCAGCACGGCACCGATGGCAGCGGAGAAAGCGAGGATCTTCAGGCCGGGACCGGGATTCTCACCAGCCTTCAACACTTCGGCCGCGGCCTTGCCCTCGGGAAACGGCAGCGGCTCTTCGACAATCATCGAGCGGCGCAGCGGCACCGAGAACAGCACGCCCAGCAGGCCGCCGAGGCCGGCGATGGCCAGCACCCACGAATACTGGAAGTCCTGCCAGTAGCCCAGGATGATCAGCGCCGGGATGGTGAAGATCACGCCCGCCGCGATCGACGAACCGGCGGAGGCGCCGGTCTGCACGATGTTGTTCTCCAGGATCGTGCCGCCGCCCAGCAGGCGCAGCACGCCCATCGAGACAACGGCCGCCGGGATGGCGGTGGCCACGGTCAGGCCAGCGAACAGGCCCAGATAGGCGTTGGCGGCAGAGAGCACCACGGCCAGCACGATGGCCAGCACGACGGCGCGGAAGCTAAGTTGCGGGGTCCCCGGCGAGCTCATGACGCGTTCCCGAATGGCAGAAGCCGGACACGCTAGCGTCCGCCGTTCGGCAAGTCCAGCCGCGTCGCCGCGCCCGCCGCCTATACTCGTGCGGTTTTCCGATGCCGGAGCGCTGCTTGAGCCACCCCGCCGCTGCGGCCACCGGCCGCGATGACTTCCTCGGCCACCCCAAGGGCGTCTACGTCTGCTTCTTCACCGAGATGTGGGAGCGCTTTTCGTTCTACGGGATGAAGGCGCTGCTGCTGCTCTACCTGACCAAGTACCACCTGTTCGCCGACGGCGCCGGCTACGACCTGATCGGCGCCTACGGCGGTCTGGTCTACTGCATCCCCGTGATCGGCGGACTGCTCGCGGACCGCTGGCTGGGCATGCGCAAGGCGGTGGTGTTCGGCGGACTGCTGCTGATCGCCGGCCACGCCGGCATGGCGCTGGAGGGCGTGGCCGCTGTCTCGGAGGGCGGCGTGGTGACGCGCGACGACGGGGCGCTGCGCACCATGTACCTGTCGCTGGCGCTGATCGTCATGGGCGTGGGCTTCCTCAAGCCGAACATCACCGGCATCGTCGGCCGCCTGTATCCGGCGGGCGATCCACGCCGCGATGGCGGCTTCAGCCTGTTCTACGCCGGCATCAACCTCGGTGCGCTGCTGGCGTCGCTGGTGTGCGGCTACCTGGGCGAAACGCTGGGCTGGAAGTATGGTTTCGGCGCGGCCGGCATCGGCATGCTGCTGGGGCTGGCGATGTTCCTGTGGGGCCAGCGCTACCTGCAGGGGCACGCGGAACCGCCCTCTGCGACCGCGCTTCGCGCGCCGGTGCTTGGCGTGCCGAGGGAGTGGCTGATCTATCTGGGCGCGATGGCGGGCGTGTTGCCGCTGGCATGGCTGATGTGGGCCGCCGCCAACGGCGCGTTCGCGCTGGGCGGTGAACTGTCGCTGGCGCTGGTCCTGATGCTGGTGGTGTTGCTGCTGGTGCTGGGCTGGTTCGGCTGGTTCGTGACCACGCAGTGCACGGCGCCGCAGCGACGCCAGATGCTGGCGCTGATGGCGATGGTCTTCATGTGCCTGGTGTTCTTCACCCTGTACGAGCAAACCTACGGTTCGTGGGTCATGTTCACGGACCGTTTGCTGACCAAGGACCTGTTCCCGTCGCTGGTGCATGCGCCGGGCGTGCTGGTGTGGTCGGACAGCCTGGCGTCGAACATGGGCCTGTTCGTCGGTACGGCGCCGTGGTCGACCTGGGGCCTGCTGGCCATGCCGGTCGCGTTCGTCCTGGCGGTGAGGGCGGGCGAACGTCGCCCCGGAACTTCGCTGCCGCGCGTGCTGTTCCTGACGACCGCAGCGGTCATGGTGCTGCTGGTCCTGCGCGACTCCATCGTGCTGCCACAGACGGCCGGCTCCCTCACCTACCTCGGCGCGTTGTTCCTGGTGGTGCTGGCGCCGGTCTTCGCGTGGCTGTGGGTGACGCTGGGGCGCTACGGACGCGACCCGTCCAAACCGCTGAAGGGCGCGCTGGGCCTGGTGTTCGGTGGCCTGTCGTTCGTGCCGCTGGCGCTTGCCGCGCAACAGGTCGGCGAGACCGGTGCGATGGCCAGCGTGTGGTGGCTGGTGCTGGCCTACCTGCTGCTGGAGATCGGCGAGATGTGCCTGGCACCGGTCAGCCTGGCTGCGGTCACCGAGCTGTCGGTGCCGCGGGTGGTGGGCCTGATGATGGGCATGTGGCTGCTCGCCACCGCCTTCTCGGAAACCCTCGCGGCCCAATTCGGCAAGCTGGCCGCGCTGGATGTTCCGCAGGGCGAGACGTGGGATCTGGCGCAGGCCGCTGCCGGCTACGCCGACCTGTTCTGGCTGATGATGTGGATCGGCCTGGGCTGCGGTGCCGTGGCGTTGCTGGTCTCGCCGCTGCTCAGGCGGATGATGCGCGGCTGATGAAAAGGCAACGGCGCCCAGAGGCGCCGTTGCTCGCAGCCAGTCCATCGGCGGGTCTACTTCGCCGTCGCGCCGCCGAGATGCTTGCTGAAGAACGCGAGCAGCCTGGTGTAGTACTCCTGCTGGTTTTCCGGCTTGTAGAAACCGTGGCCTTCGGTCTTCTTGTAGAGCGTCTCCACCGGCACGCCGGCGGCCTTCAAGCGACGTTCCATCAGCTCGGTGTGCTCGACCGGTGCGCGCTCGTCTTCGCCACCGGCGGCCAGGAAGACCGGCACCTTGATGCGGTCGGCCATGTTGACCGGCGACACGCTGGCCAGCGCATTGCGTGGACCGATCCATTCGTTGAGATAGGTCTCGCCGGAACCGCGACGCTGGATGTCGCCGCGCGTATGCATCATCGGCAGGTCGTAGACGCCCACGTAACCCGCCGCACAGCGATAGAGATCCGGCTCCCTCGCCACGCCCGTCAGCGATGCGTACGCGCCGTAACTCGCGCCGTAGATGCAGATGCGGCGAGGATCGGCGATGCCCTGCTGGATGGCCCAGCGCGTCGCATCGGTCACGTCGTCCTGCATGGACAGACCCCACTGGCGAGCGCCCGCCGACTGGAAGTCACGGCCATAGCCGCCGGAGCCGCGGAAGTTCACCTGCAGCACGGCGTAGCCGGCACTGGCCAGCAACTGCGTCCCCGGATCGAAACCCCAGTAATCGCGGATGCCGAACGGGCCGCCATGAGGCAGCACGATCGTCGGCATCTGCTTGCCGGATGCTCCCTTGGGCAGGGTCAGGAACCCGTGCAGATCGCGACCGTCGCGGGCGCTCAGCCTGACCGGCTGCGTCGCGCCCATGGCGTCCGGATCCAGCCAGTCCCGCCGGCTCAGTGCGTAGTCCAGCTTCTTCGCCTCGACGTTGAAGAGATAGAAATCGCCGGGATTGCGGTCCGAGCTGACCTGCACCAGCGCGAGCTTGCCATCGGCCGTGCGCGAGGTGACCTCGACCGTTTCGCCGGGGAACGCGGCCTCCAGGCTGCGGTAGAGCCTCGCCTCGGGGACATCATCGGAAAAGAAGCGTACCGAGGGCTTGCCATCGGCGAACACGACACCCACCGGCACCATGTCGCTGTCCTGCGAATACACGATGTCGTCCGGATCGACATTCGGATTGCGCAGCACGTCCTTGCGCTCGCCCGTCGCGATGTTCCAGGCCACGACCGCATCCGGCCCCGACGCCTGCTCGACCTGCAGGTAGGCGATGGTCTGGTCCCGGTTGAATCCCAGCGGATGCTCGACCCGCTTGCTGACGGCCTCGTCGTTGATGAGCTGCCAGTCGCTTCCCTTGCCGTCGCGGTAGTAGAGCTTGCGCGCATTGTCGGCGCCGGCGCCATGCGCGAAGCGGACCTGCCCCTGATTGTCGGTGGTGAAGTCCGCATTGCGGACCGGCGCACGCGCGATCGGCGTGCGGCGACCGGTGTAGACATCCAGCCGCTCGGCCCGGGTGAACGGATCTTCGCTCCACGGCCAGATCGACACGATCACGCCCTTGTCGTCCGCCGGCAGCGTATCGACGAGGAAGGCATGCACCTGTTCCGCCTTCTTCTGCTGGATGTTGCTTCCCACCTGCTGCGTGCCGATGCGGAAGCCCACCAGGACCGTGGCCTTGCCGCCGTCGGCATCGACCGCGAACAGTTCGCCGGTGCCCTGCGGCTGGTCGAGCTGGCCGAACTTCTCCGCGATCGACACGACCACGCGCTCCGGATTCACCCACCAGAATCCCGATACATGCGAGTTCTTGTCCAGCGCGAACGTGCCGGTCAAAGTATTGTCCGCCCGTCGCATTATCGCCAGCACAGTGCGGTCCTCCAGCGGCACCGTCGCCGCCAGATAGTCCCCACCGGGCGAAATCTTGATGCTCTCGAACTTGTCCTTGCGGATGAACCGCTGGACGTCCACCTGTGCCATGGCCAGTTGCGAGCACAACGCCGAACCGACCGCCAGAGCGGCCAGAATTCCCTTGAACATCTTCCTTCCCCTTTGAACCGTCCCTAATGCGGCAGACGATAACGGCAGGCCCGGGACGGCGCAATCAGACGCCGAGCGCAGGCGTCTCTTGGGGTGAATGCTATCGCGGCACCATGTAATCCAGGACGTGATCCAGCCCCGCCTGCCACCCGGGCATCGGCCCGCCCAGCACGGACTCGAGCCTGGCGACTTCCATGCGGGAATACGCAGGCCGCTGCGCGCGTGTCGGGAAGTCGGCCGTCGCAATCGGCGACACGCGTGGCTTGCGCGCCAACAGGCCCCGCGCGTGGGCGCCAGTGATGATGGCCTCGGCAAAGCCGTGCCACGTGGTGCCGCCGGCAGCTGTCAGGTGCAGGGTGCCCCGTGCCGGCTCAGGCAACGCGAGAAGCCGCGCCGTCGTATCGGCGATCAGGTAGGCCGGTGTCGGTGTCCCCGTCTGATCTGCGACCACCCTCAGCTCATCGCGTTCGGCACCCAGCCGCAGCATGGTGCG
Source organism: Pseudoxanthomonas sp. (assembly GCF_035999195.1). Taxonomy (NCBI): domain Bacteria; kingdom Pseudomonadati; phylum Pseudomonadota; class Gammaproteobacteria; order Lysobacterales; family Lysobacteraceae; genus Pseudoxanthomonas; species Pseudoxanthomonas sp. The sequence goes on from NZ_DASYGY010000009.1 coordinate 1,178,744, forward strand.
CAGGAAGTTGTGGCCGTGCGAACCGTAGACCCATGCGGTCCGCAGGATGAGGTGGTCGCCGCCGGCCTCGCGGACCGCCTGCTCGCCGGCGAGCTTGCTGGCACCGTAGACGCCCAGTGGCGCCGTCGCATCGTCTTCGCGGTAAGGACGCGAACCCCGACCATCGAACACGTAGTCGGTCGAGTAGTGGACGAACGGAATGCCTCGCTCGGCACAGGTGCGTGCCAACACGCCCGGCGCCTCCGCATTGGCACGGAACGCCGCCGCTTCGTCGTCCTCGGCCTTGTCCACCGCCGTATACGCAGCGGCGTTGACGACCGCCACGGGTGCGACACGCCGGACCAGGTCCGCGAGCGTGTCGGGGCGGTCGAAGTCCGCGACCTCGCAGCGCACGCCTTCCGGCAGCTCGCCGGATCGCGTCGTCGCCACGATGTCGCCCAGCGGCCCCAGGCTGCGCCTCAACTCATGGCCCACCTGCCCGTTCGCGCCCAGCAGCAGGATGGTCATGGCGCGGCGAACGTGGGCAGTCGCTCCGGCGGGATGTCGGCAAGCAACGGGGCGGCCTCATCCTTCGCAGACAACTGAGGCTCGCTGATCGGCCAGTCGACGCCGATCGCAGGGTCGTCCCAGCGCACCCCCGCATCCGCCACCCTGTCGTACACGGCCGTGCACAGGTAGCTGAAAACGGCGCGTTCGGACACGACGGCAAAGCCATGCGCGAAGCCTTCCGGGATCCAGAACTGGCGCTTGTTCTCGGCGCTCAGCATCACCGCTTCCCACTGCCCGAACGTTGGCGAACCACGACGGATATCGACCGCCACGTCGTAGACCTCGCCTTCCAGCACGCTGACCAGCTTGCCCTGCGGATTCGGCCACTGGTAGTGCAGCCCGCGCAGCACGCCGCGGGACGACGACGATACGTTGCTCTGGACGAACGTGGTCGGCAGTCCACGCTCGCCGAAACGTTCGGCATTCCAGGTTTCGAAGAAGAAGCCGCGCTCGTCGCCGAACACCGCGGGCTCGATGACGACGCAGCCCGGCAGACCGGTTTCAACCACCTTCATCGCACCACACCCCGTGCGACCAGGGACAGCAGATATTGGCCGTATCCATTCTTGGCCAGCGGAGCCGCCAGCTTCTCCACCTGGGCCGCATCGATCCAGCCATTGCCGAAGGCGATCTCCTCGGGGCAGCAGACCCGCAGGCCCTGCCGCGCCTCGATGGTTTCGATGAAATTCGAGGCTTCAAGCAGCGACTGATGCGTACCCGTATCGAGCCAGGCATGGCCGCGGCCCAGCGGCTGGAGATGCAGATTGCCGGCTTCGAGGTAAAGCCGGTTGAGATCGGTGATCTCCAGCTCACCGCGAGGCGAAGGCTTCAACGAAGCTGCATAGTCGCTCGCCTGCCCATCATAGAAGTAGAGCCCGGTAACAGCGTAATTCGAGCGCGGCGCGACCGGCTTCTCCTCAATGCCGATGACACGTCCGTCCTTGTCGAACTCGGCAACGCCGTATCGCTCCGGATCGTTCACCCAATAGCCGAATACAGTCGCGCCGTCATTCCGCGCGTCCGCCTGCCTCAGCATCTCGGTGAAACCATGTCCGTAGAAGATGTTGTCGCCGAGCACGAGGCAGCTCGGCTTTCCGGCAACGAAATCACGACCAATCAGGTACGCCTGTGCCAGACCATCCGGACTCGGCTGCACCGCATACTGGATGTCCATCCCCCACTGAGATCCGTCGCCCAACAGCGCCTTGAAAAGCGCTTGCTCGTGCGGCGTGTTGATCACCAGCACCTCACGGATACCCGCCAGCATCAGCACGCTGAGCGGGTAGTAGATCATCGGCTTGTCGTAGACAGGCAACAACTGCTTGCTGATGGCCTGCGTCAGCGGGTACAGGCGGGTGCCGGAGCCGCCGGCGAGAATGATGCCCTTGCGTGTCGTCATGCCTTCTGCCCCCTTACGCCGCCGTACCGATGCGCTCGAGCCGGTAACTGCCATCCAGCACGCGCTTCACCCACGCCTGGTTGGAGAGATACCAGTCGACGGTTTCCTCGATGCCCTGCTCGAAGGTGTATTCGGGTTCCCAGCCGAGTTCCTCGCGCAACTTGGACGCGTCGATCGCATAACGGCGATCATGCCCGGGCCGGTCGGCAACGAAGGTGATCTGGCTGCTCCGTGGTTTGCCATCGGTACGCGGTACGCGCGCGTCGAGCAGTGCGCAGATGGTATGGACCACCTCGATGTTCTGCTTTTCTGCATTGCCACCGACGTTGTACGTCTCGCCGGCTCTGCCCTTCTCCAGCACTCGACGGATCGCACTGCAGTGATCACCCACGAACAGCCAGTCGCGCACGTTCCTGCCGTCGCCGTAGACGGGCAGCGGCTCGCCGGCCAAGGCTCGCGCGATGATCAGCGGGATCAGTTTCTCGGGGAAATGATACGGTCCGTAGTTGTTGGAGCAGTTGGTCGTGAGCACCGGCAGGCCGTAGGTGTGATGGAAGGCGCGGACCAGGTGGTCTGACGCGGCCTTGGATGCCGAATAAGGAGAATTGGGCGCGTACGGCGTCGTTTCCGTGAACTTGCCGGTATCGCCCAGCGAGCCGTAGACCTCGTCCGTGGACACGTGCAGGAAGCGGAACTGCTCTCGGCGCTCGCCGTCCAATACCTTCCAGTAGTCGCGGGTCGCCTCCAGCAGGCCGAGCGTGCCCACCACGTTCGTCTGGATGAAGGCGCCTGGGCCGTCAATCGAACGATCGACATGGCTCTCAGCGGCGAAGTTCACTACCGCATCGGGCCGGTGCTCGGCGAGCAGCTTCGCGACCAGATCGCGGTCGCCGATGTCGCCCTGAACGAACACGTGCAACGGGCTGTCCTGCACCGACGCGAGCGTATCCAGATTACCTGCGTAGGTCAGCGCATCCAGGTTGACGACCTTGACGCCCTGGGCAACCGCGCGCAGGACGAAGTTTCCGCCAATAAATCCCGCGCCACCGGTAACAAGCCACGTCGGCATGTACTGCTCCTTGAAATCAGATGGAAGTGCTGTCGCGAATGCGTCGATGAGGCATCGCGTCGCTCAGAACGGAATATCGTCATCCGCGAAATCATCCATCGGCGCCGGCTGCGACGCCGGTGCCGGCGCGGAACGACGCTGGCCACCGCCGCCCTGGTTGCCGTAGTCCTGGCGAGAGGCACGGGCCGGACGGTCGCCTCCCATGCCGCCACCACCACCGCTGCCTTCGCCGCGGCCGCCGAGCATCTGCATCTCGTCGGCGATGATGTCGGTGGAATACTTCTCCTGCCCGTCCTGGCCGGTGTACTTGTCGTAGCGGATCGAGCCTTCGACGTACACCGAGCTGCCCTTGCGCAGGTACTCGCCGGCGATCTCGCCGAGCTTGCCGAAGAACACCACGCGGTGCCATTCGGTGCGCTCCTGCTGGTTGCCGTCCTTGTCCTTGCGCACGCTGGTGGTGGCCAGGCTGATCCGGGTGATCGCCATGCCGCCCTGGGTATAGCGGGTTTCGGGGTCGTTGCCGAGGTTGCCGACCAGGATGACTTTGTTGATGCCGCGGGCCATATCGATATCCGTTCAGGGATGCCCGCCAAGCGCGGGCAAAGACCAGTGGAGTATACCCGCCCGGCTCTCCGCCGTCGGCCGCCACCGCGCGTGCGCGTAGGAATTCGCCACCATGTAACGCTTATAATTCAGCGACTTCCCGAATCATTCCCCCATGCCTGTCGTCGATCCCCCCCGCTCCGCCCTGGCCCTGCCCGCCGTCCAGTCGCTGGCCCAGGCCGACATGGCCGCCGTCGACGCCCTGATCCGGGCCCGGCTGGCCTCGGACGTGGTGCTGATCAACCAGATCGCCGACCACATCATCTCCGCGGGGGGCAAGCGCCTGCGACCCATGCTGGTGGTGCTGGCCGGCCAGGCCTGCGGCCCGACGACGCCTGGCCACCATCAACTGGCGGCGATCATCGAGTTCATCCACACCTCCACCCTGCTCCACGACGACGTGGTGGACGAATCCGACCTGCGCCGCGGCCGCAGCACGGCCAATGCGCTGTGGGGCAACGCGCCCAGCGTGCTGGTCGGCGACTTCCTGTATTCGCGCAGCTTCCAGTTGATGGTGGAACTGGACCGCATGGACGTGATGCGCCTGCTGGCCGACACCACCAACCGCATCGCCGAGGGCGAAGTACTGCAACTGCTGCACGTCCACAATCCCGATACCGACGAAGCCGCCTACCTGCGCGTGATCGAGCGCAAGACGGCGGTGCTGTTCGCCGCCGGTACGCAGTTGGGTGTGATGGCCTCCGGCGCGGACGCGGATACGCAGCGCAGGCTCTACGACTACGGCATGGCATTGGGCTACGCCTTCCAGATCGCCGATGACGTGCTCGACTACACGGCGGACGCCGAGGCGCTGGGCAAGAACCTGGGCGACGACCTGGCCGAAGGCAAGGCCACGTTGCCGCTGATCCACGCGATCCGTCATTCCGATGCGGCCATCGCGGATCGCCTGCGCACCATCGTGCAGGAAGGCGATGCCGCCGCGATGCCCGAGGTACTGGCGGCGATCCGCGCGACCGGCGGGCTGGAGTACAGCCGCGAACGCGCGCATCACTACGCCACGCTGGCCGAACAGGCCCTCGATGGCCTGCCCGACTCCGATGCGCTGGCCGCCCTGCGCGGCCTGGCGCGCTACGCGTTGGAGCGCGGGCACTGACCCGCGTGAGACATCACTTGGCGAACACGTCGCCGAAGAAGTCCGCCATCATCCGGTAGGCACGCTTGGCCGAGCGTTCGTGGTAGAAGCATCCGGGCGGACTCTGCGCGTCGGACTCGGCGAAGCAGTGCGCCGCGCCACTGAAGTTCACGAACTGCCAGTCGGCGCCGGCCTTGCGCATCTCGTCCTGGAACGCGGTGATCTCGGCCGCCGAGACGTACGCATCGTCTCCCCCGTTGAGCACCAGCACCGGCGTCTTCACCGCGCTCGCCGCGGGCAGGTCGGTCGCCAATCCCCCGTGCAGGCTGACCACACCGGCCAGTGCATCGCCGGCGCGGACCAGTTCCAGCACCGTGCTGCCGCCGAAGCAGTAGCCGAAGGCGCCGATGCGATTCACGTCGACCAGCGTGGTGGGCTGCTGCTTCAGCACCGCGACCGCTTTCTGCACGCGCGCACGCAGCGTCGGGCGATCCGCGCGCATCGCGGTGGCCACCGGGCCCGCCTCGGCATCCGTCTTCGGGCGGATGCCCTTGCCATAGACGTCGGCGACCAGCACCACGTAGTCGTCACCGGCAACCTGGCGCGCCTTGTCGATCGCGGATGGGTTCACGCCCTTCCAGTTGGGCACCATCACCAGGCCGGGGCGTGGATGTTTCACGGCGTCTTCGTAGACGAGAACGCCGGCGAACGTGTCGGCGCCGATCTTCCATTCCACGGGCTTGGCGACCGGTGCGGCCTGCAGGGCCGGCGACCAGAGAACCGCGAACACAGCAGACAGCAGCAGGCGATAGCGCATGGCGGGTTCCTCGTGGGGGGGACGGACCAGTCTACGCCGGCCTTCCACGAATGGATTCACGCGTGCGCTCAGGCGATGCCGAGGCCGGGGATCGCGGTGATCGCGTCCGCATCGAAGCCGGCCAGCTCCGCGAAATGCCGGCCCCGTGCCACGTAGTCCTTGTACTGGCCGAAGCTGGGTGCGCCAGGCGACAGCAGCACCACGCCCTCCTCTCCCAGCGCGGTCCGCGCGGCGGCGACCGCTTCCGGCAACGTGTCGGCGGCGATCAGCGTGAAACCGGCCTCCTGCGCCACGGGCGCGAGCAGGGCATGGATACGCGGACCGTTGGCCCCCATCGTGACGATCGCGGCAGGCGCACCGTCGCGCATGTGGGCGGCGAAATCGGACCAGTCCACGCCACGATCATGGCCGCCGACCAGCAGGGCGATGCGCCGGCCCGCAAAACAGTCCAGCGCGGCCAGCGTCGCATGCGGGGTGGTGCTGATCGAGTCGTTGACCCAGGTGATGCCGTCGCGTGTACCCATCGCCTGCAGCCGGTTCGGCAGCGGGCGGAACGATGCCGCATGCGCGGCCAGCGGCAACGCGTCCATGCCGGCCGCTTCCAACGCGGTCAGGACCGCGCACAGGTTGCTGCGGTTATGGCGACCCGGCAGTGGCAGCGGCCGGGTCGCCATGACGAACACGTCGCCGCGATACAGGTCGTCCTCGCGCAGGTGCCAGCCATCGGCGCGATTGAACCAGCGGACATCGCTGCCCGGCAGTGACAGGGCCGCAAGACGCGGATCCGCCGCATTCAGCACGGCAACGCGCGGATGCGCCCCGGTGACGAGCTTCAGCTTGTCCTCGATGTAGCGCGCTTCGCTGCCGTGCCAGTCCAGATGCTCGGGGAACAGGTTCAGCACCACCGCCACATCCGGATGTGCGCCGCTGGCCGCGACATCGCCGGTCTGGTAGCTCGACAATTCTATGGCCCACGCCTCCGGTGCCGGCTGCGGATCCAGCACCTCCAGCAGCGGCACGCCGATGTTGCCCACCAGCGCGGTGCGCCGACCCGAGGCGCGCAACAGATGCGCCAGCAGCGACGTCGTCGTGCTCTTGCCCTTGGTGCCCGTGACGCAGAACGCGTGCGGGACGATGCCATCGGCGCCCGCATGCTCGGCGAACCACAGGCCGGTGCCGCCAATGAAGCGCGTGCCCGCCGCCGCGGCCGACTGCGCGGCGGGTGCGTTGGGACTGATGCCCGGCGACTTGACGACGACCTCGAAGGCCGACAGCCCCTCAGCCGTGGGCTGCGTCTCGATGGCAAGATGCGCGTCGCCGAGCGCGGCGGCATCCACCGCCTCCGCGTCGCTGCAGAACAGCGTCAGCGGCAGCGCCGGCAGGCGGGAACGGATCGCACGGTGCGCGGCGCGGCCCTCCCGGCCCCAGCCCCACAGCGCGACCCGCCTGCCCTCAAGCTGCGAAATTCGCACGCAGGCGCTCCCACAGCGCGGCAGGGATGCGGTGCTCGCCGCCGATCTCGAGCAGGGGCGCCACCGCCAGTTGGGCGGCATCGAGCTGCGGGCGGATCTCGCGGTTGAAGCGCGCGACGATGGCGTCCTCGCGCCATTCCGGCCGATCGCCGAGCGTCGCCATCGCCGCGCGCGACTCCTGGCCTTCGCCGACGCACTCGAACGGCTTGTGGTCCTGGTACTCGAGCAGCGCGTCGAAGCCACCCGCCTGGTTCACGTCATCCAGCAGGTTGCGGCCGAAGATGCCGACCAGTCGTGGCTTCGGCATGAACGGCGCCAGCGCGAGGAATACGAAGTGGCACTTCGGGCACACGCCGCACCAGCGGTTGGTCGGGCGCTCGCCCAGGAGGTGGAAGTTGCGGTTGCAGCTGGAGAAATGGGCGTCGTAATGGTCGGTACGCGCGAACTGCCGCGCCACGGCCAGCTCCGACAGCGGGCGCAGCAACGAGTAGTAGTGCAGGTCGGCGGCGACGTGCGACTGCACGTACTCGCCGAACGCCTGCTCGAAGGCCCAGCCCTTCGACCACTGGTGGTTCACCTCGCCGGTGCCGGGGATCATGCTGCCGTAGCTGGCCGAACGCTCGTTCGAGAACACCACCTGGTCCACGCCGTGCAGCAGCGCGGCCAGCACCATGATCGCCGAGTTGATCGCGGTGACCGGGATATGGCCGTTCCACGCACCCTGGCGGTTGTACTCGAACAGCTCCGGCGCCAGCGCGCGACCGATGTTGAGCGTGGGCAGGCCGGTGCGTGCGGCACAGGCCGCGATCAGCTGAGAGCCGCCGATCCAGGTGACCGTCTGGTCGATGCCGGCGCCACGCAGGGCTTCGATGCTGACCAGCGAATCCTTGCCGCCGCCGATGGCGACCAGCGCATGTTCCTGCAGGCCCGCGGCAGGTGCCGCAGCCTGCGCCGGCGCACCTACCGGGAACCGCACGCGGCCATGCAGGCTCAGGCCGTTGCGATAGGCGAACTCGCCCAGCCCATGCACGTAGACCTGTTCCATCAGCACGGCGGTGGCCGCGTCGATCGCGTAGCCGTCGATGCGGATCTCGTTCGGCACCGCCGCCTTGTAGTAACTGACGCCGGTGATCAGGTGCAGCAGCCGCACGGCGTGCTCGACGGCCTGCGCGCGGGTGGCGTCCAGCGCGAACGGTGCGCCCGGGATGGTCACGGTTTCGGTCAGCTCCGGACCGTCGTCGAAGGCGTACACCAACCGCGCGACACCCGTCTCCGCCTCGAAGGAACAACGGACGAAGCGGAAGGTGCGGATGCTGGATTTGTCGAAAGTCGTCATGCGTGATCCGGGGAAAGTGCGGCCCGTCGGCGCAGGTAGCGGCGGCAGGCGAAGTATTCGATAGCGAACAACGGCGCGGCGCCGAACAGCGTCGCGATCAGCGAACCGTAGAAGACCAGGACCGGCAACCAGGCCAGGGCCTCGCCAGATCCGCCAGGCCGGCTGGCGGCCAACGCGTCGATCGCGATAGCGATCACCGCCCAGGCAGCCAGCGACAGCGGAAACAGCAGCAGCACCACCAGCAGCAGGCGCAAGGTCATGCCACCCGCCTTCCAGCGCCGGCCCGCGCGCTGCGCACGCGCCTGCCACCGTGTGACGAACCAGGCGCCCAGCCCGACCGCCAGCAACGCCGCGGGCGCGAACCGCACCGCGGTCATGAACTCGGCGACCCCCGGCGCGCGGCGATCGGCATCCATCAGCACCACCACCGCGATGCTCAGCAACGCGGCGGTCAGCAGGCTGGACAGGACGAACTCAGTGCGCGGCGACATCGCCGGACACCCCATCGATCACATCCTCCGCCGGCAAACCGCGCAGGTTGTAGTGGCTGGCCATCACGTAGCCGTAGGCGCCGGCATCGGAGAACAGCAGCACATCGCCTTCCGCCGTCGCCGACGACAGCTTGCGGCGTTTGCCGAAGATGTCGCTCGATTCGCAAATCGGGCCCACCACGTCGAACGGCGCCTGCGCCGTGTCGTCGAGTCGCGACAGGTTGGCCACGTCGTGCCACGCGTCATAGAGCGCCGGGCGGATCAGCGTGTGCATGCCGGCATCGCTGCCGACGCGGCGGATGCCGAGCTTCTCGACCACCTGGGTCACCTGCGCCAGCAGCACGCCGGACTCGGCCACGAGATAACGACCCGGTTCGATCACCAGCTGGTAGCCCGGGTACGCGGCCTTGATCGCGGCCAGGCCCTCGCCCCACGCCGCCAGGTCGAACGGCTCGTCGCCATCGGCATACGGAATCGGCAGGCCGCCGCCGATGTCGATGGTCTCGATGGAGCCGATCTGGTCGGCCAGCCCACCGAGTTCGTCGGCGATCTGGTTCCAGTGCTGCGGGCTGTCCACGCCGCTGCCCAGATGGGCATGCAGGCCGACGATGCGCGCATCAAGCGCGCGTGCGGCTGCCAGGAATTCGTCCAGCTTGACCAGCGGCAGGCCGAACTTGGAACTCTTGCCGCCGGTCTTGACCTTGTCGTGGTGGCCATCGCCACGCCCCAGGTCCACGCGCAGCCACAGCCGGCGACCACGGAACAAGTCCGGCCACTGCTGCAGCGCTTCGACATTGTCCAGCGTGACGTTGATGCCGCGTTCCAGCGCGAACGCGTACTCGGCCCGCGGCGCGAAGCTCGGCGTGAACAGCACGCGCTCCATCGGCAGCGACGGCGCCACCTCGAACACGCGCTCCAGTTCGCCGCGCGACACGCACTCCAGGCCGAAGCCCTCTTCCACCAGAACGCGGAGGATGGCGGGGTGCGAATTGGCCTTGATGGCGAAGAAGCGGTGGTCTACCGCGGTGATCGCGGCCAGCGCACGGGCGCGGGCACGGACGACGTCGAGGTTGTAGACGTAGCGCGGCGTGTCGCCCTGCGCGAGGGACAGCAGCCGTTCGCGCGCCGCCGGACCGGCCCACCAGCGCTCCCCGCGCTGGCGCACGGCGCCGTTGATCTCGCGCCAGCTGGGGCCGAACACACTGGTCTCCTCAGCCGGCATCGCGCCGCTGTCGATCAGCGCCTCGTGCAGCAGCGGCAGCATGCCGTCGGCATCGGCCTCGTCGATGACGAAGGTCAGGTTGAGGTCGTTCGACGACTGCGAGATCAGGTGCACGCGTTCGCGGCCGAACATCGCCCACACGTCCGACAGCTTGTGCAGCAGCGAACGCATGCCGCGGCCGACCAGGGTGATGGCGGTGCACGGGGCGATCACCTTCACCCGGCAGATCTCCGCCAGGTCGGCCGACAGCGCGGCCAGCACGTCGGTATTGACCAGGTTTTCGCTGGGATCCAGCGACACGGTGACGTTGGTCTCCGACGAACCGATCAGATCCACCGACAGGCCATGCTTCTTGAACCGCGCAAACACGTCGGCCAGGAAGCCGACCTGCTGCCACATGCCGATGCCTTCCATCGACACCAGCACGATGCCGTTGCGGCGGCTGACCGCCTTCACGCCCGGCACGGTGACGGCATTGCCGTCGATGGTCGTGCCCGGCAACTCGGGACGTTCGGTGTCCAGGATGGCCATGGCCACGCCGGCGTCGCGGCAGGGCTTGATCGAGCGCGGGTGCAGCACCTTGGCGCCGGTGGTCGCGATTTCCTGCGCTTCGTAGTAATCCAGTCGCGTCAGCAGGCGCGCATCGGGCACTTCGCGCGGATTGGCGCTGAACATGCCGGGCACGTCGGTCCAGATCTCCACGCGTTGCGCACCGAGCAGGGCGCCGAAGTACGCCGCCGATGTGTCCGAGCCGCCACGGCCCAGGATGGCCGTGCCGCCATCGGCATGGCGCGAGATGAAGCCCTGCGTCAGCAGCATGCGATTCGCCTGGCCGGCGAAGGCGCGCCGCCAGTCCTGGTCCGGCGCGGTATTGCACGACACCGACAGGCGCTGCGCCCACGGGCTCTGGTTGGGCAGGAAGTTGGCCTGCAGCCAGTGCCGTGCGTCCACCCAGCCGAAGTCCAGGCCCTGCGCGCGCAGGTAGGCGACACCCAGCGTGGACGACAGCAGTTCGCCCTGCCCCAGCACCTCCGCCTGCCAGTCCAGCGTGCGGCTCGCGGCACGGGCATCGGTCAGCAGGTTGCGCAGCGCGGCCAGGCGGTCGCCTAGCACGGCATCGGCGTCCAGCTCGAGTTCCGAGAGGAATTCGCGATGGCGCTGTTCCAGTTTGGCCACGCGTTCGGCGCTGTCGGCCGCGCCGTCGGCGATGGCGGTCAGCTCGTTAGTGACGCCGGACAATGCCGACACCACGACCAGCACGCGCGCGCCCTGTTCGTCCGCCCGCTGTTTCGCCAGTTTGCCGATCGTGTTCCAGCGGTGGCGACGCGACACGGAGGTGCCGCCGAACTTGAGGACGATCCAACGATCAGACGCGGGGGTGGCAGAGGGCATGGATAGAATGGGGAGGGAGGCCCGAACCCTTCGGGCGTGAACCGTCGATTCTAGCCGAAGCCCCCGCGCGCGACCGGACCGTACCGCATGCAACGAACCTCCCATCGCTACCTGCAGGTCGACGTCTTCGCCGACCGCCCCGGCGCGGGCAATCCGCTGGGCGTCGTCCTGGATGCGGAGGGATGGAACACGGCGCGCATGCAGGCATTCGCTGCCTGGACCAATCTGTCCGAGACGATCTTCTTCCTGCCCCCGACCACGCCCGACGCCAGCTACCGCATCCGCATCTTCACCCCGCGGCAGGAACTGCCGTTTGCGGGGCACCCGAGCGTCGGCGCCGCCTGGGTCGCCCTGGAGGCCGGCCTGATCGATGACGCGGACAAGCTGCTACAGCAGTGTGCGGCCGGCCTGCTGCCGGTCCGCATCGACGGCAACGGGCACCAGCGGGCGATCCGGTTGCGGGCGCCGCGCGCACGTCCCGTCGATGCTGCGGCATCGCCTGCCCTCCTCCACGCCGTGGCCGCCCGCCTTCCCATCGCCGGCCTGCCTCTCGCGCTCTGGAACAACGGACCTTCCTGGTGGCTGGTGGAACTGGAGGACGCCGACGCCGTCCGACGTCTGGCGCCCGACCTGCCCGCCATCGCCGCGCTGACGCAGGCCACCGCGGCCGTCGGCCTGGCGGTCTTCGGCCGCACGCCAGCAGGCACCGACCATGATCTCGCCGTGCGCGCCTTCTGCCCGGCCGACAACATCCCGGAAGATCCGGTCACCGGCAGCGTCAACGCGTGTATCGCCGCGGCCCTGCATGCGGCCGGTGCCCTCCCGGGCCAGGGCGGACGCTATATCGCCAGCCAGGGGCGCGAACTCGGCCGCGACGGTCGCGTCGCCTTGCAGGTGGACGATGAAGGCGAGGCCTGGATCGGCGGCCAGGTGCAGGCGGTCATCGACGGCCGGGTGACTTGGTAAGCTGCGCAGCCCCCACGCGACAACATCCCCCATGACCCTCCGCCGTTACGTCCAACTGGACGTCTTCGCCGACCGCCCCGGCGCCGGCAATCCGCTGGCCGTCGTCCTCGATGCGGCTGGCCTGGATGACGCCGCCATGCAGGCCATCGCCCGCTGGACGCGACTGCCGGAAACCACCTTCGTGTTCGCCCCCACGCAGCCGGGCGCCAGCTATGCCGTGCGCATGTTCACTCCGCGTCGCGAAGTGCCGTTCGCCGGCCATCCGAGCGTCGGCACGGCGCATGTCGTGCTCGATGCCGGACTCGCCGCGCCGGTCGACGGCCTGCTGATGCAGGAAGGTGCGGTCGGTGTGCTGCCGTTGCGGGTTGATGATGACGGCACCACGCGCACCATCGCCGTGCGCACCCCGCGCGCGCAGGTGGTGAAGGTGGGCGACCCCGCGAACGATACGGGCCTGCGCGCCGCGCTTGCGAACCTGCCCGCCGGTGAACTTCCGCCCGCGCTGGTCGACGGCGGTCGCCGCTGGTGGCTGGCCGAGGTGCGCGACGAGGCCACGCTGCGCGGTGCCACGCCGGACTGGGACGCCATCGGCGCGCTCGCCCGTGCCACCGAGAGCATGGGCGTCTGCGCCTATGCGCGCACGCCAGGCCAGGAGTACGACCTGGCCGTGCGCGCCTTCGTCGGTGCGCCGGCCGCGTTCGAGGACGCCGCCTCCGGTGCCGCCAACGCGACGCTGGCCGCGTGGCTGGCCTCGCGCGATGCGCTGCCCGGGCGCGACGGCCGCTACGTCGTCAGCCAGGGTCGCGAAGTCGGTTACGACGCCCGCCTGCAGCTGCGTGTGGACGAAGCCGGCGACGTATGGTCCGGCGGCCACGTGCGCACCATCGTGAACGGCGAGATCGACTGGTAACGGAACCCGCTTCCTGTGGGAGCGACGTGAGTCGCGAATGCACGGTCTTCGACAACGCCAGCGGCAACGGGAGGCGGGGAGCGATCGCGACTGACGTCGCTCCCACAAAAGCTGACCCTACTCCGCCTCGTAGACCGCCTTGCCATCGACCCAGGTCGAGCGCACGTGCAAGTCGTCGAGCTGTTCGCCCGGAATCGCCAGCGGGTCTTCGTTGAGGATGACGAAATCCGCGCGCAGGCCGGGCGCCAGCCGGCCGACGCTCGCTTCATCGTGTGCCGCCCAGGCCGCATCGGCGGTAAAGCCGCGCAGTGCCTCGCTGGCGCTGAGACGCTCTTCGGCGCGCCAGCCACCGGCTGGATGATCGTGCGCGTCCTGCCGCGTAACCGCCGCATGCAGACCGCGCCGCGGATCGACCGATTCGACCGGAAAATCCGACCCCAACGCCAGCTTCACGCCACTGCCCTGCAACCGTTGCCAGGCATAGGCGCCGGTGATGCGCACCGGGCCCAGGCGATCCTGCGCCCAGGGCATGTCGGAGGTGGCGTGGGTCGGCTGCATCGAGGCGATCACGCCCAGCGCGGCGAACCGCGGGAACTCCTCCGGCGCCACCACCTGTGCATGCTCGATACGCCAGCGATGGTCGGTCTTCGCGGCATCGCCCAGCACGCGCTGGTAGGCATCCAGAACCAGCCGGTTGCCGCGGTCGCCGATCGCGTGCGTCGCCACCTGCACGCCGCACCCGCGTGCCTTGCGCATGGCCGACTCCAGCGCCGCCGGCTCGGTGACCAGCAGGCCACGGTTGCCTGGGTCGTCGCTGTAATCCTCCAGCAGGGCGGCACCGCGGCTGCCCAGCGCACCATCCGCGTACAGCTTCACCCCGCGCATCTGCAGGCGACCGCCCGCATGACGGTAAAGGCCGGTGGAACAGAGATCGTCCAGCGCGTCGCTGTCGCCATCGGCATAGGCCTCGATGCGCAGCGGCAGGCGCCGTTCGTCGGCGAGCTGCTTCATCAGCGCCAGGTCCGCGCGCGACACGCCCATGTCGTGGACGCCGGTCAGACCGTTGCGCACCGCCGCCTGGGTCGCCTTTTCCAGCGCCTGACGGCGATACGACGCGTCCGGCGCCGGCACCACCGCGCCCACCAGTGCCATGGCGGCATCGATGAAGACACCGCTGGGCTGGCCATCGATGCGTTCGATACGACCACCGTCCGGCTGCCAGTCGCCATCCAGCGGACGCGGCGCCTTCGCCGCCGCTGCGCGCAGCGCCGCGCTGTTCGCCCAGCCCGCATGGCCATCCACCCGCTCGAGCCAGACAGGGCGGTCGGGAAACGCGGCATCGAGATCGGCGGCGGTGGGGAATGTCTTCCCTGGCCAGTCGTTCTGGTCCCAACCTCCACCCAGCAACCACGCATTCGGGGGAAGCTGCTGCTCGAACGCACGCAATCGCGCGATCACCTCGGCCTTGTCGCGCGCATCCACCAGGTCGGCGCGCATCAGCGCGTAACCCAGCCCCATCACGTGGCCATGCGCATCGATCAGACCGGGGATGACCGTCTTACCGGCGGCGTCGATGCGTTTCGCGTCGGGATAGCGAGCCAGCAACTCACTGGCGCCGCCGACCGCCAGGATGCGGCCCTGCGCATCCCAGGCCATGGCTTCGACCACCGGCCGCGCGGGATCGGACGTGTGCACGCGCTTCGCCGTCACCACCTGTACCTGCGCCTGCACCGCGCCGACGCACACCAGCAACCCGCCCATTCCCCATGCCAGACGCCGCATGCCGCACTCCCGTCGTGATCCAGCGCGGGACTATGCGCGGTGGCGCGCGCGACGGCAACGCCGACAAGAAAGGGGCCTTGCGGCCCCTCCCCTGCAATCCCTTGCCTGCACTGCGGCTCCCGCTCCAGGCGGGCTCACTCGGGACGCACGTCGACCCGCACGCGCATGCGGTCGCCGGGGTGGTAACCGGTGCGGGTGTGGTAGGTACGACCACCGTACTCGTAGGTGACGTCGTAACCGGAGACGCGCCCATCGCCGTAGTAGTCGTCACCGTAACGGCCGTCGCTCGCCGGAACGGGATCGCAGACGCGCACCTGGCCACGCTGTACCTGACGGTTGCGCTGGCTGTTGTCGTAGATGGACCGGCCGGCCATGCCGCCGACCATCGAACCGACCGCGGTGCCGACGTAGCGACCGCTGCCGTCGCCGACCTTGCTGCCCAGCACCGCGCCGGCGATGCCGCCGATGACCGTGGCCACCGTACGTCCGGCCTCGGTGCCGCCGGCGGTCCTGCGCCGGTCGCCATATCCGTCCTCGCCGTAGACGTCGCGGTAGTCGCCATTGTCGTAGACATCGCCGTAGACGTCGTCGCGATAGCCGTCGCGCGCATGGACGTCGTCGGCATCGCGGTAGTAGCACCGTTGCGAGGTCGTGCTTCGCGTATCGCGGTAACCCCCCTCGATGACGGGGTCGACGCGGACGACGCGTGCGTAGTCGTAGTAGGGTTCGGCGCCGTCGCGGTCGGACGTGCCGTACTGCTGCGAGGTCTGCGCGGATGCCACGCCGGCGGCCAGCAGGCCCACGGCCATCACGGCGGCGGAAAGACGCTTCATGTCGGGTACTCCCCCACGCCGGATTGGCGTGGACGCATGCTCGGCCCGTCCGGGTGAAATCGGGCTGAACTCAACCCGCCTGAACCGTGCGGTTTAGCCATTCGACAGTTTGTCCGGCGACGCCGGACGCGTGCCGATCCAGCAGGGGCCCGACATGCGAAGGAGAAACCGTTTGCAGCACCTCGGACGACCATGCGGTCGCCATGGCGGAAGGAATCGCCGGCGGGACGTCGTCGTCGACCTGCGACAGCACGAACAGCGCCGGGCACGCGGGCCGCGCGACCCCGTCGCCCGCATACGCATGACGCAGCACCGCGCCGGATTCGTCGCGCCAGCGGCGGAAGGCGAACAGTGCAGTCGCCTCGTCGGTGTCCGGCAAAGCACGCCGCGTCCCGTCGAGGCGCGCATGGCGGCGCCACGGCACGACATCCGGCCAGGTACGCGGCGCCAGCGCGGCATGCCAGGGTGCCGGCGGCAGTGGGTTCACCAGCACCACGGCATCCGCGGCCACGGCGACATGCAGCGCCAGCAGGCCGCCCAGGCTGGCACCGATCACCACGCGCGGGCGCGGCAACGCCAGCAGCGCCTCGCGCGCCTGCTGCAGGTAGTCGTCGAAGCCGGTGGCCACCAGTCCCGCCGCCACCGGCTGCAGATCCGGCGCGGACACGACGATGCCGGCCGCCTCGAACACGCCGCGCCACACGTTCCACTCCCACCCGCCGCCACCGGCGCCATGCACCAGCAGCGCGGCCTTTACCGCCGTCAAAGCAGCGTCGCCTCCAGCGAGACCGGCACCGACAGCGCGCGCGAGATCACGCAGCCCGCCTTCGCCTGTTGCGCGATCTCCTCGAACTGCGCCGCGCTGATGCCCGGCACGCTGGCCGACACCGTCAGCTTGATGCCGGTGACGGTCGGGCCCGGGTCCATGCCGGGTTCCATCGTCGCTTCGGCCCGCGTCTGCAGCTTGTCGGGGGTGAAGCCGGCCTTGCCGAGCACCGCCGACAGCGCCATGGTGAAGCAGCCGGCATGCGCGGCCGCCAGCAGCTCTTCCGGGTTGGTGCCCTTCTCGTCGCCGAAGCGGGTCTTGAAGGAATAGTTCTGGCCTTCGAACAGGCCGCTCTGCGGCGTACTCAGCGTGCCCTTGCCGGACTGCAGGTCACCGCTCCACACCGCATCCGCGTAACGCTTCAAAGCCATGGTCGTGCTCCATCGGGTCAGGGGACGCGCAGCGTACACCCGGAGATGTTCACGCCATGTTCCGCACTGCGGCTTGACCCCGCCCACCCGCATGCCGATGCTGGCCGTCCGCCATGACCGCCCGCCGAGCGCCACGCTCACGGGATGCGCTCTGCCCGGACAGCCATGACGGCCCTTCGACCCCAACCCTCGGGAGGAACGGCCTCATGTCGTACAGCACGCAACAGATCCGCAACGTGGCCCTGGCGGGCCACCCCGGCGCCGGCAAAACAACCTTGTTCGAAGCCCTGCTGCATGCCGGCGGCGCCCTCCAGGTGGCAGGCACCATCGAACGCGGCACCACCGTGTCGGACCACGACCCGATCGAGAAGGCCCGCGGCCACTCCATCGACACCGCCATCGCCAGCACCGACCACGGCGGCATGCACGTCAACCTGATCGACACCCCGGGCTATCCGGAATTCCGCGGCCCGGCACTGTCGGCGTTCTCCGCGGTGGATACCGCGCTGATCGTGGTCGATGCCGATACCGGCGTGGCCCACGGCACCCGCCGCCTGATGGAACGTGCCCGCGAGCGCAATCTGTGCCGCGCCATCGTCATCAACAAGATCGACCATGAGGGCGCCGACGCAGCCGGCGTGCTGGCCGCGCTGCGCGAGGAATTCGGTCCCGAGGTGCTGCCGCTCAACCTGCCTGCGGACGGAGGCAAGGCCGTGATCGACTGCTTCGGGCAATCGGCCGGCGAATCCGATCTCGGCCCGGTCACCGACTGGCACCAGAAGATCATCGACCAGGTGGTCGAGATCAACGAGACGGTGATGGAGCATTACCTGGACCTGGGCGAAGGCGGCCTGTCCGGCGAGGAGCTGCACGACGCCTTCGAACAGTGCCTGCGCGAAGGACATCTGGTGCCGGTGTGCTTCGCATCCGCGCGCACCGGCGTCGGGGTGAAGGAACTGCTGGACGTGGCCGAGCGGCTGTTCCCGAATCCGGCCGAAGCCAATCCGCCGCCGTTCGTGAAGCTCAACGGCAGCGGACCGCAACCGGTCCAGGCGGTACCGGATCCGCGCGCGCACGTCATCGCCGATGTCTTCAAGATCGTCAACGACCCCTTCGTCGGCAAGCTGGGCATCTTCCGCGTCTACCAGGGCACGCTGAAGAAGGACACGCAGCTGTTCGTCGACGACGGCAAGAAGCCGTTCAAGGTCGGCCATCTGTTCAAGCTGAAGGGCAAGGACCACGTGGAAGTCGACCAGGCCATCCCCGGCGATATCGCGGCGGTGGCGAAGGTGGACGACCTGCATTTCGACGCGGTGCTGCACGACAGCCACGACGAGGACCACATCCACCTGGCGCCGGTGGCATTCCCGAAGCCGATGTTCGGCCTGGCGATCGAGGCGGCCAGCAAGGGCCAGGAGCAGAAACTGTCCATCGCCCTGCAGAAGCTGGCCGAAGAGGATCCGGCCTTCGTCGTCGAGCACCAGCCGGAGTTGAACGAAACCGTCATCCGCGGCCTCTCCGACCTGCACCTGCGGGTGATGCTGGAACGACTGAAGGAACGGCACGGCGTGGAGGTGAAGACTCGGCCGCCGCGGATCGCCTACCGCGAGACCATCGGCGCCAAGGCCGAAGGCCACCACCGCCACAAGAAGCAGACCGGCGGCGCCGGCCAGTTCGGCGAGGTGTCGCTGCGCATCGAGCCGCTGCCGCGCGGCGGCGGCTTCGAATTCGTCGACGAGGTGAAGGGCGGCACGATTCCGGGCCAGTTCCTGCCGGCGGTGGAGAAAGGCGTGCGCCAGGTGCTGGGCAGCGGCGCCATCGCCGGCTACCCGCTGCAGGACCTGCGGGTGGTCGTGCACGACGGCAAGCACCATGCGGTGGACAGCAAGGAAGTGGCCTTCGTCGCTGCCGGCAAGAAGGCCTTCCTCGACGCCATCGCCAAGGCGCGGCCGCAGGTGCTGGAGCCGGTGGTCGACCTGGAAGTGGCCGTATCCGAAGCGCAGGTCGGCGACATCACCGGCAATCTTGCGGGCAAGCGCGCCCGCATCAACGGGACCGACACGGTGCGCGGCGAGATCGTGGTGAAGGCGCAGGTACCGCTGGCGGAACTGGAAGGTTATGCGGCCGAACTGAAATCGATGACCGCGGGCCAGGGGCGCTACAGCCTGGACTTCAGCCACTACGAACCTGTCCCGCCCGCCGTGCAGCAGAAGCTGGTGGAGGCCTACAAGCCGCGGCACGACGACGAGTGAGTCGCGCGGACGGTGCGGCATCCGGTCGCGGTGGAACGCGAGGGATGCCGCCTGCGCTGCATCGGGGAAAGGTGATTCCGTCATGCCGACAGGCGATTTCCGACATGCGGCGACGGGAAATTGCGAAAAAACCGAAAAAAAAGGCATTTCAGGGCCTTCCTGCCCTTGGCGCCGCCAGTTCTTTGCCCTACATTTCGCTTGCCGATGCGATCGGCCCGATTACCCAACCACTCGACAGTAGAGACAGGACACATGGCAAAGAGCACCAAGAAGGCCGCGCCGAAGAAGGCCGCCAAGAAAGCTGCACCGAAGGCCGCCGCCAAGCCGGCCGCGCCGAAGCCGATCAAGGAAGCGCTGAGCAAGTCGGGCCTCGTCGCCCACATCGCCGAAGCCACCGCCGTCGCCGCCAAGGACGTCCGTGCCGTGCTGGCCTCGCTGGAAAGCGCCGTCCACGCCTCGATCAACAAGAAGGGCGCCGGCTCCTTCACCCTGCCGGGCCTGCTGAAGATCACCGCCGTCAACGTGCCGGCCAAGCCGAAGCGCAAGGGCATCAACCCGTTCACCAAGGAAGAGCAGTGGTTCGCCGCCAAGCCCGCCTCGGTGAAGGTCAAGGTGCGCCCGCTGAAGAAGCTGAAGGACGCCGCAGCCTGATCGCTGCGCTTCCACAGGTTGCACGAAGGGACGGCCTGGCCGTCCCTTCTTTTTTGCGCAGAGCGGAGCGGCCTGCTCCGCTGCCGCCGCGTCCGGGTTGCGGACGCCTGCAGCAGGCATGACGGCGATCCGGCAAGCCCGACGCCGCCCATCCCTGCCATCCGTCACCCTTGTCCCGACCGCCGGACGCCCTCAGATCGACAGGACCTCCGTCCACGCAAGGTAACGCACGCATGAAGATCCAGGGCTTCCTCGACCATCTGCTGAAATCCTCCAGCGGCACCGGCAGCGTCCTCAACGCCGACTTCGGCAAGGGCGCGATCTCCGGCGGCGCGCTGGGCCTGCTGCTGGGCAAGAACAAGACCACCCGCAAGCTGGCCACCTATGGCGGCCTGGCGGCGATCGGCGTGATGGCCTATCGCGCGTACGGCGAGTACAAGCAGCAGCAGGGCGGGTTCGCGGCAGGCGCGACGCCGCAGACGGTCGACCGCCTGCCGCCGCCACAGGCGGAACTGCACAGCCAGGCCATCCTCACCGCGCTGGTCGCGGCGGCGAAAGCCGATGGCCATATCGACGCGCGCGAACGTGAGGTGATCGAGGGCGAGTTCGCCCGCCTCGGTACCGATGGCGAGGTGCAGCAGTGGCTGCATGCCGAACTGGAAAAGCCGCTGGACCCGGCCGAGGTGGCGCGTGCCGGCAGTACGCCGGAGATCGCGTCGGAAATGTACCTGGCCAGCCTGATGGTCGCCGACGACCAGAGCTTCATGGAGCGCGCGTACCTGGATGAGCTGGCCAGGCAACTGAAGCTGGATCCGTCGCTGAAATCCCAGCTGGAACGCCAGCTGGCGCAGATGAAGACCGCCTCGCCCTGACCCGCATGGCACGACCGGCCGTGCGCCGCCTGCGGCGCCTCGCATGGACGATGCTGTGGCTGGCGGCGCTGGCCCTGCTGCTCGCGTGGGCATGGGGCCGGCCGTTCATGGCCGCCTCGCGCATGCTGTGGGACATCTCGCGCGCATCGCCGCCGATCGAGCTGCCCGTACCCGTGCAAGGCGTGCGGGCGCGGCAGATCGCCGATACCTTCGGTGCGCCCCGCGGCCGTGACCGCACGCACCAGGGCGTGGACATCTTCGCCAAGCGCGGCACACCGATCACCAGTGCGACGCGCGGCATCGTGGTGTCGGTGCGCGACGGCGGACTGGGCGGGAAACAGGTGTGGGTGCTGGGCCCGGGCCGGGAGCGTCATTACTACGCCCACCTCGACGACTGGGCGGCGGATCTGTCCACCGGCCAGGTCGTGCAGCCCGGCGACGTGCTCGGCTACGTGGGCACCACCGGCAACGCGCAGGGCACGCCGCCGCACCTGCACTACGGCATCTATGGCACCCAGGGCGCCTACGATCCGCTGCCCCTGTTCAAGGCGCGTGCGGCGGCCGTCGACTGAACCGCGGCGCCGCTCGACGGAACAGTCCATCGCGGCGAAGGCCCTCGTTCCACCCCGGACACAGGCCTATCTTGGAGACGTCCCCGCCGCGCCAGCTCCGCCGCCATGCCCAACGACGCCCACCGCTACCGCATCACCGTGACGCCGATCGAGCGCGACGGCCAGCCCTGCCAGGGGCGTTGCACCATCGAATTCGAACATGCCTGCGATGACGACTGGATGCGCATCCTCGAGGCCGTCCAGCGCCAGCGTGGCCTTACCGGCGACGAGCGCGCCGCGCTGGTGGTCGGTACCAAGCTGCTCAGCGGCCTGATGCTGGACCACCGCAAGGACGCCGACGACCTGTTCGCTGCGTTGCGTCCGCACATGGGCGAGTTCATCGCCTCGTTGAAGGCGCGCGGCCGCGACGCCGGCTGACACCACGCCCGGGCCACGCCAGCCTCCTAGCGATGAAAGCCCGCCATGCCGACGAAGCGCGCACGCTCGAGGACATTCCCAACATCGGGCGGTCCATCGCGGGCGATCTGCGCGGCATCGGCATCGCCCACCCGCATGACCTCGTGGGCCAGGACCCGTATGCGCTCTACCGGCGCGTGAACGAAACCACTGGCCAGCGCCACGACCCCTGCCTGTGCGACTGCTTCATCGCCGCGGTACGCTTCATGGAAGGCAGCGGACCGGTGCCCTGGTGGCACTACACCGCCGAGCGCAAACGACACTTCCGGCAGCCTGCCGGTTAGCCCTTGGACAGGCAGCGCCGGCTAAGGTGCGGCGACCCGTCACGGAGCTCTCCATGCGTACACGCCGACGCTTCCTGGTCGCCGCCCTCGCCGGCACCGCCACGCTCGCCCTCGCCGGCTGCGAAACGCTCAATACCGTCACCGGCCTGCTGGGCAACCAGATCAACTTCACCCAGCCGCAGCTGCAGCGTTATCTGAACCAGAGTTTCCCTCGCGAGTTCGACAAGCTCGGCGGGCTGGTGTCGGCCACGCTGACGAATCCGCGGCTCAGCATCCCCTCTGGCGACGATCGCCTGCGACTGGACTTCGACATCGGCGTCAGGGCGTTGGGTGCGCGCGATGTCAGCCGCGGGCACTTCGCGCTGGCCAGTCGGCTGCGCTACGACCCCGCCACCCGCGGCCTGCACCTGGACAACCCGGAGATCCTGTCGGTCGACGTCCCCGGCAGCGGCTCGCTGATGTCCGGCGGTACGCGGCAGCTGGTCAATACCGTGCTGGCCGAGTACGCGCGCAGCGAGCCGGTCTACCGGATCGACAACGACATCCTGCAGCGCCTGCCCGCCAGCAAGCGGATCGGCGGCACGCAGATCGAGAACGGCCGCGTGGTCATCCACCTGCAGTGAGGTAGCCCGATGAAAACCCTGATCGCCCGCTTCGCCCTGCTCTCCGCGCTGCTGTTGCCATCGCTGGCGATGGCCGACAGTGGCAACGTGCTGCGCTTCGACGCTTCGCACCTGCAAGCCGCTGCGCGCAGTGGCTTTCCACTCGAGCATGCGCTGCTGGAGGGCTTCGCCTCGCTCACCCTGAGCGACCCGCAGGTACGCATTCCCGTGCCGGGCGAACGCCTGCAGTTGCAGATGGACTACGACGTGATGCTGGCCAGTGGCGACCGCCTGGAGAACGGCAACGTGGTGGTCAGCAGCGGCCTGCGCTACGACCCGGCGACGCGTGGCCTGCACCTGGTCGACCCGGTGCTGGAGCACCTGGGGACCGCCGCGGCGGGTCGCGGCCTGCCGGGCGGCTCGCGCGAGGCGTTGCAGCAGCTAATCCGCGAATACGCGAACAGCCGCCCCCTCTACCGGCTGACCGAGGACGACCTGGCGCAGGTGCCGGGGACGCTGGCCGCCGACGCCGTCCGCATCGACGACGGCCAGGTGGTGATCACCCTGCAGCCCGCGGCGACCCGCTGACCTCCCGCCCGGTCAGATCTCGAACCGGTAGCTGAGCTTGACCACCAGCTGCTCGTCGTCGCGCAGGCGCAGGCTGTCCTGCAGCAGGCCATCCACGCCTTCCGTGCCGGTGCGCTGCTCGTAACCACCGCGTGCGTACACCACGTACAGGTAGGACAGCGGCGCCAGTTCGTAGCGGTAGCGGATCTGGAAGCCCAGGTTGCGCACGCTGAAGTCGTCCACCGCGTCGGCCGTCGCCACGGCATGGCCGCGCGGATCGAAGCGCCAGGCATCGTGCACGCGCGCATCCAGCGCGATGGCCTGCATCTTCACCCGCAGCTCGTGGCGCGGATCGATCACCCAGTCCAGGCCGGCATTGAGGTCGAGCTGGCGACGGGTGAACCCGCCCACCAGGTCTTCGCGCTGCCATACCAGCCAGTCGGGGCTGTAGATCGCGTAGCCGCCGGCGTAGACACTGAAGGCATCGTTGACGAAATAGGTCGCGGTATACCCCAGGCCCGCGCCGGCCTTGCGGTTGCCCGCCAGTCCGCCGGTGAACGCCTCGAGTTCGGTTTCGTGCGCCCAGTCGCCCTTGCGCGGCCGTTCGTACTCGAAGTAGGTGTTGAAGTTCGCCGGCATCCTCACCACGCCGTTGCCGCGCAGCAGCGTGTCGTTCAGGCCGGCGCTGTTGACGTTGATCTGCGCGTACTCGTAGCTGCCGTCGCGCAGCTGGCCTTCCCGGCTCATGCGGAACTGGTCGTTGAGCTTGTCGCCGTGGTTGTTGTGGCTGCTGCTGACGCGCCAGCGCCAGTCCTTCGATGCGTACCGCGACGCCTCCGGCAGGCCGGTGAAGCGCTTGCGCAGTTCCCAGTGCAGGTAGTTGGTGCTGTTGCGCGACAGGTAACCGAAGTCGTTGAGCTGCAGGTCGTTGCCGAAGTGCATGGCGATCCACTGCTGGCGCCAGCCGCGGTCCATCTCGTAGTCGGCCCAGACGGTCGCGCCGACATCGTCGGTGTCGGTCCCGGCCTGCGCGATGCGGCTGCCCAGCAGGCGCGTGCGCACGTTCCAGCGCGCGGTCGGCCGCCAGTTGTGGTCCACGCCCAGCACGGTGGCCTCGCGGTCGCGCCAGGGATCGTCCACGCGGGTCAGCATCGCGCCGACGTTCTGCGTTTCGAAGTCGCGCACCAATCGCAGTGCGTGGTAACTGCGCCCGGTAGTGCCATCCTCGTCGGCCGAGAACAGACCGTAGTTGACCTTGCCCAGGCTGCCGTTCAACTTCACCGCCGCGGTGATGTCGCCCGTGCTGCCCACGCGCCGGGTGTAGAGCTGCTGGCTGTCGTCCGACGGTGTGGTCAGTTCGAAGATGCCCTGGTTCTCGGTGAAGAACGGCCGCTTGTCGCTGATGAAGGTCTCGGTGGCGCTGAAGTTGACGACCAGGTCGTCGGCCTCGACCTGGCCGAAGTCGGGCTTCAGCGTGGCGGTCAGCTGGAATCGGCCGTTCGGCTTCCAGAACAGGTCGGCGCCGGCGTTGAGGTCGGCACGGTCGCCGACGTTGTCGTACAGGCCCGACACGAACGGCGTGACGGCGAGCAGCGACTGGTCGTAGCGCGGCACGGTG
This sequence comes from Pseudoxanthomonas sp., assembly GCF_035999195.1. NCBI lineage: Bacteria > Pseudomonadati > Pseudomonadota > Gammaproteobacteria > Lysobacterales > Lysobacteraceae > Pseudoxanthomonas > Pseudoxanthomonas sp. The sequence goes on from NZ_DASYGY010000009.1 coordinate 1,203,749, forward strand.
ACCGGCGCGAAGTCGGACAGGAAGCGGGGGCGCTCGAAGCTGGCCTGCGGCCACGCCATGCGCTCGCCGGTGGCGCCGATCACGCGCGCCAGGAACACCTTGAGCGTACGTTGGCCATCGGTGCCGTCGCGCATCGGCGCGGTGTGCCACGGGATCAGCAGTTCGACCGACCAGCCCTGTTCGTCCTCGCTGATCGCGTGGCGCCACTGGCCGTCCCAGTCGCTGCTGAACTGGTTTTCGTTGGTGATGATCTCATCGGCGATGCCGCCGGTCGAACTGACGGTGAAGGCATAACCGGTGCGGCCGTCGCCGTCGAAGTCGATGAAGGCGTTGATCCTGTCCACCTGCGCGTCAAAATCGCGCTGCACTTTCTGCCGCGTGCGCGGCACGCTGGCCGGGTGCGTGGCGCGGAAGGCGATGGCCAGACCGTCCGGCGTGGCGAGTACCCAGCCCTCGGTCGGCAGCGAGCCGGGCTCGCCGGTCAGCGGCTGGGTCTTGCGGAAATCGGTGACGTGGCGCGCGCCCTGCCATTCGGCGGGGTCGATGCGGCCGTCGATCTCGACGGCGTGGACGGCACTGCAGGGGAGCGCCAGCGCGAGCGCGCAGGCAAGGCGGGAGAGGGTCATGGCGGGCGGGTGGTGGTCCGGTGCGCGCAAGGTAGCGATGGAAATCACGGACCACACCTGCCTTCGGTCATTTCAACCTTCGGCGTTCCTGCGGCATCCGTGCCTGTGAGGGCGTACCGGCGTCAGCGGCCCTTCTTGGGTTGCAGCATCGTCCCGGTGCACTTCTTGCTGCCGCAGCGGCAGGCCCAGATCTTCTTCAGGCGGGCGGTATGCGGCTCGGCCAGCACGATGCCGTAGTTGTAGGTCAGTTCCTCGCCGGGCTTGATCGCGCGGATCGCCTCGATGAAGACCTTGTCCTTCTTACGGTTCTTGCCGTCGTGCTCCTCGATCACCGCCTCGCAGTTCGGATCGCAGCTGTGGTTGATCCAGCGTGCCTTGTTGCCCTTGTGGTTCGCGTCGATGACGTAGTCGTCGTTGAGCGTGAAGAGGAAGGTGTGGCCGGAATCGACGTCGCCGGTGTCGTCCTCATCCACTTCCTCGTGGGTGCGGCGCTTGCCCTTGTACTCCACCACGCGCTCGCCCTTCTCGATCGGGGCGATGGCGAACACGCCGTTGCCGTGGATGTCGGATTGGCGGGCTTCGATCTTGCGGGGCATGCGGCGTCCAGGGAGCAGGTAGAGGCGGGATTCTCGCCCAAGCGTGCGGGATTCCCAAATCCCGGCCTGAATCGCGACTGGCGACCGCGTGGCCGGTCCGCGCCGGGCCGCGCGTTCGATGGCGCATTCCCCTTGCACAGCCGTGGCCATGCGTCCGATCCGCCTCCCGATGTTTCCCGCCCTGGTGCTGGCCCTGGCCGCCTGCCAGCCCGCGTCGCCGCGCGTCGTGGCGGCGCTGCCCGCCCCGTCGCTGTCGGACGCCGACCTGCTCGCGCGCGGCGAGTACCTCGTGCGCATCGGCGGATGCAACGACTGCCACACGCCCGGGTATGCGGAATCCGGCGGCACGGTCGCCAGGGACACGTGGCTGGTCGGTTCGCCGATGGGCTTCCACGGACCGTGGGGCACCACCTATCCCAGCAACCTGCGGCTGCGCATGCAGCAGCTGACCGAGGCGCAGTGGATGGAGTACAGCGCCAGCCTGCGCACGCGACCGATGATGCCCGACTTCGCCGTGCGCGCCATGAGCGAGGACGACCGCCGCGCGATCTACCGGTTCGTCCACGCGCTGGGCGCCGCCGGTCAGCCGGCACCCGAGGCGCTGCCACCCGGGAAGACACCGCCTGCGCCCTACCTGGGCCTGGTATTGCCGGCCGCCCCGCAGGCTGCAGCCGGCCAGTGAAGACGCCGCATCAACCCCAGGACCCGTGCCCGCCGATCACCCAGAACAGGGCGAAGGCGAGACCGAACACCGTCCAGAACAGGTTGCCGAGTCCGCGGAATACCTTCACCGCCAGGTAGACGCCGCCGATGGCCAGCAGGACCCGCCACAGGAAGCGCTGGTCCAGGCCGCGTGCGGACGGGGCGGTATCGGAGTGGCCGTGCATGGTGCTCATGGAGAATCCTTCGATCGGTGGCAGTCCGGAAGTGGACGCTGCCTATGTTCCCGATCCCATCGCCCCTCCATCAGTCGCAGCCGTCAGCCATCACGGGTGACATCCGTCAGGTCATCCGCCGCCGCTGAACGGGGAAAACCTCAGGGTTTGAGCGCGACGGCGTGAAAGCGTACAATTTCGGTACGTTTTCCGGACCTTCCCTCCCCGATGCTCCGTGTCACCAAGCTCACCGACTACGCCACCGTGGTCCTGACCGTGCTCGCCGCCCGACCGGGCGAGGTGCTCAGCGCGTCCGATCTGGCCGACCACTCCGGCCTGGAGACGCCCACCGTCAGCAAGGTGCTCAAGCCGCTGGCCCAGGCCGGGCTGGTGGAAGGCCTGCGTGGCGTGCACGGCGGCTACCGCCTGAGCCGGGACGCGGCCGAGATCACCCTGGTGGAGATCGTCGAGGCCATGGAGGGTCCGCTGGCGATGACCGAGTGCAGCCAGAGCGAAAGCCAGTGCGGCATCGCGCAGAAATGCGGTGCGCGCGCCAACTGGCGGTTGATCAACGATGTGGTGGCCGACGCGCTGCGAGGCTTCACCCTCGCCCAGATGGTCGCCCCGCCCCCCTCCTCTTCCGACGACGTGCGCAGGCGACCGATCGCCGTGCAGGTCGCCACCCGCTGAACCGCAGGCAGCCCGATGGCCACCGAGAACGCTGAAATCCTGGAACAGCTGGGACGTCGCTACGACGCCGGCTTCGTGACCGACATCGAATCCGACTCGCTGCCGCCCGGCCTCGACGAGGACGTGGTGCGCGCCCTGTCCGCCAAGAAGGACGAGCCTGAGTGGATGACGGAATGGCGCCTGGCCGCCTACCGCCACTGGCTGACCATGCCGGTGCCTCACTGGGCCAAGCTGAAGATCGCGCCGATCGACTTCCAGGCCATCAGCTACTACTCCGCGCCGAAGGCCAAGTACGCGTCGCTGGACGAGGTGCCTCAGGAACTGCTGGACACCTACGACAAGCTGGGCGTGCCGCTGCACGAGCGCGCGCGGCTGGCCGGCGTGGCGGTCGATGCCGTGTTCGACTCGGTGAGCGTGGGCACCACCTTCCGCAAGGAACTGGCCGAGAAGGGCATCGTGTTCTGCTCGATGAGCGAGGCCATCAAGGAGCATCCGGAGTTGGTCAAGCAGTACCTCGGCAGTGTCGTGCCGGTAGGCGACAACTACTTCGCCGCGCTGAACTCGGCGGTGTTCTCCGACGGCAGCTTCGTGTTCATCCCCAAGGGCGTGCGCTGCCCGATGGAGCTGAGCACCTATTTCCGCATCAATGCCGGCCACACGGGCCAGTTCGAGCGCACGCTGATCGTCTGCGAGGACAAGGCCTCGGTGTCCTACCTCGAAGGCTGCACCGCGCCGATGCGCGACGAGAACCAGCTGCATGCCGCTGTGGTGGAACTGGTGGCGCTGGAAGATGCCGACATCAAGTACAGCACGGTGCAGAACTGGTATCCGGGCGACGAGGAAGGCCGTGGCGGCATCTACAACTTCGTCACCAAGCGCGCCGAATGCCGCGGCGCCCGCAGCAAGGTGGTGTGGACGCAGGTGGAAACTGGCTCGGCGATCACCTGGAAGTACCCGTCCTGCGTGCTGCTGGGCGACGACTCGGTGGGCGAGTTCCACTCGGTCGCGCTGACGCACCACCGCCAGCAGGCCGATACCGGCACCAAGATGATCCACGTGGGCAAGCGCACCAAGTCGAAGATCGTCAGCAAGGGCATCAGCGCCGGCCGTGGCCAGAACACGTACCGTGGCCTGGTGAAGATAGACCGCAACGCCGACGGCGCGCGCAACCACACCCAGTGCGACAGCCTGCTGATCGGCAAGAAGTGCGGCGCGCACACCTTCCCCTACATCGAGGTGAAGAACCCGACGGCGACGCTGGAACACGAGGCCACCACCTCCAAGATCAGCGACGACCAGATGTTCTACTGCCGCGCGCGTGGCATCGGCCAGGAAGACGCCGTCTCCATGATCGTCGACGGCTTCTGCAAGCAGGTCTTCCGAGAACTGCCGATGGAGTTCGCGGTGGAGGCGAAGAAGCTGCTGGAAGTGTCTTTGGAAGGTTCCGTCGGCTAACGCCGACGGAACCTTCCCGGGATACGGGATTGGAGATTCGGGATTCGTAAACGCGCCCCCCCTTCTTCGATTCGGTGCTCCCGCCCCTACGAATCCCTAATCCCGAATCACGAATCACTATGCTCAAGATCGACAACCTCCACGCCAGCGTCGCCGGCAAGGACATCCTCAAAGGCCTGACGCTTGAGGTGAAGCCCGGCGAAGTGCACGCCATCATGGGACCCAACGGCGCCGGCAAGTCCACGCTGGGCAATATCCTGGCCGGCCGCGAAGGCTACGAGGTCACGGCCGGCAGCGTCGAGTTCGACGGCAAGCCGCTGCTGGAACTGGAACCGGAAGAGCGTGCCGCTGCCGGCGTGTTCCTGGCCTTCCAGTACCCGGTAGAAATCCCCGGCGTCAACAACACCTACTTCCTGCGCGCGGCGCTCAATGCACAGCGCAAGGCGCGCGGCGAATCCGAACTGGATTCGATGCAGTTCCTCAAGCTGGTGCGCGAGAAGCTGGCCGTGCTGCACCTGAAGGACGAACTGCTGCATCGTGGCGTCAACGAAGGTTTCAGCGGCGGCGAGAAGAAGCGCAACGAGATCTTCCAGCTCGCCGTGCTGGAACCGAAACTGGCGATCCTCGACGAGACCGACAGCGGCCTGGACATCGACGCCCTGAAGAACGTCGCCGATGGCGTCAACGCGCTGCGTTCGCCCAACCGCGCCTTCCTGGTCATCACGCACTACCAGCGGCTGCTCGACTACATCAAGCCGGACGTGGTGCACGTGCTGGCCGGCGGCCGCATCGTCGAGACCGGCGGCCCGGAGCTTGCGCTGGAGCTGGAACAGCATGGCTACGCCTGGATCAAGGACCGCGTGACGCCGGAGCAGGCAGCGTGATGAGCGCGCTGCTCGATTCACTGGCTGCCACCTTCCAGGGCGATGCCGCACGCCGCGCGGTGCTGGACGAAGCCCTGCGCGACGGCCTGCCGGGCCCGCGCGCCGAAGCCTGGAAGTACACCTCGTTGCGCCAGCTCGAGCGTCGCAGCTTCGCTGCCGCCGACGCGTTGCCGGCGCTCGATCCGATGCTGCTGGCCGACATCCCGGCGCCGCGTGCGGTGTTCGTCAACGGCCGTTACTCGGTGGCGCTGTCGCTGACGACGGACCTGCCGGATGGCGTCAGCGTGCAGTTGCTCTCCGAAGCGCTGGCCGAGGGCGGCGACGCGGCGCGGTTCCTGCAGCGCCGCTTCGAGCGGACCGATGAAGTGTTCGCACGCCTCAACGCCGCGCTGGCGACCGAAGGCGTACTGCTGCGCGCCGAGGCCGATACGCGCAGCGAGCATCCGCTGCACCTGGTCTTCATCGGCACCGGCGACGGCGCGGATCGTGCCTGGCACCTGCGCAACCTGATCGAACTGCGCGCCGGCGCCGCCTTGACGGTTGTCGAGCACCACATCGCGGTCGACGACCATGCGCACTTCATCAATGCGTTGAGCCATGTGCATCTGGCCAAGGACGCGCGCCTGGATCATGCCCGCATCCAGGCAGGCAGCGACCGCGCCACCACCTTCCTGCGCACCGACGCGGTGCTGGCACGCGACAGCGAATACCGGCGCGTGGACCTGGAGCTCGGCGGCGCCCTCGCGCGACATGAGCTGAACGTCCGGCTGGAAGGCGACAACGCACGCCTCGTGGCCAACGGAGTGCTGCTCGCACACGGCCGTCGCCATGTCGACACGCGCCTGGGTATCGACCACATCGGTCGCGACACCGCCTGCGAACTGACGTGGCGTGGATTGGGGGCGGATCGTGGCCGCGCCGTCTTCCATGGCGGCATCCTGATCCGCGAAGGTGCGGACGGCACCGATGCCGCGCTGTCGAACAAGAACCTGCTGCTGTCGGCCAATGCCGAGATCGATACCCAGCCGGTGCTCGAGATCCATGCCGACGAAGTGAAAGCGGCGCATGGCGCGACCGTCGGCCAGCTCGACACGACGGCGATGTTCTACCTGCGCTCGCGTGGCCTGCCGCAGGCCGAGGCGCAGCAACTGCTGACCGCCGCGTTCTGCCGCGAACCGCTGTCGGCCATCGAGGACCCGGGCCTGCGCGATCTGCTGGTGGCGCGCGTCGATGCCGCGCTGGCCGGACTGGGCGTGGCATGAACCACCAGGCCACCCCGGCACCGGCCGGACGCACGATCGACTGGGCGCGCGTGCGTGCGGACTTCCCGCTGCTGTCGCGCCAGGTCAACGGCAAGCCGCTGGTCTATCTGGACAGCGCGAACACGGGACAGAAGCCGGCCTCGGTCATCCAGTCCGTCGACGACTTCTACCGGCAGCACAACGCCAATGTCAGCCGCGCCGTGCATACGCTGGGCACAGAGGCCACCGAAGCCTACGAGGGTGCGCGCAGGACACTGGCGCGCTTCCTCAACGTGCGGCCGGACGAACTGGTGCTGTGCAGTGGCACGACGTTCGCGATCAACCTGGTCGCGTATTCGTGGGCACTGCCGCGACTGACGGCCGGCGACACGATCCTCGTCTCGCGCATGGAACACCATGCCAACATCGTGCCGTGGCAGCTGGTCGCCCAGCGTACCGGCGCGACGATCAAGGTCGCCGAGGTCCGCGACGACGGCACCCTCGACCTCGATGCGCTGCACGCCGCGATGACCGGCGACGTGAAGCTGCTTGCACTCACCCACACCTCGAATGTGCTGGGCACGGTCAACCCGGTGCGCGAGATCTGCCGCGAAGCCCGCAGGCGCGGCATCGTCACCGTGATCGACGGCTCGCAGGCCGTGCCGCACCGCGCGGTCGACATCGCCGCGATCGGCTGCGATTTCTACGCGCTGACCGGCCACAAGATGTGCGGCCCCACCGGCACCGGCGCGCTGTGGGCGCGCAAGGAACACCTGCAGGCCATGCCGCCGTTCATCGGCGGCGGCGAGATGATCAAGGAAGTGAGCTTCGACGGCACCGTGTTCAACGACCCGCCGCACAAGTTCGAAGCCGGCACGCCCAACATCGCGGGTTTCATCGGGCTGGGCGCGGCCGTGGACTACCTGGATGCACTGGGCATGGCGAACGTGGAGGCGCGCGAAGCCGACCTGCTCGCGCACGCCACCGAGGAGCTGGACCGGATCGAGGGCCTGCGCATCTTCGGCCGGGCACCCGACAAGGCCGCGGTGATCTCGTTCCTGATCGAAGGCGCGCACGCGCACGATCTGGCCACCCTGCTCGACCTGGACGGCGTGGCCGTCCGTTCCGGCCAGCACTGCGCGCATCCGCTGCTGCAGTTCTATGGTGTGGCGGCGACGCTGCGTGCGTCGTTCGCGTTCTACAACACGCATGAGGAAGTGGAGCACTTCGTCGCTGCGTTGAAAAAGGCGCGCCAGCTGCTGGCGTGAGGGGTGTGGCCTGCGGGGGAGTGGCACCCGTAGAGACTGTGCCTCACGTATGCCGTGATGGGTTCCAGCGCCGGGGACGGTACGGTCGCGACTGACGTCGCTCCTACAACAGCCCGGGCTTCCGTAAAATGCCGGCATGGACAACCTCACCTTCCGCACGGCGACCCACACCGATATCCCCGCCCTGGTGGCGCTGGTGACCTCTGCCTACCGCGGGGACGCCAGCCGGCAGGGCTGGACCACCGAGGCCGACCTGCTGGATGGCCAGCGCATCGATGCCGCCGCGCTATTGCGCGACATCGAACGTCCGCGCAGCCGCATCGTGCTGGCAGAGCGCCAGGGTGTACTGCTGGCGTGCGCGCATGTCGCCGAGGAAGACGGCGCGGGCTACTTCGGCATGTTTTCGGTGCGTCCCGACCTGCAGGGTGGCGGCGTCGGCAAGGCGGTGCTGGCCGAAGCCGAGCGCGTCGCGCGCGAGGACTGGGGTCTGCCGGCCATGCGCATGACGGTGATCGACATCCGCGATGAGCTGATCGCGTTCTACGAACGTCGCGGCTACGTGCGCACCGGCATCAAGAAGCCGTTCCCCTATGGCGACGCGCGCTATGGCATTCCCAGGCGCGACGATCTGCGCTTCGAGGTCCTGGAAAAGCCGCTGGCGGGAGCCGTCGCATGAGCGAAACGTGGACGTTCGTATGCGCCACCGGTGAGCTGCTGCCCGGAGAAATGAAGACCGTCTTCGACGAGGTCACCGGCACGCCCATCGTGGTCGTCAACCATGACGGCGCCCTGTATGCGCTGGAGGACCAGTGCAGCCATGAGGATTTCGAGCTGTCGGCGGGCAGCTTCGACCCGGCGGAGGCCAGCATCGAATGCGTGCTGCATGGCGCCCGCTTCGATGTCCGCGATGGGCGGGCCCTGTGCGCGCCGGCCTATTCACCGGTGGCGAAGTTTCCGACCAGGATCGAACACGGCGGGGTCTGGACCCGCGACGACCGCGACTGAGTCCGACGACTGACGCTCGTGTTGTAATCGCAAATCATTCTCATTATCCTGTCGCACCGCTGCGGCAGGCTGTCGCAGCACGACCCGCCCGAGGCCCTGGTGCTGCGCGATATCCACCCTTTCACGTCCGTGTTCGCCGGCCTGTTGATGGCGTGCCTGTTCGTGATCGTGGGCGGCAGCACATCCTGCAGCGTCTCCGACGAGGGCGAGCGGACCACGTGGGCCCTGACACTGTCGCAGCACGACAATCTCGCGGCCGAACGCGATGTTGCCGACACCGTCCCGGCACAGGCGGAACGGCCGGCGGAAAGCCTTCCCATGCCATCCGAGTCCGAAGGCGATGATGCCGGCCTCGCCGCGACGTTGGCGCCGCCGGGACCACGGGCACGTGTGGTCGTCGCACCGCATGTCGACGTAGCGCGATCACGGGCTATCCGCCACCCGGGCCGCGGGCCGCCCGCCGCCTGATCACGCTGCGCACCGCATCCGCCGGTGCCCTGCCGCTGCCTCCCCCGATCCCTGCGCCGAACGGCGCCGATCCGTCCCTGTCACCGCTCCCGCCAGCCTTCGCCACCGGGTGTTTCTTCTCCGCACCTGAGGATGCTCATGAACCTGCGCCACTCCCCGCTCGCCACTGCCCTGCTGCTGGCCATCGCCACGCCCGCCCTCGCCGCTCCGGCCGGCGAGGCTCCCGCCGGCGGCGCCATGCAGGCCAAGGAACTGGATACCGTCGAAGTGCATGGCGAACGCGTGCAGAAGGCGAGCTCACCGAAGTACACCGAAGCCCTGGTGGATACACCGCAGACCATCACCGTGGTGACCAGCGACGTGATGGCGCAGCAGAACCTGCTGGGCCTGCGCGACGTGCTCAGCACGCTGCCCGGCATCACCTTCGGCGCCGGCGAAGGCGGCGGCGGCTACGGCGACAGCATCAACCTGCGGGGGTTCAATGCCACCACCGACATCACCGTGGACGGTGTGCGCGACAGCGCGCAGTACACCCGCACGGACAACTTCAACCTCGAATCCATCGAATTGATCAATGGCGCGAACTCGGCGATGTCCGGCGCCGGCTCGGTGGGCGGCAACATCAACCTGGTCAGCAAGTCCGCACGCGAAGGCGAGTTCAGCACGCTGACGCTGGGCGCCGGCACGGACCGCTTCGGGCGCGTCACGGTGGACAGCAACCACGACTTCGGCAATGGTCAGGCGTTCCGCGTCAACGCCATGGTCCACCGCAACGACGTGCCCGATCGCGACGTCGAGGAATACAAGCGCTGGGGCATCGCGCCTTCGTTCGCGATCGGTCTCGGCTCGGATACCCGTTTCACGCTCAGCTACCTGCACCAGCACGACGAGAACATCCCCGAATACGGCCTGCCCTACTTCGCCGCCTACGGTGGCCTGCTACCCGGGGTGAGTCGCGACGCCTACTTCGGCTACCGCAACATGGATACGCAGGAGATCGATGTCGACGTGCTGACGGGCGTGTTCGAGCACGACATCAGCGACACGACGTCGCTGCGCAGCCTGGCCCGCTACCAGAAGGTGGACCAGTACACGGTGGTCAATCCGACCCAGGGTACCTGGTGCCTCGACAGCGGCATCAATCCCGCCAACGGCCAGCCCTGTGGCGCGCCGGGCACCTACCAGCCCAGCGGTCCGCGCGGCACGACCCGTGACACGAGCAACGGCCTGGCGCTCAGCCAGACCGACCTGACCACGCGATTCAGTACCGGCAGCGTCGAGCATGCGCTGGTCGCCGGCGTCTCCTTCATGCACGAAACGTATGAACTGGACAACGGCAACTCGCAGCGCAACGCCGACGGAACGTCGCCGGTGTATCCGGTGATGGATATCCACGACCCGGACAATGTTTACCGCGGATCCATCAACTACGTGCGGACGGGTCGCACGGACGGCACCTTGGACAACCAGGCGCTGTACGTATTCGACACGCTGAAGTTCAACCCACAATGGGAACTGGCGCTGGGCGCGCGCTATGAGCACAACGAAGGCGACACCCGTACGTTGACCTACGCCACGCCTGCGGCTGGCGGCGCCATCACCGTCGGCCCCACCTTCCGCAACGAGGACGACCTGTTCTCGTATCGCGCCGGCTTGCTGTTCAAGCCGGCGGAGAACGGCAGCATCTACCTGTCCTACGCGAACTCGAAGACGCCGTCCAAGGCCTCGGTCAACGGCGCCTGCACCGCGCAGACCTGCGAAGTGGACCCTGAAACCGCGGTCAACATCGAACTCGGCACGAAGTGGAACCTCCTCGACGAACGGCTGGCGGTCACCGCGGCCCTGTTCCGCAACGAGCGCCAGAATTACAAGGTGGCCGATCCCAACAACCCGGACAACCCGTCGGGCACGCAGCAACTGGATGGCAGGGCACGCGTGGATGGCGTCGCACTGGGCGTGGCCGGCAACATCACGCGCGACTGGTCGATCTTCGCCAACTACACCTACCTGGACAGCGAAGTCCTGCAGAGCGTGTCGGATCGCGTACTGGAGGACACAGGCATCGACGCGCAGGCCGGCAATCCGCTGCCCAACACGCCGGAGCACTCGGCCAGCGCCTGGACGACATACACGCTGCAGGGTTGGACGTTCGGTTACGGCGTCACCTACCAGGGCGACTTCTACACTTCGAGCATCGCCAACGCGCCGCGCGTGAAGAGCTACACCATGCACCGGGCGATGGCGGGCTACCAGTTCAATGCGCGCTTCGGCTTGCAGTTGAACATCGACAACCTGTTCGACAAGCAGTACTTCACCCGGGTGCGCAACAACGGCTGGGCGACGCCCGGTGCGGCACGCTCCGCCGTGCTGACGGCCACGTTCAAGTTCTGAGCCGCGCGATGCCGTAGTTCCCCCGCTGCCCCGCCCGTGCACAATGGGCGGGGCGCTTCCGTCGCGAGGTCAACCTCCATGCTGCTGGCGATTCCCGATGTCCTCACGCCTGCCCAGGTCGCACAGGCCCGCACGATGCTCGACGCGGCCGACTGGGCCGATGGACGCATCACGGCCGGCTACCAGTCGGCCAAGGCCAAGGACAACGCGCAGCTGCCGGAGGATTCGCCCGCCGCGCGCGATGTCGGCGCACTGGTGCTGGATGCGCTGTCGCGCAACAGCACCTTCTTCTCGGCCGCGCTGCCCAAGCGCATCTATCCGCCGCTCTTCAACCGCTACAGCGGCGGACAATCGTTCGGCTACCACGTGGACAACGCCATCCGCTACGACCGCAGCCGCGGCGGCGTGGATCCCGTGCGGACCGACCTGTCGGCGACGCTGTTCCTCACCGCACCCGAGGACTACGACGGCGGCGAGCTGATCATCGAAGACACGTTCGGCACCCAGAGCGTGAAGCTGCCTGCCGGGCACATGGTGCTCTACCCGGGCACCAGCCTGCACCGCGTCACGCCGGTGACGCGTGGCGCGAGGATCGCGTCCTTCTTCTGGATGCAGAGCATGGTGCGCGACGATGGACAGCGTCGCCTGATGTTCGAGCTGGACGTATCGATCCGGCGCCTGACCGCGGATCTCCCGGACCACCCTGCGCTGGTGCAGCTGACCGGCGTGTACCACAACCTTCTCCGGCAATGGGCGGAGACCTGAGCCGCTGCGAGGGCGGCCAAACAAGACTCAACCTTGTTTGCATTTGATAAGTATTCTCATTTAAGATGACCCCCGTTCGGTGCGCCATCCAGGGCGTATCGCCAGGGAACCACGTGATCGACGCCTTGCCAGCCAGCCTCCGCCAGACCTGCGCGCCGCGCGCCAGGGCCGTACGCGGATACCGGATGGCACTAGTCCTGGCGCTGATGGCGTTCTGCGCCGCGCTTGGATTCTCCAGTACCGGTCCCCGCACCAGCAGCCTGATCGCGACGTCTGTCGAAGCGTCGTCCTTGGTGGTGAGCGACGCGCGTGATGGCGACCCGCCGCACCAGGCACGTCATCGCGAACTGCATCTGAAAAAGCCCCGCCTCAGCGCGCTGCAGGTCTGCAGCCGCTCGACCCCGCCGATGTGTCGGCCCCTCGGCTTCCATGCCGACGACATCCACGTCGCCGCGGCCGACGCTGCCGGTGCTCGCCGGTTCGTCCCGTCGGATCACGCGTACGCCCCGCGCACCGATCCTGCGCTCGATCTGCATCCCGGTCAGGCGCCGCCGCACGCGGCCTGACCGCCGCGGCACGCGCGCGGCGCAGTCCGCTCGGCACTGCACCCGGATCTCCGCCGTCTGCGGTGCGCCCTCCCCCCATCCCCCTCCGATGATCGCCATGAGCCCCTCTTGCAGTTCCCTGCAGGCGCCGCTGCGCCGCAACCGTCTTGCCCTCGCCCTTCTCGCTCTGGTCTGCGCGCCCACGCTGGCCCAGCCCCTGCCGGATGCCACAGATCTCGACACGGTAGTCGTCACCGCCTCCGGCTTCGAGCAGAAGATCACCGATGCGCCCGCCAGCATCAGCGTGGTCACCGCGGAAGAGTTGCGCCAGCGGCCCTACATCACGCTCATCGATGCCGTGCGAGACCTTGAAGGCGTGGATGTCGGCGAGACCTCGGACAAGACCGGGCAGAAGACGATCAGCATCCGCGGCATGGGGCCGGACTACACGCTGATCCTCATCGACGGCAAGCGCCAGAACAACCACGGCGACATCTATCCGAACTCGTTCGGCGGCAACCAGTTCAACCATATCCCGCCGCTGGACATGATCCAGCGCATCGAGGTCATCCGCGGCCCCGCGTCCACGCTGTACGGCGCCGATGCGCTGGGCGGCGTGATCAACATCATCACCCGCAAGGTGTCCGACCGCTGGCGCGGTTCGGCCACGCTGGGCCATGGCGTCCAGGAGAACAGCGATTTCGGCAGCGACAGCACGTTCGACTTCGCGCTGATGGGCCCGCTGGTGAAGGATCGCCTGGGCCTGGGCGTGCGCGGTTCCTGGTACGAACGCAATGCGTCCACGCCGGAATACGAGGCGATCACCGCGCCGGACGGTACCGTGTTCGAGCGTGCGCTGGGTTTCGGCGGCGGCGGCAAAACGGTGGACAACACCAACAGGAGTGCGGGCGTCACCCTGAGCTGGACGCCGGCAGACAACCAGAGCGTGCTCTTCGATTACGACACCTCCGAGCAGGTGTACGACAACACGCCATACATCAACAACCTGGGCACCGAAACCTATCCGCTGGGCACCGTGGATGGCCTGGCCGGCATTTGGCGCGCGGCGCCGCAGGTCGGTTACGCCGCCGACCAGGAGTTCACGCGCGACCAGTGGTCGGTCACGCACAACGGCCAATGGGCCTTCGGCGACAGCTTCGTGTCGCTGGCGCACATCGAGACCGGCAACCATGGCCGCACGCTGCCGTTCACCGTCGCCGAGCGCCTGCTGCACCAGCAGATCTTCCGCGGCACGGGGGCCTACACGGGGTTGAGCGTGGCCGAGCGGCAGGCCACCGCCGTGTCGACCTTCCTGCCGCGTCCCAAGCGCACGATGGAGAGCAGCCAGTACACGCTGGACGCGAAGCTCGACTTCGCCCTCGGTGAGGCGCACCGCTTCATCGTCGGCGGCCAGGTGATCGACGGCGAACTTGAAGACGGCGTGTTCGGCATGGAAGGCGGCGGCGATGGCGGCGGTACCGTGCAGGAGCACAGGATGTGGTCGCTGTTCGCCGAAGACAACTGGAAACCGCTGGAGGCGTTGACCATCACGCTGGGCCTGCGCCACGACGACCACAACGTGTTCGGCGGCCAGCTCAGCCCCCGCGCGTATGCGGTCTGGGACGTCAGCGAGACATGGACGTTAAAGGGCGGCGTCAGCACCGGCTTCAAGACGCCCAAGACCACTGACCTGTACGACGGCATCACCGGCTTCGGCGGCCAGGGCACCACGCCCTTCGTCGGCAATCCGGATCTGCAGCCGGAGACCAGCGTCAACAGCGAGATCGCGCTGTACTGGACCGCGCCGGACGACGCGCACAACGTCAATGTCACGGTGTTCCGCAACGACTTCGACGACAAGATCGCGCGCGGCGAAACCAGCCTGAGCTGCGAACAGACCGGCGGCGTGCGCCCCTGCGCCAACCTGGGCGACTACGCGCTGCTGGGGTACACCACGTACGCGCAGAACATCAACATCGACGAAGTCCGCATCCAGGGCGTGGAGATTGCGGGACGCTGGGGCATCACCGACACACTTTCGCTGCGCGCCAACTACACGTTCACCGACAGCGAGCAGCTGAGCGGCGCGCAGAGGGGCCTGCCACTGACCAACACGGCCCGCCACATGGCTAACGCCAGCCTCAACTGGCAGGCGACGGACAGCTTCAGCCTGCAGTTGCTGGCGGAAGCCCGCTCCAAGCGCTACCGCGACACGATCAACGGCGTGCGTCGGGACTACAAGGACTACACCGTGCTGCACCTGGGCGCGCAGTACCGCTTCAACGAACACGTCTCGGTCTCCGGCCGCATCAACAACCTGCTGGATGAGGATTTCACCTCGTTCCAGACGGTCTTCGACGATCTCAACGGCGACGGCGCGTACTCGTCGAACGAGGTCTCGTACCTGGACGACTACAACAACAAGGACAAGTCGCGGAACCTGTGGCTCAGCCTCAACGTCAGCTTCTGAGGCCGACGGGCGTTCCCGTCCGGCACCGGCCGGGAACGTCACCTTAATTGAGAGCCATTCTCATTTGTGATGTAATGGCGACCCGCTCCACCCGCGTCGAGACTGCCGTTGTCCCCTTCCGCCTCCCCTGCCCTCCAGCAACAGCGCCGCGGCTTCTGGCTGCGGACGTTGCACCAGTGGCACTGGATCAGTTCTGCCGTCTGCCTGATCGGCATGCTGTTGTTTGCGATCACGGGAATCACGCTGAATCACGCCGCGAAGATCGAAGCCACGCCCGAGGTCACCAACTTCACGGCGACCGTCCCCGCCTCCGTGCTTGCCACGCTGGGCGACCGGCAGGAAGGCAACGCGCCCCTGCCTCCTGCCGTGGCCGACTGGCTGGAGCAGGAACTTCCGGTCCGGATCGGCACGCGTCCGGCGGAATGGTCCGATCTCGAGCTCTACCTCTCGATGCCGGGCCCGGGCAGCGACGCGTGGCTGAGCATCGATCGCGAAACGGGCGCGGTCGAGTACGAACAAACCCGCCGCGGCTGGATCTCCTACTTCAACGACCTGCACAAGGGCCGCAACGCCGGACCGGCGTGGGGATGGTTCCTCGACATCTTCGCCGTGGCCTGCCTGGTGTTCTGCATCACCGGTCTGTTCCTGCTCTACCTGCACGGTCGCCAGCGCAGCATGACCTGGCCGATGGTCGGCCTGGGCCTGCTGGTGCCGCTGCTGATCGCCCTGCTCTTCATCCATTGACCCCTTCCACGAACCACGAGTGACCGCATGTCGAAGATCGCCGTCCACACCACGCTGACCATCGCGCTCAGCGGCCTGCTGGCCACGCCGGCCTATGCCGCCACGCTGGACGTCAACGTCGAGGTCCCCAAGCTCAACGTGGCCGAATACCACCGCCCCTACGTCGCGGTGTGGATCGAGGGCGCCGACCAGAAGGTCGCCGCCAACCTTTCGGTCTGGTACCAGCAGACCAGCAACTCGGAAGGGCACGGCACCAAGTGGCTGCCCGACCTCCGCCAGTGGTGGCGCAAATCCGGCCGCTCGCTGCAGGTGCCGGTGGACGGCATCACCGGACCCACCAAGCCGGTCGGCAAGCATGCGCTGAGCTTCAGCGACAGGCAGCACCTGGCCAAACTCGCTCCCGGCCAGTACACGCTGGTCGTGGAAGCCGCGCGCGAAGTCGGTGGCCGCGAACTGCTGAAGATCCCCTTTACCTGGCCCGCCAAGGGCGCGCCGCAATCGGCCAAGGCCCAGGGCAGCACCGAGCTCGGTGCCGTCACGCTGACCGTCAAGCCCTGATCCTCTTCCCCCTGTACAGGAGATTCCGATGAAGCGTTCCCTCGCCGTAGCCATCGCCCTGGCCTCCGTCATCCCTGCCACCGCGCTGGCGCACAAGGCGTGGCTGCAGCCGTCGCAGACCGTCATCGCCGGCACCAATCCGTGGATCACGGTGGACGCCGCCGTGTCCAACGACCTGTTCTACTTCAACCACGTGCCGCTGCGCACCGAAGGCCTGGCGATCACCGCGCCGGATGGCAGCACGGTGGAGGCGCAGAACCTGGCCACGGGCAAGTACCGCACTGTGTTCGATGTCGAACTGAAGCAGCAGGGCACCTACCGCATCGCGACGGTCAACAAGGGCCTGATGGTTCGCTGGGAAGGCGCCGACGGCAAGCCGGGTGGACTGCGCGGCGCCAAGCCGGACGACCTGGCGACCAAGGTGCCGAAGGATGCGAAGAACCTGCAGGTCTCCGAATCGCTGGGACGCATCGAGACGTTCGTGACCAACGGCGCGCCGAACGAGACGGCATTGAAGGCGACCGGCGAAGGTATCGAGCTGATGCCGCTGACGCATCCCAACGATCTGTTCGCCGGTGAGGCCGCGACCTTCAGGATGCTGGTCGACGGCAAGCCCGCCGCTGGCCTGGAATTCGAGATCACCCGCGGCGGTACGCGCTATCGCAACGCGCAGGAGGAGATCAAGGTCACCACCGATGCCCAGGGCGAGTTCAGCGTGACCTGGCCGGAAGCCGGCATGTACTGGCTGGAAACCGGCACGCAGGACGACAAGACGCGCGTGCCGCAGGCCAAGCAACGCCGGCTGAGCTATGTCGCCACGCTGGAAGTGCTGCCGCAGTAAGACCGCATCGTGCCGCCGGCGACGATTCCGGCGGCGCGCATCGCAATGAACACCTTCATCACCTCGCCCATGGCCCCCGCCGCTCCCGTGCACACGCTGCGCGGAGAGACCATGGGCACCACCTGGTCCGTGCACTGCGTCAGCGCGACGCGCATCGATCTGTATGCCCTGCATGACGCCGTGCAATCGCGCCTGGACGACGTGGTGGCGCAGATGAGCACGTGGGACGCGGATGCGGACATCACGCGTTTCAATCAGGTGGCGGCGGGTGAATGGTTTGCGCTGCAGGACGACTTCCTGCACGTGCTGACCGCCGCGCTCGCCATCGCGGCGGCCAGTGAAGGCGCGTTCGACCCGACCGTGTCGCCGCTGGTGGCAGCGTGGGGATTCGGCGCGCATGCCGGCGCGCGCGGTCGCCCGAGCAACGCGGACCTGGTGGCGGCGCGCGCCCGCGTGGGATGGCAACACCTCCGCTTCGATCCTGCCGGCCGTCGCATCAGGCAACCTGGCCGCGTGATGCTCGATCTCTCCGCCATCGCCAAGGGCTACGGGGTGGATGTCGTCGCAGCGTTGCTGAAGCGGCATGGCATCGACGCCGCGCTGGTGGAGGTCGGCGGCGAACTGTACGGCTACGGCCGAAAGGCCGACGGACAGCCCTGGCGCGTGCTGGTGGAATCCTCGCCGGACGAGGAAGCCGACAGCGAAGGCCTGGAGCCGCGCGTGCTGGCGCTGGATGGCGTGGCCGTCGCCACCTCCGGCGACCGCTGGCATGCCTACAATCAGGACGGCCGGCGCTATTCGCACACCCTCGACCCCTGTAGCGGCGAGCCGGTGACGGACGCCGCGGCTGCCGTCACCGTGGTCGCGGCGGACGCGATGCACGCCGATGCCTGGGCCACGGCGCTGACCGTGATGGGATCGCGCAACGGGCACGCATTCGCTCTTCGTCACGGATTGGCCGCACGCTTCCTGCAGCGCACGGCGGATGGCCTGGTGGAAACGATGACGCCCGCGTTCGAGCAGCATCTCGCCGCATGAGTCCGTCATCCACCATTGCGCGCGGCATCACGCCCTGGATAGGCAATGCGCTGGCGATGCTGCTGCTCGCCGTGTGTGCCTGGCTGCTCGCGGGCCTGCATGACGGCGACTGGTGGCAGGGCGCACCGCCGATGACGCGTAGCGGCATGGCGATTGTCGCCGTGCTGGCATATGTGGGCCTGGTGGTCGCTTTCCTGCGTCGCGGGCGCGCGCGCGAACGATCCGCAATGCCGGCTGTGGTCGCCGCGCAGGACGCGATCTGGGTTGTGCATGCGAGCCAGACCGGGTTCGCGATGGAACTGGCCGACATGACGGCGACCTCGCTTCGCCGGGGCGGCGTGGTGGTGCAGCGTGCAGCGCTGGAGCATCTGGATGCGGCGCGGCTGCAGGGCATCGAACGCGTCCTGTTCGTCGTCAGCACGACCGGCGAAGGCGATCCGCCCGATCCTGCGCTGGGCTTCGTGCGACGGGTGATGTCGCAGACGCTCGCGCTGGGACACCTGCACTACGCCGTGCTGGCATTGGGCGATCGCGAGTACACGCAGTTCTGCGCCTTCGGCCACCGCCTGGATGACTGGCTGCGGCGCCAGGGCGCGAGCCCCCTGTTCGACCTGGTCGAAGTCGACAACGCCGACGACAGCGCACTGCGCCATTGGCAGCACCACCTCGGACAACTCGGCGACGATGGCGAGGTGCCGGACTGGTCGGCGCCGCGCTACCACGCGTGGCGGTTGCGCGAGCGGGTCGAACTCAATCCCGGCAGCCTCTGCGGGCCCGCGTTCCATCTGTCGCTGGAACCCGACACCGACGCACTTCCCGCCTGGGAGGCCGGCGACATCGCCGAAATCGGGCCACGGCATGCAGCAGGGGATGTCGAAGAGTTCCTGCGCCACATCGACCTTGCGGGCGACACGCCGGTCCGCTGGCGGGACCAGACGCAGCCCCTGGCAAGCGTGCTGGCACAGAGCCATTGGCCCGACCCGTCCGCGATGCCCGTGCCGATCCAGGCACAGGCGCTGGCGGACGCTTGCACCCCACTGCCGCACCGCGAGTACTCCATCGCCTCGATTCCCGCCGATGGCGCGCTGCACTTGCTGGTACGACTGATGCGGCGACCGGATGGGGTGCCCGGCCTAGGCAGCGGCTGGCTCTGCACCTACGCGCAGCCCGGCGACACCATCGCGCTGCGCGTGCGCCGCAATCCGAATTTCCACCCGCCCTCCGTCGACGCTCCGATGATCCTGATCGGCAACGGCACCGGCCTGGCGGGGCTGCGCGCGCATCTCAAGGCACGCATACGGTCGGGAACGCGACGCAACTGGCTGCTGTTCGGCGAACGTCAGCGCACCCACGACTTCTTCCATGCCGACGAAGTGCTTGCCTGGCAGGCGCAGGGATTCCTGGAACGGCTGGACCTGACGTTCTCGCGGGATGGCGGCGAACACCGTTACGTCCAGCATGCCCTGCGGGCGCAGGCCGATCGCCTGCGGCAATGGATGGACGAAGGTGCGGCACTGTATGTCTGCGGCAGCCTGGCCGGCATGGCACCCGAGGTCGATGCAGCGCTGCGCGACATTCTGGGCGAGGATCGTGTCGAGGCCTTGCGCGGCAGTGGCCGCTATCGACGGGACGTCTACTGAGGCGAAGGCATCAGCGGGCTTCGTCCTCGATCCGGATGGCCAGCAGTTCCCCGCCGCCCTCCAGCGCGTGACGCGCACGTGCCATACCCGGAACGAGGATGGCCGTGTCGCCGCTCCAGAGCTGGCCCAGCGCACTCTCGGCATCGAACGTCGCCTGACCGGCGATCAGGTGGATGATCCAATGCACGCCAGGCTCGGTGAAGAACAGCATCGGCCCGACCAGCGGACGATGCAGCAATTCGGCTCGCACACGGCCACGACGCCACATCAGATTGAAGTCGTGCGTCGTGCCGTCGACCAGCTCGCCCACGACCTCCTCCTCGCCGGCGAAGCGCAGCCGGTCATGCGGCGGCAGCAGATCCACCACCCGGCCATCTCCGAACCGGAGGCGCAGACCATTGCCATGCAGCAGCACCAGTTCGCGATCGATGCCAGGGAACGGGGAAAACGCGGCGTCGCGTTCGATCTCGGCGATCGACAGCCGCCAGTCCCAGGTATCGCTGTCCGGTACCCGCACGATCTCGCGCGTCCAGCTCAGCCCGTTCTTCCAGCGTTCCCTGCGGTACTCGTTGGCGGGAATCAGGCGCGAGGATGCCGGCATGGTGTCTTCCCGTCAGGAGGCGGCGCGATTCTAGCCCGTGGTCCGCCGCCGAGGGGAAGCACTCGCAGCGGAAACAACATCGCCCGGATGCGCATCCTGCACATCCGGGCGATGTCCACCTCCGTGTCGGCTCCTGCCGGTATCAGGCTCCTGCCCGTTCCTGACCCATGCGCGTCCTGCGCGATATGGATACGTCCCTGTCGGCGTCCAGCCTGTCTCCCCCTGGCGTCCTGCCCCTGTACCCGGCGCTCCACCTCCTGTGGAGGCGCCTGGCGCGGGATTCGATCAGCGGCGCACCACCGGCTTGCTGGCCGGCTTTGCCGCCGCCGCGGCCGCCGGCTTGGTGGCCGGCGCAGTCCCGGTGCGCAGTTCGATGCGGTCGCGGTTCTGTTCGATGGTGCTCAGGCCGATGCCCTTCACCATGGCCAGTTCCTCGGCGCTCTTGAACGGTCCGTTGGTCTTGCGGTATTCGATGATCGCGGCGGCCTTGGCCGGCCCGACGCCGATCAGCACGCGATCCAGCGCGGCCGCATCGGCGGTGTTGATGTTGACCTTCTCGGACGCCATCGCCTGCACGGCGAACAGCAGCGACAGTGCGGCGGCGAACACGATGTGGACGAACGACTTCATGACGACTCTCCTTGTGGCGTTGGTTTCTCCCTGCACGACGGCGTGCCTCGAGGCATCCGTCGTGTTTCCGCCGGGGACCGGGGCCCGCGGCGGTAGGGACAGTCTCCAACTCCGACAGGCCCCAAGGTATCGCCCGGTCGCCGGCGAATCTGCCCGTAAACACCGCAAAGGCGTGTAGGAAAAGTCCTACCCGCAGCCAGGGCGTAGAATGGCGGTCTGTCTTTCAGTGCCCGGAGTTGCCATGGATACCGCCAAAGTCGACCGCTACGTTGCCGAAAAGTGGGACGACGACATCGTCCCGCAGCTGGTCGAGTACATCCGCATTCCCAACAAGTCGCCGATGTTCGACAAGGACTGGGTGGCCAACGGTTACATGGAACAGGCCGTGCAGTTGATGGAGCGCTGGGCGAAGGCGCAATCCATCCCCGGCATGCAGGTGGAGGTGGTCCGGCTCGAAGGCCGCACGCCGCTGATCTTCATCGAGATTCCCGCCAGCGGTCCGGAAACCGGAGCCGACACCGTGCTGCTCTACGGGCACCTGGACAAGCAGCCGGAAATGACCGGATGGGACGACGACCTGGGCCCCTGGGTGCCCGTCATCAAGGGCGACAAGCTGTACGGCCGCGGCGGCGCCGACGACGGTTACGCGATCTTCGGCTCGCTGGCCGCGCTCCAGGCGCTGCAGCAGCAGGGCGTGCCGCATGCGCGCTGCGTGGTGCTGATCGAAGCCTGCGAGGAATCGGGCAGCTACGACCTGCCCGCCTACGTGGATCACCTCGCCGACCGCATCGGCAAGCCGTCGCTGGTCGTCTGCCTGGACTCCGGCTGCGGCAACTACGAACAGCTGTGGTGCACCACCTCGCTGCGCGGCCTGGCCGGCGGCAATTTCACCGTCAAGGTGCTGGAGGAAGGCGTGCACTCGGGCGACGCGTCCGGCGTGGTGCCGTCGAGCTTCCGGCTGCTGCGCCAATTGCTGTCGCGACTGGAGGATGAGCAGACCGGCCGCATCCTGCCGGACGGCCTGCAGGTCGAGATTCCCGCCGCCCGCGTCGCGCAGGCGCAGGAAGCGGCGCGCGTGCTGGATACGGCCGTGTTCGACAAGTTCCCCTTCCTGCCCGGCATGACGCCGATGGCCGAGGACCTGGCCGAACTGGTGCTCAACCGCACCTGGCGTCCTGCCCTGTCGGTGACCGGCGTGGACGGCATGCCGCCGCTGTCGTCGGCCGGCAACGTGCTGCGTCCCCACACCTCGGTGAAACTGTCGCTGCGCCTGCCGCCGACCCTGGAAGGCAAGCAGGCAGGCCAGTTGCTCAAGGATCTGCTGGAAAAGGACCCGCCGAACGGCGCGCAGGTCAGCCTGGACCTGGAGAAGGCGAGCACCGGCTGGAATGCGCCGGCGATGTCGCCGTGGCTTGAACGCGCCATCGACGCGTCCAGCCGCGAGTTCTTCGGCAAGCCGGCGATGTACATGGGCGAAGGCGGCACGATTCCCTTCATGGGCATGCTGGGCGAGAAGTTCCCGGGTGCGCAGTTCATGATCACCGGCGTGCTGGGTCCGCACTCGAACGCGCACGGCCCGAACGAGTTCCTGCACATCCCGATGGGCAAGAAGGTCACGGCCTGCGTGGCCAGGGTGATCGCCGAACACCATGCCGCGAGCGTGCGCGGCGAGACCACGGGCGTGGCTGCCGTGGCGGGCGGCGAACAGCACGGCGATCACGGTTGCTGCTGATCGCGGTGTGCCAGTGGTATCGCGACGAAGGCCGGGGCGACCCGGCCTTCGTCGTTTTGCGGCTCGGGCGCATCAGGTTTTGCAGGGGCTCGGGGGGACGCGTGTGGGAGCGACGTGAGTCGCGATGGGGCCTTCACTGCAAAGCCCATCGCGACTCACGTCGCTCCCACATCCCACATCCCACATCCCACATCCCACATCCCACATCCCACATCCCACATCGTGCAGCCAACATCCCGCATCACGCATACATGCCCGGGCATGCAGCCTGCCGATGGCTTGCG
The DNA here is from genome assembly GCF_035999195.1 of Pseudoxanthomonas sp. Taxonomy (NCBI): domain Bacteria; kingdom Pseudomonadati; phylum Pseudomonadota; class Gammaproteobacteria; order Lysobacterales; family Lysobacteraceae; genus Pseudoxanthomonas; species Pseudoxanthomonas sp. The sequence continues at coordinate 1,227,096 of NZ_DASYGY010000009.1, forward strand.
TCGTGGCGTCTGGGTTACGCTGCGCCTCGCCCCACACCTTTCCCAACCGGAGCGTTTCGATGGAACAGATCTTTGGCGGCGGCATCCTGTGGACCTTGCTGATCGGCTTTTTGGCCGGTCTGCTCGCACGGGCCATCAAGCCCGGCAACGACAAGCTCGGCTTCTTCATGACCATCGTGCTGGGCATCCTGGGCGCCCTGCTGGCGCGCTTCATCGGTGGCGCACTGGGTTGGTACTCCCCCGGCGAACCGACCGGTTTCATCGCCTCGGTGATCGGTGCGATCGTGTTGCTGGTGATCTACGGGTTCATCCGCAAGAAGAAGTGATGCGGAAGAAGAAAGGCCCCGCGTTCGCGGGGCCTTTTTCCTGCGGCACGCGGCCGCCGGGTCATTGGCTGCGGCCGTACACATCCTCGAAGCGCACGATGTCGTCTTCGCCCAGATAGCTGCCGGACTGCACTTCGATCAGTTCGAGCGGCACCTTGCCCGGATTCTCCAGGCGGTGCTTCACGCCGAGCGGAATGTAGGTGCTCTCGTTTTCCGACAGCAGCAGGGTCTCGTCGCCGCGCGTCACCTTGGCGGTGCCGCTGACCACGATCCAGTGCTCGGCGCGGTGGTGGTGCATCTGCAGGCTGAGCGCGGCACCGGGTTTTACCTTGATGCGCTTGACCTGGTGGCGCCCCCCGTTGTCGACGGAATCGTAGCTGCCCCACGGGCGGTGCACTTCCCGATGGAGCACGGCCTGACTGCGCTGCTCCTGCTTGAGTTGCGCCACGACCCGTTTGACGTCCTGCACGCGGTCCTTGCGCGCCACCAGCACGGCGTCGTCGGTTTCGACCACTACGATGTCGTCCACGCCCACCAGCGCGACCAGCCGTTGCGCATACGCATACGTGTTGCGACTGTCCACGGCGATGACGTCGCCATGGTGGGCGTTGCCATCGGTGTCGCGATCGGCGACATCCCACAACGCGGACCAACTGCCGACATCGTTCCAGCCGATGTCGACCGGCAGCACCATCGCGTGGTCGGTCTTCTCGAACACCGCGTAGTCGATCGAGTCCGATGGACAGGCGGCGAACGCGGCCTTGTCGAGGCGAACGAAATCGCCGTCATGCCGCGCCGCCGCGTGCGAGGCACGCACCGCTTCGACGATGTCGGGGCGGAAGCGCGCGAGCTCTTCCAGATAGCGGCTGGCGCGGAACAGGAACATGCCGCTGTTCCAGTAATAGCCACCGGCATCCAGGTAAGACTGGGCAGTGGCGGCATCGGGCTTCTCGACGAAGCGCGAGACCTTGCGCAGGCCGTCGCCGGCTTCGGCCTGGATGTAGCCGAATCCGGTTTCCGGCGCATCCGGGACGATACCGAACGTCACCAAGGCGCCGGCCTCGGCCGCTGCGGCAGCATCGCGAACTGCGCGCCGGAAACCGGCGACATCGCGGACCACATGGTCCGACGGCAGCACCAGCAACAACGGATCCGCACCGTCGGCCATCGACTGCAACGCCGCTGCGGCGATCGCCGGCGCGGTATTGCGGCCGACCGGCTCCAGCAGGATGGCGGGCACCGGCGCACCGATCTGCCGCAACTGTTCGGCGACGAGGAAACGGTGTTCTTCGTTCGCGACCACAATGGGCGCGCATTCGGCGATGGCCTCCACGCGGCGCCAGGTGGCCTGCACCATGGTGTCGTCGCCGGCCAAGGGCAGGAACTGCTTGGGATAGGCCTCACGCGACAGCGGCCACAGGCGCGTGCCGGAGCCGCCGGACAGCAGCACGGGTTGGAGTTTGGCCATGCAAGCCTCGCAAGTCGGTAGGGGCCAGTTTACCCTGTCGTCCTTTCGCTCTCTGCATGGCCGCCACTGCATGACCCCGACGATTCAGGACCCTTCCGGACGCGGCGCCCAGCGCCTGGAGTGGGCGCGCGGCGCGCTGGGCGATCCCTACGCCCAGCTCGAACGGGCCTCGATGGACGCCGGCTTCCGCAGCTACTGGCGCAGCCTGGGCGATGGACCCGGACGCATCGTGATGGATTCGCCGCCCGGTCTGGAAGACGTACGCCCGTGGCTGGCGATGCGCGAACTGCTGCTGGGCGGCGACGTGCGCGTGCCCGAGGTGCTGGCGATCGACACCGAGCTGGGCTTCCTGCTTCTCGAGGACCTGGGCGGACCGACGCTGGCGCACGTCATCAGCGAAGACAACGCCGACACCTGGTTCGACGCGGCGATCGAACAACTGCTGCGCCTGCAGGCCATCACGCCGCCGGATGGCATGGGCGAGTTCGGCGAGGCGCTGCTGCAGCGCGACGCCGGCCTGTTCGAGGAGTGGTTCCTGCGCCGCCACCTGGGCCTGACGCTGGAGTGCGGGGAAGCCGAGGGCCTCGAGCTGGCGCAGCGCCGCCTGATGGACAACGCGCTGTCGCAGGCGCGCGTGCTGACGCACCGCGATTTCATGCCGCGCAACCTAATGCCCGTGACACCGGGACCTGCGGTACTCGACTTCCAGGACTGCGTGCGCGGACCGGTCGCCTACGACGCGATGAGCCTGTTCAAGGATGCCTTCCTGAGTTGGCCGATCGAACGCGTGGACGGCTGGCTGGCCCGCTACCACGCGCGCGCCACGCGTGCCGGCGTACCGGTACCCGAACTCAAGGTCTTCCTGCGCGATGCGGACTGGATGGGCATCCAGCGTCATCTGAAGATCCTTGGCATCTTTTCGCGCCTGCATTACCGGGACGGCAAGACCCGCTACCTGCCCGACGTACCCCGCTTCATCCGCTATCTGGACGAGGTGCTGCCGCGCTACCCGGAGCTGGCCGGCCTGGGCACCCTGCTCGACGCGCGCATCAAACCGGTGCTGCATGCGCGTGGAGAGATCGCATGAAGGCGCTGGTTTTCGCGGCGGGCCTCGGCGAACGCATGCGCCCACTGACCGACCACACACCGAAGCCGCTGATCGAAGCCGGCGGCAAGCCATTGATCGTCTGGCATCTGGAAAAGCTGGCGGCGATGGGTGTACGCGATGTCGTCATCAACACCAGTTGGCTGGCCGACCGCTTCCCGGCCGTGCTCGGCGACGGCGATCGGTGGGGCCTGCGGCTGCACTACCTGCACGAAGGCGATACGCCACTGGAAACCGGGGGCGGCATGCTCAACGCGCGTCCGTTGCTCGGCGAGGCGCCGTTCCTGCTGGTGAACGGCGATATCTGGACGGACTTCGATTTCGTCAGGCTGCCACGTGAGCCGGCGGGGCTGGCGCATCTGGTGATGATCGATCCTCCGGGGTATGCCACCCACGGTGATTTCGCCCTCGACGAAACGGGCCATGTCCGCAGCGATGGCGAACGTCGCCTGACATATGCGGGCATCGGGATCTATCGTGCCGCTCTGCTCGACGATTGGCAGCGTCATGTCGACGACCACGCCGGTTTCGCCGCCAATGGAAAACCGCGCTTCCGACTGGCTCCAATCCTGCGGGCCCATATGAGCAGTGATGGTATCCGCGGCGAGCGCCACGCAGGCCGCTGGACCGATGTCGGTACGCCACAGCGGCTCGCGGAACTGGAACAGGGCTTGGCTTCGCGCTGATCCGCGCCTACAGCACCTGCCGCAGGAACGGAACGGTGATCCTGCGCTGTGCCGCGAGCGATGCGCGATCGAGCCGGTCCAGCAACGCCACCAGCGCACCCAGGTCGCGATCGGTGCGCGTGAGCAACCAGTCCAGCGCCGCGTCTTCCAGCACCAGGCCGCGCCGCTGCGCACGGTCGCGCAACACATCGCGACGGCCTTCGTCGTCGAGCGGATCCAGCATCAGCCGCAGGCACTGCTGCAGGCGCGAACGCAGGTCGGGCAATCCAAGTCCGATGTCGTCGGGAATACTGCGCGCGGTGTACAGCACGTTCACGCCGGAGGCGCGCACACGATTGTGGAAATCGAACAGGGCGACTTCGTCCTCGCGACCGCCGGCGATCGCGTCCAGTCCGTCGAGCGCGACCACGTCGTTGCCATCCAACGCGTCGAGCGCCTCGCGCAGGCGTCCCGCCGCCGCTGCCAGGGGCAGATAGACCGCACGGCGACCATGTTGCTCGGCGGCCGCGCAGACGGCCAGCGCCAGATGCGTCTTGCCGGTCCTCGACGCACCGGCCAGGTACACCCAGTCGGCACCGTTGGTGGTGGCGAGCGCCGACAGCGCCGGCAGCGCGCCTTCGGGCGGCGCGATGAAACTCTCGAAGCGCTGGTCCGGCGGATACCGCAGCGCCAGCGGCAACTGCGGACCCAGCCCCGCGCCCGGCTCATCGCGGCTCACGGCGTATCGGAATCGGCGCGCGGCGCCGCCTGCTCCACGCTGCCCTTGTCGATGTACGAATCCAGCACGATGGAGGGCCGGTCGCCGGCATACAGGCGGCTCTGCGTATAGCGCTCGTGGGCGAAGCGCAGCAGCACGTTGGCGATGGCCGCCACCGGCAATGCCAGCAGCATGCCGAGGAAGCCGAACAGCTGGCCGCCGGCCATGATGGCGAAGATCACCGCCACCGGATGCAGGCCGATGCGGTCGCCGACGATACGCGGCGTCAGCACGTAGCCTTCCAGCATCTGGCCGACCACGAACACGCCCATCACCAGCGCCACCAGCGACCAGTCGCCACCGGACTGCACCAGCGCGGCGATCACGCCCAGCACGATGCCGGTAGCGGTGCCGAGATACGGCACGAAGCTGATCAGGCCGGCGATGATGCCGACCAGCAGCCCCACCTTCAGGCCGACCACCGACAGACCGATCGCATAGATCGCACCCAGCGCCAGCATCACCAGGAACTGCCCGCGCAGGAACGCGCCCAGCACTTCGTTGGATTCCAGTGCCAGCCGGGTGACGGTGGCGATATGGTCGCGCGGCACGAGCGCCGCGATGCGCTCGACCAGCGTGTCCCAGTCGCGCAGGAAGTAGAACGTCAGGATCGGCAGCAACACCAGGTTGGCCACCCAGGCCATCACCGCGAAGCCCGAGCGCGAGAAGTAGCCGAAGAGCGTGGCGGCGACGCCACCGGCCTGCTGCCAATGGCCGCGGATCCATTCGGTCAGGCGATCAGGGTCGAGCCACGCGACCAGTTCAAGCCCGGTGCGCTGTTCCACCCAGGGCAGCGCCTTGTCCACGAACCAGTCGCGGTAGGCCGGCATCGATTCGATCACCGTCACCACCTGGCGCTCGATCATCGGCACCAGGATGACCAGCGCGAGCACCAGCAGCAGCACCATCAGCGTGAAGACCAACACGACGGCGGTACTGCGTGAACGCCCGGACCTTTCCAGGCGATCCACCCACGGATCGCCCAGCCAGCCCAGCAGCGCGGCGCATACGAAGGGCGTGAGCACGGGCGCGAGCAGCCAGATCAGCCAGCCGACGATCAGCGCGATCAGCAGCCACTGCCAGCGACGGGCCAGCGTGCCCGCCGGGGTTGAAGAAAGATCCATGCAGCGTCCTTGTGTCAGCGCATCTGGTAGGCCGGCGGCTCGCCTTCGCCGCCGGTGAAGGGAGCGTCATCGCCCATGGTGCGGCGGAAGCCGGCCAGGCCGGAGACCAGCTCCAGGTCCAGCTCCAGCACATCGCCGCTGGCGCGCACCGGGGTGATGCGACGGACCACGGCCATCTTCTGCAGGTGACCCGTCAGGCGCAGGTAGTCGTCGGTGCTTCGGATCCCGGTGAACAGCACGCGGTACGTGCCGGCAGGACCGGCGCTGCCGCGCTTGCCGTAACGCTTCACCAGCGCATCGGCGGCGCCATCGGCGCCGGATGCCATCGCGCGGCGCGCATCGGCATCGGTCACGGACCATGTCGCCAGCACCTTGCCGGCGTCGACGAACACCCAGTCGGCCGTCCAGCCGCCCTTGGCGTTGCGGTAGAGCTTGCCGACCAGCTGCATCGGCGGGCTGTAGCGGGCCGAGGCTCGTGCGACGGCGGCCGTATCCTGGCGCCAGATGGCGCCGACCAGCGCCTGTTCGGCCGCACTGCCGGCGGGCAGGCCCAGACCGTAGCCGCGCTCGATGGCGCGGTTGAGCAGCGGACGCGCGGCATTGGCATGCTGCAGGCCCAGCAGGCGCGGTCCGCTGCCATCGTTGATCGCCAGCCAGACGACCGGCTTCGGGCGCGGCTGCGGCCATACCGGCAGGCCCAGCGCGCCGGCCAGGCCGTTGACCTGCTCCTCGTCGAAACGCACCACCAGCATGGTTCGGAACGTCGGCGCGCCCGACAGCGACGTGCCCTGGTCCTGGCGGTAGTCGTAGCCTTCCACATAGTCCTTCGCGTTGCGCAGCTCGGCGCCCACGCCGGGACGCGACATCGCACCGCGATCGCCCGACAGCTTGGACAGCACCGTGCCCAGCGCGCGCGCGAAACCGCCCTGGCGCTCCGCCTCGCCCTGCCCGCTGACCGGCACCTCGGCCTGGTACAGGCCGCGCGCCGAGACCGCATCGCCTTCCGTGCGCAGGCCGGACTGCGCCTGCACGGCGGGCGTCGTGGTCAGTGCCGCCATCAGCAATGCCATGGCGAGTGCGATACCTGGAATCCGGCGCATCGAGCGTCCTTGAGCTCTACAGACCCGGTGAATTGTTGCCCGAATGGACCGATACCGCCAACGCCACCCGTTCAGGACCCACCGATTCCTTTAAAATCACGCCTCTTGCCCCGCCGACGACCGCCCGTGACCCAGCCGACGCCTTCCGCCCCCACCCCGATGACCTATCGCGACGCGGGTGTCGACATCGACGCCGGCAACGAACTGGTCGAACGCATCAAGCCGCTGGTCAAGCGCAGCTTCCGGCCGGAGGTGATGGGCGGGCTGGGCGGTTTCGGCGCGCTGTTCGACCTGTCCGGCAAATACCGCGAGCCCGTGCTCGTGTCCGGCACCGATGGCGTGGGCACCAAGCTGAAGCTGGCCCAGCAGCTGGGCCGCCACGACACCATCGGCATCGATCTGGTCGCCATGTGCGTGAACGACGTGCTGGTGCAGGGCGCCGAGCCGCTGTTCTTCCTCGACTACTTCGCCACCGGCAAGCTCGACGTCGACACCACGGTGGCGGTGGTCGGCGGCATCGCCCGCGGCTGCGAACTCTCCGGCTGCGCGCTGATCGGCGGCGAGACCGCCGAAATGCCCGACATGTACGGTCCGGGCGAATACGACCTGGCCGGCTTCTGCGTGGCGGCGGTGGAGAAATCGCGCCTGCTGGACGGCGCCAAGGTCCGCGCCGGCGATGTGCTGGTCGGCATCGCCTCCAGCGGCCCGCACTCCAACGGCTATTCGCTGGTCCGCCGCATCTACGACCGCGCCGGCCGCCCGGCCGATCTGGATGTGGGCGGCGTGCCGCTGGCCGACGCGCTGATGGCGCCGACCACGCTGTACGTGAAGCCGATCCTGGAACTGCTGCAGGCGCACGACCTGCACGGCATGGCGCACATCACCGGTGGCGGCCTGACCGAGAACATCATCCGCGTGATCCCGGACGGGCTCGGCCTGCAGATCGACGCCAGCGCCTGGACGCTGCCGCCCGTGTTCGACTGGCTGCAGCGCGAGGGCGCGGTCGAAAACACCGAGATGTGGCGCACCTTCAACTGCGGCATCGGCTTCGTGCTGGTGGTCGCGCCGGACCAGCTGGCCGCCGTGCAGGCCGACCTGGCCCGCCTGCAGCTGACCCACTGGCAGATCGGCGAAGTCGTCACCGCCACCGGCGGCGAACGCGTCCGTATCGGCTGAGCGCGGCATGCCGCGCGGCAAGGCGATCGCCTTCGGGCTGACGCTGGCGGTGTTCGGCGCCAGCTGGATCGCGCCCCGCTGGCCGGTCGAACAGGCGCTGCACAGCAGCCTGACCGTGGTCGGACTGGCGTGGCTGTGGTGGCACGACCGGCGCTGGCCGCTGCGGCCGGCGCACTTCGTCCTGATCTGCGCCTTCATCATCGCGCACTGCATCGGCGCGCGCTGGCTGTACTCCTATGTGCCGTACGACGCGTGGCTGCAGGCGGCGGTGGGCTGGTCGCCAGCGGAGGGCTTCGGCTGGCAGCGCAACCACTTCGACCGTTTCATCCACCTGATGTACGGCGCCTGCTTCGCCCCGGCGGTCTGGCACTGGCTGCGCCAGCGCTGGCGGGGGCTGTCCATCGGCCAGGCCTTCACGCTGTCCGTGATGCTGATCATGTGCACCAGCCTGATCTACGAGTGGCTGGAATGGGGCATCGCGCTGACGATGTCGCCGGAGGCCGCCGAGTCCTACAACGGCCAGCAGGGCGACGTGTGGGATGCGCATGCCGACATGCTGCTGGCCACCGTGGGCGCCCTGCTGGTAGGGCCCCTGGCGCGCAAGGAATCCGAGGAGTTCTCCGCATGACATCACGTATCGCCGTGCTGGCTTCCGGCCGCGGCACCAACCTGCGGGCGATCCTGCAAGCCACCGCCGACGGCACGCTCGACGCCGAGGTCGTCGGCGTCTTCTCCGACAAGCCCGGGGCACCGGCCCTGCGCTATGCGCCGGAAGACAGGCGCTGGGGCCATCGGCCTTCCCACTTCGGGGACAAGACCCGCTACGAGGCCGCGCTGGCCGAGGCCATCGACGCGACCCGCCCGGACTGGGTCGTCTGCGCCGGCTACATGCGCATCCTCGGCGACGCGTTCATCGAACGATTCCGCGGCAGGCTGCTGAACATCCACCCCTCGCTACTGCCCAAGTACCCCGGCCTGTATACGCATGCACGCGCGGTGGCGGCGCACGACGCCGAACACGGCGCCAGCATCCACTTCGTCACCCCGGAACTGGATGCCGGCGCGGTGATCGCCCAGGTGCGGATCCCGATCCTGCCCCGGGAGACGCCCGACAAGCTGGCCGCACGCCTGCTCCCGCGCGAACACGCCCTGATGCTGGCGGTGCTGCGCCTCGCCTGCGCCGGGGCGCTGGCTGAACAGGGCGAGATCGTGCTCTACCACGGTCAGCCGCTATTAAATCCCCTGTCCCTAGATTCGACCGACCGTTTGGTTCCCTCGCCTCCCCCCTGATGCCTTCGCCTTTCCATTCCCTGCTGCTCGGCCTTGCCCTGGCCGGCGTCACGGCGCCTGCGCTGGCGCTGGAGCCGTTCGTTGCCAGCTACCAGGCCTACAACGAGGGCAAGCTGGCGGGCAGCGCCAGCATGAAGGTGGCGCCCAGGACCGGCAGCCAGTGGCAGATCGATCTGAACGTCAAGGGCACGCGTGGGTTCGCGCGCCTGGCCGGCCTGAACATCGAGCAGAGTACGGTCTTCGATGCCGCCGGCGGGCAGTTCCGTCCGATCAGCCAGGCCACCGTCCGCCGCGCGGTCTTCATGGGCAAGCGGATGGTCGGCACCTACGACTGGAACGCCCGCACCGCGCAGTGGCAGGGCGACATCAAGAAGGAGCGGCGCGCGCCACTGCCCCTCCAGCCCGGCGACATGAGCGCGCTGCTGATGAACCTGGCGGTGATCCGCGACGCCGCCCCGGGCAAGCGACTCGATTACCGCGTGGTGGACAACGGGCGTATCCGCGAGTACCAGTACCAGGTGTCGCCCGAACCCGAAACCGTGACCGTCGACGATCTGAGCTACAGCGCGCTGCGCGTCAGCCGCGCCAATGGCGGCAACGACGAAACCATCTTCTGGGTCGCCGATGGCGTGCCCACCCCCGTGCGCATCCTGCAGCGGGAAGACGGTCAGGATGGCGTAGACCTCCGCCTGGTCGAATACCAAGGAGCACCATGAACATCATGAAGAAGACCCCCGTTTCCTTCCCCCGCCTGCTGCTGGCCGGCGCGCTGCTTGCCGCGGCCAGCGCCCCGGCCCTTGCCGTGGAGGCCTTCACCGCGAACTACAGCGCCAGCGCGCTGGGCATGGTCGGCGAAGGCCAGATGTCCGTCGCGGCCCAGCCGGGTAACCGTTGGCAGTACTCGCTGACCGTGCGCAACCAGGCCGTGGACCTGAGCCAGAAGACCGTGTTCGACGTGCAGGATGGCCGCATGCGTCCGTTGAGCAGCAGCGACAGCTCGCGCCTGCTGATCAAGAAGAAGAACGTCAACACCGTCTATGACTGGAGCAAGTCCCAGGCCACCTGGAACGGCGACGTGAAGCCCGATCGTGCCGGCCCCGTGAAGCTGGTCCCGGGCGACATGGACGCATTGCTGGTCAACCTGGCCATCGTGCGCGACGTCGCGGCGGGCAAGCCGCTCACCTACCGCATGGTGGAAAACGGCCGCGCCAAGCCGATGACGTATCAGGTCGCCGGCAAGGAGCGCATCACCGTGGCCGGCAAGCCGCAGGACGCCACCAAGGTCGTCCGCACCGATGGCGACAAGCAGACCATCGTCTGGGTGGTCGCCGATGCCCCGGTGCCCGCGCGCATCCTGCAGCGCGAGAAGGGACAGGACACCATCGACCTGACCCTCACGTCCTGGCGCTGATCACAGTTCCGGAGATCACACGATGACAAGGATGTCCATCCTGCCGGTCGTCGCCGCCGCCATGCTTGCGACGACAGCCATGCCGGCCTACGCGCTGAAACCGTTCACCGCCCAGTACGAAGCGTCTTTCAAGGGAATTTCGGCGGGTGGCTCGATGTCGCTGTCGCAGCAGGGCAATCGCTGGACGTATGCGATGGGCATCCGCAACACGATGGCCAACCTGAGCCAGGCGACGGTGTTCGAGGATGTCGGCGGCCGCTATCGGCCCCTGGGCGGCAGCGACCGTTCCACCTACCTGATGAAGACGCGCGCCGTCGTTACGCACTACAACTGGAAGGGCCTGCAGGCGCGCTGGACCGGTGATGTGAAACCGCAGCGCGCGGGCCCCGTTGCGATGCAGCCCGGCGACATGGATGCGCTGCTGGTCAACCTGGCGCTGGTCCGCGATGTCGGCTTCGGCCGGACGTCGATGAGCTACCGGTTGCTGGAAAACGGCAAGGCCAAGCCGATGGTGTACCGCGTCGCCGGCCGCGAGAAGATCACCGTGAACGGTCGCGCGCTGGACACGACGAAGGTCGTCCAGAGCGCCGGCGGGAAGCAGACCACCGCCTGGATCGCTGCCGGCGTACCGACGCCGGTGCGCATCGTGCAGCGCGAGGACGGCAGCGACGTGTTCCGCTTGCAGCTGACCTCCTGGCGCTGACGCCACCCAGGAAAAAGCCCGGCAATGCCGGGCTTTTTCTTTACTCCGCGGCGGGCGCGTCGGCCTGGAACACCGTCTTGCAGTCCATCCGC